>QGVE01000070.1 GCA_003242675.1 Bacillota bacterium | reverse complement strand
TTCGGGTTCTGCTCCATGACGTAGCGCAGGGTCCACTCGTTCCGGAAGAGCAGGACGTTCCGGCCGTCCCGGTCGGTGACGGCCATCGTGTCGGTGCCCCAGAAGCGGCGGGGCTGGTAGCCCTCGCCCTCCACCCAGCGGGCGACCTCGTAGGGCAGCCGCTCCAGGGTCACCTCCACGCCGTACTCGTGCTGCATCCGGTACTGGAACACGTCGAACTGCAGCTCGCCCACGGCGCCGAGGATGGGATCGGGGTGGCCGGGTTGGGTCGCGTAGAAGACCTGGATGGCGCCCTCCTCGGTCAGCTCTTCGAGCCCCTTGCGGAAGTGCTTGGACTTCATCGCGTCCTTGAAGCGGACCCGGGCGAAGTGCTCCGGGGAGAATGTGGGGATGCCCTCGAAGGCGATGGGCTCGCCGGTGCACAGGGTGTCGCCGATGCGGAAGATGCCGGGGTCGAACACGCCGATGATGTCGCCGGCGTAGGCCTCCTCGACGATCTGCCGGTCCTGCGCCATGAACTGCTGGGGCTGGGAGAGCCGGACCTTCTTGCCCAGCCGGACGTGATAGACTTCCATCCCCCGCTCGAACCGGCCCGAGACGATGCGCAGGAACGCGACCCGGTCCCGGTGAGCCGGGTTCATGTTGGCCTGGATCTTGAACACGACGGCCGAGAACCGGGGCTCCTCCGGGTCGATCAGCCGGTCGCCGGCCAGGCGCGGGGCCGGGGAAGGGGCGAGCTGCAGGAAGTACTCGAGGAAGGACTGCACGCCGAAGTTGGTCAGGGCCGAACCCCAGAAGAGGGGGGAGAGGTCGCCCCGGCGGAACCGGTCGAAGTCCCAGGGATCGCCGGCGACGTCCAGCAGCTCGATCTCCTCCATGAGCTGCCGGTGCAGGTCCTCGCCGAGGAGGGCCGTCAGCGCCGGATCGTCCACGCCGGTGGTCTGCACGCGGGCCTTGGTCTGGCCGTGGTCCCGGTTGTCGAACAGCTCCACGTGCCGTTTCTGCCGGTCGTAGACGCCCCGGAAGGTCGAGCCCATGCCCACCGGCCAGTTCATCGGGCAGGTGCGCATGCCCAGCACGTCCTCGATTTCCTGCATGAGGGCGAAGGGGTCCTTGCCCTCCCGGTCCAGCTTGTTGACGAAGGTGAAGATGGGGATGCCCCGCATCTTGCAGACCTGGAACAGCTTGATCGTCTGGGGTTCCACGCCCTTGGCGGCGTCGATCAGCATGACGGCCGAGTCGGCCGCCTCCAGCGTGCGGTAGGTGTCCTCGGAAAAGTCCTGGTGGCCCGGCGTGTCCAGGATGTTGACCATGCACCCGCCGTACTCAAACTGGAGCACCGACGTGGTGACCGAGATGCCGCGCTGCCGCTCGATCTCCATCCAGTCCGACGTAGCCGCCCGGGCGGCCTTGCGGCCCTTCACCGCACCTGCCAGCCGGATCGCCCCGCCGTAGAGCAGGAGCTTCTCCGTGAGGGTGGTCTTGCCCGCGTCCGGGTGCGAGATGATGGCGAAGGTCCGCCGGCGGCGGATCTCAGCGGAAAGCGGGCTCTGGTTGGTCGCAAGCATCGGTGTCGATCCGCCCTTTCGAACAGCAAAGTGCCGTGCGCACCGGGTGCGGCACGGCGATGTGAGCACAAGGAACTCCCATATTGTACTTTGGTGCCAGAAGAGCGTCAAGGCCACGGCCGGCGCGGAAGCCTGTAATGCGCCGACCCGTGACGAGGGCCGGGACTCGTCGGCTCCGTCTCGTGGGATACATCTAGTGTGCAGACAGCGACAAGGAAACAGCCGCCGCTGGTGCGCCAGCGGCGGCCGATGGCGTTAGCCATGCTGTCCCTTCACGTCCGGAACCGCCCGATGTGCCCGCCGAGCTCCCCCGCCAGGTCGGCGAGCTGCCGCGCGGAGTGGCTGACCTGCTCGATGCCGGCGGTCAGTTCCTCGGAGGAGGCGGCGACCTTCTGGCTGGCGGCGGCCGTCTGCTCCGCCGTGGCGGCGATGGTTTCAAAGGCCTCCGCGACGAGCTGGGCGGTGCGCGCCATCTCCTCGGTCGCGGCGGTGTGCTCGCCGGAGATGGCCGCCATCTCGTCGATGGCCTTCTGAATGCCCTGTCTGACCGTGACGAGGCGCGTGGACGCCTCGGAGATGGCCGTCACATGGCCGGTGGTCTCCTCGACCATCCCCACGATCTCCTGCAGGGCGCGCCCGCCGTCCTCCGCCAGCCGGGCGCCCTTCTGCACCTGCTCGCGCACCTCGGTGATTCCGCTCACGGCCCGGGCCGTGGCCGTGCGGATCTGGTCGATCAGCTGGGCGATGTCGCCGGCGGAGGAGGCGACCCGCTCCGCCAGGTGGCGGACCTCCTCGGCCACCACGGCGAAGCCCCGGCCCTGGTCGCCGGCGCGGGCGGCCTCGATGGCGGCGTTGAGGGCGAGCAGGTTGGTCTGATCCGCGATCTCGGTGATGGCATCGGTGATGACCCCGATCTGGCCGGAGAGGTCGCCCAGCTTGGCCACCAGCTCGGCGGAGTGCTGCACGCTGCTTCGGATGGCCTGCATGGCGGACAGCGACTCGTCCACCACCCGCTTGCCCGATTGCGCGGTGGAAAGGGTCTGCTCGGCGATCTGCCGCATCACCGCAGACTTCTCCGCCACGTCGCTCAGGCTGTTCATCATCTGCTGGGCGTCGGCGGCCACCGCTTCCGCCTGCTGGGCCTGCCGCTGGGCCCCGGCCGCAATCTGCCCGATGGCCTGCCGCAGCTCCCGCACCTGCTGCAGGCTGGCGGCCGCCGCCTGCGACTGGGTGGCCGTGCCCTGTGCGATCTCGCTGATGGCGTCGGCCACCTGGCGGGACGATTCGGACATGGCCGCCGTGGTGTTCCTGAGCTCTTCCGCCCACTGGGTGGCCTGCTGGCCGGACTCCGCGACCTGGGCGATGAGGGCGCGCAGGCCGCGCACCATCGCATTCACCGACCGGCCCATCATCCCGATCTCGTCCTGGGTCTCGACTTTCACCTCTGGGACCGTGAGGTCGCCGTCGGCCACCCGGCCGGCCACTTGCGCCACCTGTCCCAGGGGGCCCGCAATCCCGCGGGCCAGCATCGTTGCGACCACGGCGGTCAGGAGCAGGCTCACGCACACCAGCGGGATGGCGATGTACTGGATGCGCTGGACCTCCTGGTCAGCCGCTCGCACCACGTCGTTGGCCAGCTTCTCCAAGTACCCTGACACCGCCTGCGCGGCTGAGCGGTACTCGCTCAGCCGCGCGGTGAGCGTGGGCAGGGCGTCATGGGCGTCCTCGGCGTTCATCTGGAAGGTCTTCTGGGCGTGTGCGTCGAAGCGCTGGCCCGCGTCGCGCACGCTGCCCACCAGGTTGGCGAGCTCCGCGTCGCCGGATGCACGGGCCTCCAGCAGGGAGACGGCGCCCTGGGTCTCGGCCAGGTAGGTGAGGTAGTCGGTCTGCGCGTTGGGCATGCCGACCGCGTACCCCAGCATGGACTGGGCCTGGCCCCGCACGGCCGCCTCCAGCCGGGCGCTGTGGACCTGGGCCATCCGCAGGTCGTTGGCCAGCCTGTCGTAGTGATCCCGCTGGATGGCTTGGGCCCGCAAGCCGAGGCCGCCCGCCAGCAGCAGCAGGGAGAGCACGGAGGTGGCGGCTGCCGCGAACTTTCTGCCGATCGTCCAACGCATCCTCCACTCGCCTCCAACGTCGAGCGGTTTATTTCCCATAATTGGATGCAGGGAGGAAAACGACCTTCAGCGTAATTTTTCGCATGAGCAAAGTTACGTGTTACGTAATCCTTGCAGCCGCTGGCGTCAGTCGGGTGTAGAGGCTGGTGGCCCATCCCAATTGAATTGGCAAAGTTTAATGGGTTATAGTGTTTATGGGTGTAGCTTGACAGGAGGGGGCCTGCCGAGTGACACCGGAAGAGATGTGGCAGCTGGTTGAACAAAGGCGGCGCCGGTTCATCGCGACCCTGATTGCGGCAGCGGTGCTGATGTTCGTCGGCGCTTCGGCGATCGGCCAGATCTTCGGCGACCGGTACGGGATGATCACCCTGCTGGTGGTCCTGATCGGTGCCCTCCTCGTCATCTGGCGGGACTGGCGCTGCCCGGCGTGCCAGAAGGGGCTGGGGGTGGAGTTCCGGCCGCGGGTCTGCCCGTACTGCGGCGCCCGGCTTGTCCCCCCGGACAAGTAAGCAGTTTCCGTTCGCGCACCTTCGAGAAGCGGTCGCCATTTGGGTGGCCGCTTTTCGCGCTGAAAGGCTCCGGCCCCGCGGACCCGCGGCTCATCCCGCCTCACGCCACGACCGCGGCGCTGCCGGTGCTGGATCGCGCCGACCACAGAAAGAAGGCGGGCGGTGCCTCACCGGGCACCGCCCGATCGCCGCGCGAACCGCCATCACGAGGCCGCCGCGTAGTTGGGGAGCCTGGACTCCACGATCCGGATGCCGTACTTCTCGCCGATGGCGATGACCTCCGCTTTCATCGCCGGCAGGCCGTTCACCTTCACGTCCAGGGGCTCGCTGGCCATCCGGTCCAGGGTGATGACCGAGCCCGGCCCCATGGACAGGATCTCGCCCAGCGGCAGCCGGGCCTTGCCGAGCTCCACGCTCAGGGTGAGCTCGATGTCGAGCAGCACCCCGCGCAGCCCGGGCGGGAGGCGCATCGCGGGCGCAGTGCCGGCCTTGCCCGCCGGGGCGGAGGGCTGGGCGGGCGTGGGCGCCGGGCTCTGCAGGGACGAGCCGGCCGGCGCGGCGGGCGTCGCCGTCACGGCGATCTCCGCGGCCACTGCACCACTCGCCGACTGCCTGGCGGCGCGCGCAGCCGCCACGGCGGCGTCCAGCTCCTCCTGGGTCACGGGGCCCAGGTCCTGGATCGACGCAAAATCCGCCGGGGCCGCCTGCGCCGGCTGTTCGGCAGCGGCAGAGGCAGGGGAGGCGGGGGCAGGCGACTCCTGGCCGGCCTTTGGCTCCGCAGCCTTCTTTTCGGCGTTCTCTGCGGCCAGCAGGCTGGCAACCAGGGCGTCGATTTCGGCTTGGGTCAGCTTTTCGGCCAAGACGGCTCTCTCCTTTTCCGAGCATTCAAATCCCTAAATCTTTCGACCTCTCATGTTGGATTTCCTGCCGGGTTGCGCATTTTCCCGCGCTGCCCGTAGACAATCCCGGAAATCTGTTCTATAGTCAATTCGTCAACGGTGTTTACTATCGCACCGAAAGAAGGCGCCATGTAGCGATGGAGTCGTGGCAGAGAAACGTACTCGTCCTCTGGACAGCGGTCTTTATTGCGTCTGCGGCCTGGACCATGGTCATGCCCTTCATGCCGGTCTTCCTCAGCGAAGAGCTGGGCGTGACGGTGGGCTACACCGTCTGGGCGGGCATCCTTGGCGCAGTCAACTCCGGCTTCTCGGCGGTGACCGCCCCGCTCTGGGGCGCGCTGGGCGACCGCTGGGGCCGCAAGGCGATGATGATCCGCGCCGGCGTCTTCCTGGGCACCTCTTACGTGCTCATGGCCTTCGTGCGCAACCCGTATCAGCTGCTGGGCGTCCGCATGATGATCGGCGCGCTCACCGGCTTTATCCCCACGGCCACGGCCCTGGTGGCCACGACCACCCCGGAGCGGCACATCGGCCAGGCGCTGTCGCTGGTGGCGACGGGCAGCCAGGCCGGATCGATCATCGGGCCGATGCTCGGCGGACTGCTCGCCGACCTGATCGGCATCCGCAACGCCATGGCCCTGAGCGGCGTGGCCGTGTACGCCGCGACCCTGCTGGTGCTGTTCGCCGTCCGGGAGCGGTTCCAGCGGAAGGCGCAGCAGGAGGTGCACCTGCTGGGCGACATGCGGCAGGTGCTGCAGGGAGGGCCGCTGCTCGCCGTGCTGACCATGGCCCTGCTCCTGCAGATGTCGCAGTCGGCGATGGAGCCGGTCCTGATCCCCTACATCCGCGAGCTGCTGGGGTCCGGCAGCCCCAACTGGATGGCCGGCGTCATCTACGCGGTGCCGGGCATCGCCTTCGTGGTGGCCGCGCCGGTGTGGGCGCGGCTCGGCGACCGGTGGGGCTACACGACCACGGTCACGATCGGCCTTCTGGCCGGCGCCCTGTTCACGATTCCACAGGCCTTCGTGCAGAGCGGCCTGGGCATGGGCATCTTCCGCCTGCTCGCGGGCCTCGCCCTGGCTGCCGTCACCCCCGGCATCTCCGCCCTGATCGCCGGAACGGTCCCGCGGGACCAGCGGGGCAAGGCGTTCGGCCTCCACCAGTCAGCGTTCAACGTCGGGGCCATGCTGGGGCCGCCTCTGGGCGGCGTGATGGGCGACCGGCTGGGCATCCGCTGGGTCTTCCCGACCACCGCCCTGCTGCTGCTCTTTGCCGCCGGGTGGTGCTGGACCAGCGTGCGGGCGCGCGTCCAGCAGCGCCGCGAGCCGGAGCTCACGGCCTAGCGGCCGCGTCAGGCCTCGGCCGGCTCCCGCTCCGCCTGCCTGGCCTCTTCCAGCGCGCGGCGGCGCCGCCGGTGGGCGTCCAGGGCCGCGCGGACGTCCTCGTTCTCCTGCAGGAACGAGGTCAGGTCCTGTATGCAGCGCACGGTGGCCGGGCTGACGTGGTGCTCGATGCCCTCCACGTCCACCTCGATGACCTCTTCCGGCACGCCGATGGTGCGGAGAAACTCCGCCAGCATGGTGTGCCGGCCTTTCATTTGCTCACCCAGCATCAAGCCCGCAGGGGTGAGGACCAGCCCGCGGTAGCGTTCGTAATGGATATAACCCGCTTCGGCGAGCTTCTGCACCATCTTCGTGACGGAAGAGGGCTGCAGGTTCAGCTCCGTGGCGATGTCGCTCACCCGGGCGTAGCCCTTCGACTGGATGAGTTCGTAGATCTTCTCGACGTAATCTTCCATGCTCGGGGTAGCCATGGCCATCCTCATTTCCTGGAGCGGGTTGTGTCTTTATCTTAGCACAGGCCGCCCTCTGCGGCCACGTCCCCGCCCTCCGGGAAGAGCCTGAGCGGCGTGAAGTCGAGGGCGTCGCACGCGACGAGCCGGTAGCGCACGGAGCCGAACAGCCCCTGCAGCGCCCGGTGGGGCGCGCTGGGGCCGTGCAGGTGGCCGTAGACGCAGAGCAGCACGCCGCCCCACTCGTCCAGCACCCGGGTGAACTCCGTGGGCGCGTGGTCGTCGGCCACCGGAGGGTAGTGGAGCATCACGATGTACCGGTCCGCGCCCAGCTTGCGGCCGGCCTCCAGCGAGAGGCGCAGCCGGCCGACCTCCCGCCGGTAGATCTTCTCGTTGTGGGCGGGGTCCTCGTTCCAGGCCCGGTCGCCGGGGGTGATCCACCCCCGGGTGCCGCAGACCGCCACCCGCCCTTCCACCCCGGGCACAGAACCCTCGGGCAGCAGCACAGCGTCATTCTGAATAAAGGTAATGGTCCGGAGCGGCAGCTCCCGCAGCTTCTTCAGCGACTGCCACCAGTAGTCGTGGTTGCCCTGGATGAGGAGCTTGCGCCCCGGCAGCCGGTCGATCTCCATGAGGTCCGGCAGCGCCTCGGCGAGGGTCATCCCCCACGAGATGTCGCCGGGGATCAGTACATAGTCGTCCGGGCCCACCGTGGCCTCCCAGTTCTGGAGGAAGCGCGCGGCGTGGTCGGCCCAGCGGGGGCCGAAGATGTCCATGGGCTTGTTGACGGCCAGGCTGAGGTGGGGGTCGCCGATTGCGTAGATGGCCACCGGGGGAACCTCCTCGTTGAGCAGTGGGTCGTGAGTTGTGGGCGGTGGGAAGGGACAGTCAGCCGAATTCTACCGTAGCGGAGGGGGTGAAGGCCGTCAAGGGATGGCCCGCGGGACGGGCGGAGGCGCCGGTGCTGACGCTCATCCTCTATAACCTGCTCGTATTCTTGACCTACGCCTGGGACAAGCTGCAGGCCCGCCGCGGGGGGCGGCGGGTGCCGGAGCGCACACTGCTCTGGCTGTCGGCCCTGGGCGGCGGGCCGGGGGCCCTGCTGGGCATCTACCTGATCCGGCACAAGACCCGGAAGCCCCTGTTTGCGCTGGGCGTGCCCGGCCTCCTCGCCGCCCAGCTCGCGCTGGCCGCCTGGGTGGCCGGGCAGCTGCCCTGAGCCGGGCCGCGGGATGCCGCAGCGCGCCGGATGCACGGCCGGGACAGAGGAAGGCCCGGGGGGTTCGGGAGACGCATGACGGGACTTCCTTCGAGCAACAGGCGGCGAGGAGAACGCTGAGGAGAGCTGCCGAGGGGAGGGTTGGATGTGGGCGCGCATGTGCACGGCCTTTTGGCCCTGCTCCTGCTGGTGCTGTTGGGGTGCAGCCCGGCGCAGGGCCCCGTGCAGGAACCGAAGCAGGGCCCCACGGAGGGGCCTGCCCAAGAGCTCGGCCGAGAGGCCGGGCCCGAACCCGGCCAGGAGCCTGGGCAGGCTCCCGCGCGGAGGGAGGCGCGGATCCGGCTGGAGAAGGTGGCGGACGGGCTCGACAGACCCCTCTACCTCACCCACGCCGGCGACGGGAGCGGCCGGCTGTACATCCTGGAGCAGCCGGGACGGGTGCGGGTGCTGGCGGGCGGCGCACTGCTGCCGGAGCCCTTCCTTGATCTTACCGACCGCGTGCTGAGCCGCGGCAGCGAGCAGGGACTGCTGGGGCTGGCCTTCGCCCCGGATTTCCGGGAGAGCGGGGTCTTCTACGTCCACTACACGGGGCGTCCGGACGGGCGCACGGTGCTCTCCCGGTTCCGGCTGCGGGACGGCGACCCGCGCCGGGGCGATCCGGCTTCCGAGGAGGTGCTGCTCACCGTCGAGCAGCCCCACGCCAACCACAACGGCGGTGCGCTGCTCTTCGGGCCTGACGGCTACCTCTACCTGGCCCTGGGCGACGGCGGTTCGGCCGGCGACCCCGGAAACCGGGCGCAGGACCTGGACAGCCTGCTGGGCAAGATCCTGCGGCTGGACCTCTCCCAGCCCGGGCCGTACCGCATCCCGCCGGACAACCCCTTCGTCGGGCGGCCGGGCCGGGACGAGATCTGGGCCTACGGCCTGCGCAACCCCTGGCGGATCAGCTTCGACCGGGCGACGGGCGACCTGTGGATCGCGGACGTCGGCCAGAACGCGGTGGAGGAGGTCAACTTCCAGCCCGCGGACAGCCCGGGCGGCGAGAACTACGGGTGGCGGGTCTGGGAGGGCTCCCGGCGGTACGCCGAGGGTGAGGCGCCCGGGGCCGTGTTCCCCGTGGCCGAGTACACCCACGACGAGGGCGGCTGCGCGATCACGGGCGGCTACGTCTACCGCGGGCAGGCCATACCCGACCTGGCGGGCATCTACCTTTACGGCGACTACTGCACGGGCCACATCTGGGGGCTCCGGCAGCGGGACGGTCGCTGGGAGTCCGTCCGGCTGCTCGACTCGGGCCTCAACATCACGTCGTTCGGCGAGGACGAGGCCGGCGAGGTCTACGTGGTCGACCGCGGCGGGGCGGTCTACCGCATCGTCGCGGAGGAGTGACGCCCGCCGGCGCTTTGCTGCGCAGCGCGGACGCATCCTGCAGGCGAGTGCGCCGGCATGCTACGGGCACACAGGCCATTGAGCCTACAGGCGTAGAGCTTACGGGCGACTGAGCACACAGGCGACTGAGCGCACAGGTGATTGCGCATACAGGCGACCGGGCACACAGGTCATTGAGCACATAGGTGACTGCGCACGCAGGCGGCTGAGCATGTAGCCGACTGTGGCAAGGAAGGCGCGGCGCTGCGTGGGCTGCGCCGGGGAGGTGGTTCCTCTGGAACGGATCCGTACCGCCGTCGCGGAGGCGCACCGGCTGTGTGGAGAGGGTGCTCTCTGGCCGGGGTTTGATCTCGCGGCCATCCCGATTCTGCTCTACGACGCCCGGGAGGCCTGGCTCATCGGCCACCCGGCCCCGCCCGAGGGCTACCGTCTCGCCGGGGAGGTGGCGGGCCGGCCGCTTTACCGGGGGCCCGTCCGCCCCGAGATGGCGGGCAACACCGCCGCACCCGTGGGCGGGCAGCTCACCGCGCTGGTCAGCCTCTCGGACCGGCCTCCGACCGACGACGCTGGCCTCGCGCGCCTGATCCTGCACGAGGCGTTCCACGTG
The DNA here is from genome assembly GCA_003242675.1 of Bacillota bacterium. The sequence goes on along the minus strand of QGVE01000070.1, from coordinate 3,270 downwards.
TTCCAGCAGTTGGCCTTTCCGGACCTGCCCCGGATGGATGCGGCGAGCCTGCAGGTCATGGCCAGCTATCCGGAGAACGACCCGGCCAACAACGCCATGGCCATCGTGGAGAACCGGCTCCTGGCCCGGGCGCTGGAAGGCAATCCCGCTGCCGCCGGGGCGTTCGTCTCCATGCGGCAGCACCGGCACCGGCAGCTGGTCCGCATGAACCGGGGGGACGTCGTGGTGTACGAGCAGACCGTGGAGTGGGTGGAGGGGACGCCCACCTACGTGGAACTGCGGGCCGGAGCGCCGCGGGAGGAGCTGGTCGCGCGGCTGCGGACGTACAACCAGGGCGGCCGCCATGCCGCCTACCGGCGCTTCTACGACACCGGTGCGGCGCAGGCGCTGCTGCTGGACCGGCTGGCCCCCGGGTGGCAGGCTCGGGTCGGGGCGGCGGGCGGCTCCCTGCAGCGGCTCCTGGAGGAGAGCCTGACCGAGCCGCTGCCGCCGGTGAACCAGGTGGTGGTGACCGAAGGACTGGCCTCCCTGCTGGAGGCGGAGCAGGAGGCGGAGGCGCAGCGGCAGGCCCGGATCGCCGCGCTGCTGCAGGAGCTGGAGGGGGGTCCCGGCTTTGCCGTGGAGGTCGTTCTTCCGCCGGAGGTCCAGGGCCTCATGTGGGATCCGACCAACCTGCTGAACATCTCCCCCGGCCGGAGGCTGCACACCCGGTTCTGCGGGGCCGTGGGCCCGGACGGGCTGCGGGTGACGATCCACGCGCTCTCCCTGGAGGAGTGGGACGAGGCGGGCAGGCGGTTCCGGCTGCGGCTGCCCGGGCGGCCGTCGGTCGAGCAGGGCGGACGGCTCCGGATCGAGAGTGAGGCGCTGGCGGTGGACGCCCCCGGCGGGTGGACCGAGGAGGGGCCGGGCTGGCTCAGGGTTCACCTCCGGCTTGCCGCCCATGGCCAGCAGGGCCCATCGTGACGGCACATCGGGGAGTGCGCAGCGCCCGTGGCGGTCGGTGCGCCTGTGCGGGCCGGAGCGATGGTGCTGAGGAGGGGTGCGGTCACCGTGAGGGGGGAACAGGTGTCGGCCCACATCTGGGCAATCTGTACCTGGGTCCTGGTGCCCGTGCGGGTCTGGCTCGTGGCGGATGCGGCGTACCTCGCCGCGGCCGGGTAGACCCGGGCTGGCCGGCGTGAGGACCCTGGCAGAACACCGCCGGCAGGACAGCGGAGCGACTGCCGCCGGCAGGAGGTGACCTTTGGTGCCCCACATCCTCGTCGTGGATGACGAGCCGGGCCTGGTCAAGGGCCTTCGGCTCAGCCTGGAGCAGGAGGGCTTCCAGGTGACCACGGCGTCGAGCGGACGGGAGGCGCTGGAGAAGTTCCGGGCAGGCGCCTTCGACCTGATCGTGCTGGACCTGATGCTCCCGGAGGTGGACGGGCTCACGGTGTGCCGGGAGGTGCGCGCCGCCGGCATGACGCCGATCATCATGCTCACGGCCAAGGCGGACGACATCGACAAGATCCTCGGCCTCGAGTTGGGGGCCGACGACTACATCACCAAGCCCTTCAACACCCGGGAGCTGATCGCCCGCATCCGGGCGGTCCTGCGCCGGGTCGAGGCGGCCAACCGGCAGGACCGCACCGCCCGGCTGGCGGTGGGGGACCTGGTGCTCTACCCCCGGCAGCGGCGGGCCGAGGTGGCCGGCCGCCCGCTGGACCTGACGCCCCGGGAGTACGACCTGCTGGAGCTCCTGGCCCGCCACCCCGGGGTGGTCTACACCCGCCAGGAGCTCCTGGACCTCGTCTGGGGCTACGACTTCGCCGGTGACGAGCGCACCGTCGACGTGCACGTGCGGCGCATCCGGGAGAAGCTGGAGGAGGATCCTTCCCGGCCCCGCTACCTGCGCACCAAGTGGGGCGTGGGCTACTACCTGGAGGCCGAGCCGTGAGGCGCCCGGGCCACTGGCCGCTGGCCGTCCAGCTCTCGCTGGCGTTTGCGCTGGTTACGGTCCTGGCCCTGGGCGGCAGCGGGGCGCTCCTGCTCTACCAGACGGGCAACCGGATGATGCAGGAGCGCAGGGAGTCCGTCCTGGCCTGGGGGCAGGCCGCGGCCGGGCTCGCGGCCGAGTACTGGGCCGACCCGCAGGAGGGGCTGACGCTGGCCTTTTACCGCTTCCACCAGCAGAGCGGGATGCGGCCGGTCGCGGTGGATCGCGCCGGAGTCGTCGTCGCCGACGTCACGACGGGCTCGCCGCTCGTGGGACAGCGGCTGACGCACCCGGAGGTGCAGGGGGCCCTGGCCGGCCAGGTGACCACGGGCACCCGCCGGCTGCCCGGGGGCGAATGGGTGCTGTACGCCGGGATCCCGGTGTTCGCCGGCGATCAGCAGATCGGGGCGGTGCTGGTCGCGGCAGACGTCGGCGCGGTGCGGGACGCGCAGCGGGACTTGCTCCGGCAGCTGGGCTGGATTGCCGGCGCCATGGCCTTCGGCGCGGTCCTGGTCGGCGTGATGCTCGCGCGCTATCTCACCCGCCCGCTGGTGCGGCTGCAGGAGGCCGTGGCGCGCCTGGCCCGGGGTCGGCTGGATGCCCGGGTGGTGCCCGCCGGGAGCAGCGAGCTGCTGGACCTCGGCCGGGGGTTCAACCGCATGGCCGAGGAACTGGGACGGCTGGACCGGCAGCGGCGGGAGTTCGTGGCGAACGCGTCCCATGAGCTGCGCACCCCGATCGCGGCCATCCGCGCGCTGGCCGAGCCGCTGCTCACCAACCGTTCCCTGGATCCGGCGGTGTACCGGGAGCATCTGGCGGACATCGTGCACGAGTGCGACCGGGCGAGCCGGCTGGTCGACTCGCTGCTGGAGCTCGCGCGGCTGGACATGCGGGCGGAGGCCCGCAGCCAGGCGGACATGGCGGTCGAGCCCATCGACCTGTGCGCGGCGGTGGCGGAAGTGGTGCACGCCCTGGAGCCGGTGGCCGCGGAGCGGGGAGTGCGGCTGGAGCTGCGGCCCGGTCCGCCCGTGACCGTGCGGGCGGAGGTGCACCTGGTGCAGGCCGTGGTGGGCAACCTGGTGGAAAACGGCATCAAGTACACGCCGCGCGGCGGTTCCGTCGTAGTGTTGGTTGGCGCCGGCCCGGAACCGGCGGGACTCGCTGCGCCCGGTGAAGACGGCTGGCACACGGCGGCCTCGGGCGGCGAGAGCGCCGTCCGGCCGGCGGGTTCGGGACGGACGGCGTGGGTGACGGTGACGGACACGGGCATCGGCATTCCGCCCGAGCACCTGGGC
>QGVE01000069.1 GCA_003242675.1 Bacillota bacterium | reverse complement strand
CCGGGCCGATCCCGATCCGCTGGCCGCAGGTGGTCGGCGTGCTGCTGATCATCGGCGGCATGAAGCTGGTGCTGTCGCGGTAGGTCGGATGGTGGAAAGCCCCACCCTGCGTTGGCAGGGTGGGGCTTTCGGTTTCGAAATGGCCTGCTTTAGTTGTCGCCGTAGAAGCGCAGCGCCCCGTGCATGACGGCGCCCACGTACTGGTTGAGCCGGAAGCCGTGCCGGATCGCGGCGCTGACGAAGCGCTTGGCCGTGCGGACCGCGTCGGCCACCGAGGCGCCCTTGGCCAGCTCGGCGGTGATCGCCGCCGCCGTCGTGCAGCCGGCGCCGTGGTTGTACCCGTGCGTGACCTTCTCGGCCTCCAGCAGCGTGAACTCCTTGCCGTCGTAGAAGAGGTCCACCGCCCGGTCGGTGCCTTCCAGCCTGGAGCCGCCCTTGATCAGCACGTTCTTCGCCCCGGCCTCGGCGATGCGCACCGCCGCCTCCTTCATGTCGTCCAGGGTGCGGATCGGCGGCCGCTGCGCCAGCTGCGCCGCCTCGAACAGGTTCGGGGTGATGACCAGGGCCCGGGGGACCAGCAGCTCCCGGATGGCGGCGGCATGGTCGGGCATGAGCACCTCGTCGGTTCCCTTGCAGACCATGACCGGGTCGACGACCACCCGCTCGGCGCCGTACTGGTCCAGCTTGCGCGCCACCAGCTCCACCACGGCGGCGGAGGCCAGCATGCCAGTCTTGACCGCGTCCACGCCGACGCCTTCGAAGGCGGTGACCAGCTGCCGCTCGAGCAGCTCCAGATCCAGCGGGAAGACCTGGTGGGTCCAGCCGTCGGGATCCATCGTCACGATGACGTTCAGGGCCGTCATGCCGTAGACGCCGAGCTCCTGGAAGGTCTTGAGGTCGGCCTGGATTCCTGCGCCTCCGCTGGTGTCGGATCCCGCGATGGTGAGTGCCTTGCGCAATCCCGTTCCCTCCCACGGTGGCTTTCTGGACGCTATCGTGCCCTGACCAGTCCAATTCGTCAAGATCCACTGAAAAGGCAAATTGGATGGGTCCAATTTGGGTCCAAGATGGCTGGCCGGCCGTCGGGCGGACCGGCGGCGTTCCGCGGGCGGGGACAGCGGGTCAGATGGCCGGCGCGTCGGCGGTCGGCGGGTGCGGGGAAGGATGCGGGAGCCGGGTGGGAGGGCTGTGCGGCGCCACCCGGGACGCTGGATCCGAACATTTTTGGCCAGAGGTCGAAAAAAGTTCGGATCAGAGGTTGACACCGGCCTGGCGGATCCGTACAGTGTAAGTGGAGGCCCGCTCCGCGGGCCGATGACGGAGGAAAGTGTGCCTAGGGTTCCGCGGCGCTTCCAGCGCCGGTCTGCGACCAAGCGGCACAGGCCGGACGGGGTCCGGTTACACCGGTGGGCGAAAAACCCAGGCGGGCAGGTTTCCCTCCAGGCGGGAGGAAACCTGCCCGCCGAATGTTCGGGTCCCGCGTGTCTTTATCCTTCACTACTGGGTCTGGGAGGCGTTTGGCAGTGGCTGTTCGTGAGGCGATCCGTCCGAACGAGGCTACCGTGAGCCTGCTCGACCGCGTCTTCAAGCTCACGGAGCACGGCACCGACGTCAAGCGGGAGATCCTGGCCGGCCTCACCACGTTTGTCACCATGTCGTACATCATCGCGGTCAACCCCGACATCCTGTCCACGGGAACGGGCATGGAGAAGTCGGCCATCTTCATGGCCACCATCCTGGCGGCGGCGCTCTCGACGCTGGTGATGGGCCTCGTGGCCAACTGGCCGGTGGCGCTGGCCCCGGGCATGGGCCTGAACGCCTTCTTCGCCTTCACGCTGTGTGGGGCCTTGGGCCTCACGTGGCAGCAGGCCCTGGGTGCGGTCTTCTGCTCGGGCGTGCTGGCTCTGATTGTCACCATGACCGGCCTGCGGGAGCTGATGATCAAGGCCATCCCGATGTCGCTCCGGCACGCGGTCTCCGCCGGCATTGGCTTCTTCATCATGTTGATCGGCCTGATGAACGCGGGGATCGTGGCACCCAGCGAGGCGACCACCATTGCGCTGGGCGATCTCGCTCAGCCCACCACGCTGCTGGCGATCATCGGCCTGGTCATCACCGGCGTGCTGGTTGCCCGCAAGGTCACCGGCGGCATCCTGCTGGGCATCCTCATCACCACCCTCATCGGCATTCCGATGGGCGTGACCCATCTGCCCGGCACCCTGGTCTCGGCCCCGCCGTCGCTGACGCCCACGTTCCTGCAGCTCAGCTTCGACGGCCTGTTCAACTGGGGCATGCTAACCGTCATCTTTGCGATGTTCTTCACCGACCTGTTTGACACCATCGGCACGTTCGTCGGCGTCGCCTCCAAGGCGGAGCTGATGGATGAGCAGGGCAATCTGAAGGGCGGCAGCCGGGCGCTCATCGCCGACTCCCTCGGCACCATCATCGGCTCGCTCTTCGGCACCTCCAACACCACCACCTACGTCGAGTCCGCGGCGGGCGTGTCGGCCGGCGGGCGCACCGGCCTCACCGCCGTCACGGTGGCCGTCCTCTTCCTGCTGGCCTCGTTCTTCTCCGACATCTTCCTGGCCATCCCCAGCGCCGCGACGGCGCCGGCCCTCATCATCGTGGGCGTCATGATGGCCTCCTCCATCACGCAGATCGACCTCGACGACATGGCGATCGCCATCCCGGCGATCATCACGGCCCTGATGATGCCCTTCTCCTACTCCATTGCCGAAGGGCTGGCCATGGGCTTCGTCGCCTACGCCGCGATCGCCCTGTGCACCGGCAAGGCCCGGCAGGTCCACTGGATGATGTGGGCTCTCTCCGTGTTCTTCATCGGCCACTTTGTCCTGCAAGCGATACAGGGATAGCGCAGCCACGCCACACGCAGCGGGGCTCGGGCAGGAGCCCGGGCCCCGCTGAGTTGCTCTTGCCGCGGGGCGCCGGGAAAGCTACGCTGGGGGCGGGAAGATCTGTCCAGAGAGGGAGAGGATGCCCGTGATCGAGCGCTATACCCGGCCGCGCATGGCCGAGCTGTGGTCGCAGGCCCATCGCTATCAGATGTGGCTGGAGGTGGAGCTCCTCGCCTGCGAGGCCTGGGCGAAGCTGGGGGTCATCCCGGCCGAGGCCGCGGCCGAACTGCGGGCCCGGGCGTTCACTGTCGACGACGCCTTTGTGCGCCGGGTCGCCGAAATCGAACAGACGACCCGGCACGACGTGATCGCCTTCACCACCGCCGTGGCCGAGCGGATCAACCACCCCGCAGCCCGCTACATCCACTACGGCCTCACCTCCACCGACGTGGTGGACACCGCGCTCTCGGCGGTGCTCAACGAGGCGGTGAAGGAGATCCAGAAGGGGCTGGACGGGCTGATCGCTGCCCTGGGCCGCCAGGCGGTGCGGTACAAGGACACCCCGATCATGGGGCGCACCCACGGCGTCCACGCCGAGCCGACCTCCTTCGGGCTCAAGCTGGCCGTCTTCTACGCCCAGTTCAAGCGGGACGCCGCCCGGCTGGAGCAGGCGCGCCAGTCCATCGCGGTGGGCAAGCTCTCCGGGGCCGTGGGCAACTACGGCAACCTCGATCCGTTCGTGGAGCAGTACGTCTGCGAGAAGCTGGGGCTAGGGGTCGCGGACATCTCCACGCAGGTGCTGCAGCGGGACCGGCACGCGCACCTGCTCACCACCCTGGCGATCCTCGGCTCCTCGCTGGACAGCCTGGCCACGGAACTGAGGCTCTTGCAGAAGACGGAGACCCGCGAGGTGGAGGAGCCGTTCGCCGCGGGCCAGAAGGGCTCCAGCGCCATGCCCCACAAGCGGAACCCCGTGACCCTGGAGCAGATCTCGGGCCTGAGCCGCGTCCTGCGCGCCAACGCCATCGCGGCCCTGGAGAACGTGCCGCTCTGGCACGAGCGGGACATCTCCCACTCGTCGGTGGAGCGGATCATCCTGCCCGACTCCACGACTTTGGCCGACTACCTGCTGGCCAAGATGACCTGGGTGATCGAGAACCTGAACGTGTATCCCGAGAACATGCTGCGCTCCATGCAGGCCTCCTACGGGCTCACCTCCTCGGGGTCGGTGCTGCTCGCCCTCGTGGAGAAGGGGCTCTCCCGCGAGCAGGCCTATGCCATCGTCCAGGAGAAGGCCATGCGGGCCTGGGCCGAGGGCACGCACCTGCGCCGGCTGCTGGAGGAGGACCCGACGGTGCAGGCCCTGCTCACGCCGGCGGAGCTGGATGCCGCGTTTGACCTGAAGCGCCACCTGCGCCACGTGGACACCATCTTCAAGCGACTGGGGCTGATCGAATGATGAGCACAGGCAGCATCATCGCAGGCGTCCTGGCCGGCCTGGTCGTCACCGTGCTGGTCACGTTCCTGTGGCCCCGGAGCCGGAACCGGCACCTGGGCGCGGTGCTCGCCGCGCTGCTGGGCGTCGCGGCGGCCGTCGTGGTCATGACGCAGATCCGGATCTAGGCCTTGGGCCCGGCCGGATGCCGGCCGGGCGCGCAGCTGCACGGCAGGCTCCCCGGGGGGTGAGTAGGTATGGAGGTCATGCTGGCGGTGCCGGACCTGGGGCTTCCGCGGGTTCACCGGGGCAAGGTCCGGGAGATGTTCGCGATCGACGCCGACCGGCTCCTGATGGTGGCCACCGACCGGCTCTCCGCCTTCGACGTGGTGTTCCCGCAGGGCATCCCGGGCAAGGGGCGGGTCCTGACCGAGCTGAGCCGGCTCTGGTTCCAGGCCACCCGGCATATCGTCCCCAACCACCTGATCACCGCCGGCCTGGGCGGCCTGGACCTGCCCGCCGCCGTGCGGCCGCTCCTCGAGGGGCGGTCGCTGGTGGTGCGCCGGGCGCGGCGCATCGACGTGGAGTGCGTCGTGCGCGGGTACCTCGCCGGCTCGGGCTGGAAGGAGTACCAGGCCTCGGGCACGGTCTGCGGCATCCGGCTCCCGGCGGGGCTCAGGCTCTCCAGCCGGCTGCCGGAGCCGATCTTCACGCCGGCCCTGAAGAACGACCGGGGCCACGACGAGAACGTGCCGGAGGCGGAGGTGCGCCGCCGCTACGGCGACGCGGTCACGGACTTCATCAAGGAGAAGTCGCTGGCGCTCTACGCGTTCGCCGCTCAGGTGGCCGAGAAGGCGGGGATCCTCCTCGCCGACACCAAGTTCGAGTTCGGCTTCGTCGGCGAGGAGATCGTCCTCATCGACGAGGCCCTCACCCCCGACTCCAGCCGCTACTGGCCGGCGGACCGCTACCGGGAGGGCGAGCCGGTGGACAGCCTGGACAAGCAGCCGGTGCGGGACTGGGCGGAGCGGACAGGCTGGAACAAGCAGCCGCCCGCCCCGGACCTGCCGGAGGAGCTGGTTCGGGAGACCGCCCGCCGGTACGCGGACGTGCTGGAGCGGCTGAAGCGGGCCTTGGCGGGGGCGTGAGGACGTTAGAGCTTGTGATCTTGAATACGTAACGGGGAGGGCGGACCATGGCAGATCGGGAGCAGCCCTGGAGCCAGGTGGGGCTGACCGAAGAGGAATACCGCCGGGTCGTGGAGGTGCTGGGGCGCGAGCCCAACCACGTGGAGCTGCACATGTTCGGCGTGATGTGGTCCGAGCACTGCGCCTACAAGCACTCGAAGGCGGCCCTGGGGCGGCTTCCCACGGAGGGTGAGCGGGTGCTGCAGGGGCCGGGCGAGAACGCGGGCGTGATCCGGGTCGACGATGACCTGGCCGTCGCCTTCAAGATCGAGTCCCACAACCACCCCTCCTTCGTCGACCCCTTCAACGGGGCGGCCACCGGGGTGGGCGGCATCCTGCGGGACGTGTTCACGATGGGCGCCCGGCCCGTGGCCAGCCTGAACTCGCTGCGCTTCGGCCCCCTGGACGACCCGAAGCAGCGGGAACTGCTGAAGCGCGCGGTGGAGGGCATCGCCCACTACGGCAACACCGTCGGCGTGCCCTGCGTCGGCGGGGAGGTCTACTTCGACGAGTCCTACCGGGGCAACTGCCTCGTCAACGCGATGGTCCTCGGCCTCGTGCGCCCCGACCGGATCCAGCGAGGGGTCGCCGCCGGGCCGGGGAACACCCTGATGCTGGTCGGGGGCCCCACCGGGCGCGACGGCATCCACGCCGCCTCGCTCCTGGCCTCGGCCGAGTTCAGCGGGGAGGGCGCCGAGCCGCCCTCCACCGTGCCGGTGGGCGACCCCGAGCTGGAGAAGCGGCTGATGGAGGCCTGCCTGGAGCTGTTCGAGACCGGCGCGGTGGTGGGCATCCAGGACATGGGCGCCGCCGGGCTCGTCTCCTCGTCCTCCGAGATGGCGTCCCGGGCCGGGACGGGCGTGGAGATCGACGTCCGGAAGGTGCCGGCGAAGGAGGAGGGCATGGAGCCCTGGGAGTTCCTGCTCTCCGAGTCGCAGGAGCGGATGCTGGTCTGCGTGCAGCAGGGCCGCGAGGCCGAGGTGGAGGCGATCTGCCGGAAGCGGGGGGTTCCCGCCGCCGTGATCGGCCGGGTGACCGGCGACGGGATGGTGCGGGTTCTGGACGGCGGACGGGTCGTCGCCGAGGTGCCGGCCCGGGCGCTCACCCAGGCGCCGGTCTACCACCCCGCCAAGGCGGAGCCGGGCTACCTGGCCGAGCTGCGCGCCTTTGACTGGACGACCCTGCCGGAGCCGGAGGACTGGAACGAGACGCTCCTCACCCTGCTCCGCTCGCCCAACATCGGCTCGAAGGCGTGGATCTACCGCCAGTTCGACCACGCCGCGGGCGGCCGCACGGCCCTGGGCCCGGGCGGCGACGCGGCGGTGATCCGGCTGAGCCCGGACGGAAACAAGGGGATCGCGGCGAGCGTCGACTGCAATGCGCGCTACGTCTACCTGAACCCCCGGCGGGGCGCGGCGATCGCCGTCGCCGAGGCGGCGCGCAACTGCGTCGTCACCGGCGCCCGGCCCGTGGCCATCACCAACAACCTGAACTTCGGCAGCCCCGAGAAGCCGGAGATCTACTGGACCTTCGACGAGGCGATCACCGGCATCGCCGAGGCCTGCGCGGCCCTGGGCACGCCGGTGACCGGCGGCAACGTCTCCTTCTACAACGAGACCGATGGCGAGGCCATCCACCCCACGCCGACCATCGGCATGGTCGCCATCCACGAGAACCTGGACCGGCTGGTCACCCCCGGCTTCAAGCAGGTGGGCGACGTGATCCTGCTGCTGGGCGAGACCCGGGACGAGCTGGGCGGTTCGGAGTACGCCCGGGTGGTGCACGGCGTCCTGGCCGGCGACGCCCCGGCCCTGGACCTGGCGTTTGAGAAGAAGCTGCAGGACGTGGTGCTGCGCGCGATCCACGAGGGGCTCGTGACCGCGGCCCACGACGTCGCCGAGGGCGGCGTGGCCGTCGCCCTGGCCGAGATGGCCATCGCCGCGGCCCCCGAGGCCCGGGGCTGCCAGGTGAGCCTGTTCCTCACCCGGGGCCGGGTGGACGGCCAGATCTTCGGCGAGTCGCAGTCGCGCATCCTGGTCACGGCGACTCGGGAGCAGGTCGGGCGGCTGGAGGCCCTGCTGATGGTGGAAGGGGTGCCCTTCCAGGTGCTGGGCGACGTGACCGGCGACGGCCGCTTCCGGCTGGCCGCTCTGGCTCCCGGCGTGGAGTCGGACCAGATCTTCCGGCGGCAGCAGCTGATCGACCTGCCCGTGGACGAGCTGGCGCGGGCGTACGAGGAGGCGATCCCCCGGTGGATGGGCGAGTGACCCGACCCGTGGACCCGACCCTCGCCCTGGCCCTGCAGCCGTACCTCGCGGGCTGGGCGACGAGCTGCGACAAGGGGCCGGTCGACGAATGCGGCGTGTTCGGGGTCTACGGCCACCCCGAGGCGGCGCGGGTGGTCTACCACGCCCTGATCGCCCTGCAGCACCGGGGGCAGGAGTCCGCCGGCATCGTGGCGGCGGACGGCGGCAACCTCAACACCCACCGGGGCATGGGGCTGGTCAGCGACGTGTTCGAGAAGCCGGAGACGATCGCGCGGCTCACGGGCGACATCGCCATCGGCCACGTGCGCTACTCCACCACCGGCTCCAGCCGTCCGGGCAACGCCCAGCCGGTCGTGGTGAACACCCGGCGCGGCGGGCTCGCCCTGGCGCACAACGGCAACCTGGTGGACGCCCCGCTCATCCGGCGCCGGCTGGAGGACGAGGGGGCGATCTTCACCACCGCCATCGACACCGAGGTGCTGGCCCACCTGATCGTCCGCTCCCGGGCCGAGAACCTGGAGGACGCGATCGTCGACGCCGTGAGCCAGGTGAGCGGGGGCTACGCCCTGCTCATCCTGGCCGAGGACCGGCTGATCGGCATCCGGGATCCCCACGGCATCCGGCCCCTGCAGCTGGGCCGGCTGAACGGCAGCTGGGTGCTGGCCTCCGAGACCTGCGCCTTCGACACCATCGGCGCGGAGTTCGTGCGGGAGGTCGCCCCCGGCGAGATGGTGACGATCAGCGAGGGCGGCAAGCTCCGCTCCCGGGCGGTGGCGAAGGCGGCGGTCGCGCCCCGACCGTGCATCTTCGAGTTCATCTACTTCGCCCGGCCGGACTCCCAGTTCGTCGGGCTCAACGTGCACACCGTGCGCAAGGCGATGGGCCGGGAGCTCGCGCGGGAGGCGCCGGCCGACGCCGACATCGTCATCGGCGTCCCCGACTCCTCGATCTCGGCGGCCACCGGCTACGCCGAGGAGTCTGGCATCCCCTACGAGGTGGGGCTCGTCAAGAACCGGTACATCGCCCGCACGTTCATCCTGCCTTCGCAGGCGGGGCGGGAGTCGGCCCTGAAGCTGAAGCTGAATCCGCTGCGGAAGGTCATCGAGGGGAAGCGGGTGGTGCTGGTGGACGACTCCATCGTCCGGGGCACCACCTCCCGCCACCTGGTGAACCTGCTCCGGGAGGCGGGGGCGCGGGAGGTGCACCTGCGCATCGCCTCGCCCCCGTACCAGCACGCCTGCCACTACGGCATCGACACCTCCCGGACGAGCGACCTGATCGCCCGGGGGCGCACCGTGCAGGAGATCGCCGACGCCATCGGCGCGGACTCCCTGGCCTACCTCTCGGTGGAGGGCATGGTGCGGGCCACCGGCCTGCCGGTGGGGCCCGGCGGGTTCTGCCTCGCCTGCTTCACCGGCGACCACCCGGTGCCCGTGCCGGAGGAGGCCGACAAGTACGCCCTGGAGGGGGGCTCAGGCTGTGGCTGAGAAGGGGCTCACCTACGCCGACGCCGGGGTCAACCGGGAGCGCCACTACGCGCTGGTGCGGCAGATCGCGGCGCACGCCGCCCGGACCCTCCGGCGGCCCGGGGTTCTGGGGGGCGTCGGGGGGTTCGGCGGCCTGTTCCGGCTCGACCTGGCGAAATACCCCGACCCGGTGCTGGTGAGCGGCACCGACGGGGTGGGCACCAAGCTGCGGCTGGCGTTCCTGAGCGGCCGGCACGACACGGTGGGCATCGACCTGGTGGCGATGTCGGTGAACGACGTCCTCTGCCAGGGGGCGGAGCCGCTCTTCTTCCTGGACTACATCGCCACCGGGCGGAAGGACCCGGCCGTCCTGGAGCAGGTGGTGAAGGGCATCGCCGACGGCTGCCTGCAGGCCGGCTGCGCGCTGATCGGCGGCGAGACGGCCGAACTGCCGGGGATGTACCCGCCGGGCGAATACGACCTGGCGGGCTTTGCCGTGGGCGTCGTGAACCGGGACCGGCTGCTCACGGGCGAGAAGGTCCGGCCCGGAGACCGGCTTGTGGGGCTCGGCTCCAGCGGCCTCCACTCCAACGGCTACTCCCTGGCCCGGCGGGTGCTGCTGAAGGCGGACGGCGGGGCCTTCCACCTGGAGGACCGGCCGCCGGAGCTGGGGGGCAGGACGGTCCTGGAGGCGATGCTCACGCCCACCCGCATCTACGTCCGCACGGTGCTCGCCCTGCTGGAGCGGTTCGACGTGCGCGGCATCGCCCACATCACCGGCGGGGGGCTGCACGAGAACGTGCCCCGGATGCTGCCCGAGGGCACGGCCGCGGTGCTGCGCTGGGGCGCCTGGGAGGTGCCGCCGATCTTCGGCCTGATCCAGCGGCTGGGGCCCGTGGCGCAAGCGGAGATGGAGGCCACCTTCAACCTGGGCCTGGGCATGGTGCTGGCGGTGCCGGCGGACCAGGCCGAGGCCGTCGCGGCCGCCGCCCGGGAGCTGGGCGAGGCGGCCTGGGTCGTGGGCGAGGTGGTGGCCGCCGAGGCCGGCGCCCCCCGGGTGGTGGTGCAGCGGTGATCCGGATCGGCGTGCTGATCTCCGGCTCGGGCACGAACCTGCAGGCGATCCTGGACGCCTGCCGGGACGGGCGCATCCCCGGCCGGGTGGTGGTGGTCATCTCCGACCGGGCGGATGCCTACGGGCTGGAGCGGGCCCGCCGGGCCGGCGTGGACGCCCTGCACCTGGACCCGTCCGCCTATCCCACCCGCACGGCCTTCGACGCGGCGCTGGCGGAGCGGCTCCGGGCCTACCAGGTGGATCTGGTCTGCCTGGCCGGCTACATGCGGCTCGTGCGCAAGCCGATGCTCGAGGCGTTCCCCAACCGCATCCTCAACATCCATCCCTCGCTCCTGCCGGCCTTCCCGGGGCTGGAGGCCCAGCGGCAGGCCCTGGAGTACGGGGTGAAGGTCGCGGGCTGCACGGTCCACTTCGTCACCGCCGGCGTGGACGAGGGGCCGATCGTGCTGCAGGCCGCCGTGCCCGTGCTGGAGGGGGACACGGTGGAGGACCTCAGGCAGCGCATCCTGAAGGAAGAGCACCGCATCTACCCCGAGGCGATCCGGCTGTTCGCGGAGGGGCGGCTGGTGATCGAGGGGCGCCGGGTGCGGATCCTGGACCGCGCGCCGGGAGAGGCGCCGGCCGGGGCGCTGAGCGGCGGCGCCCTGCGGGAGTCCGGCCTGGCGCGGGAGGAGGAGTCGTAAATGGCGCAGCAGTTCGTGCTGGGCATGGGGCTGGTGGAGGACGAGGACCGTCTCGTGATCGTGCGCAACCGCTGGCCCATCGGCGAGGTGTGGTCGCTGCCCGGCGGCCAGCTGGAGGTGGGCGAGTCGCTCACCGACTGCGTGGTGAGGGAGGTGCAGGAGGAGACCGGCCTGCTGGTGGCCCCCGTGGAACTCGCGTACGTGCTGGACACGCACAACCTGGTGCATGACCAGCACTTCCTCGTCCACGTCTTCTCCTGCCGGCTGGTCGCCGGGACGCTCCGGGTGCCGGACGCGGATCCGTACGTGGTGGACGTCCGCTGGGTGAAGCGCGACGACGTCGCCCGGTACATCACCTGGTCCACCTACCGGGACCCGCTGCTGGCCTATCTCGCCGGCCACGAGCGGCGCTACTGGCTGGACCGGGACGGGTACCGCCCGGAGCTGGGCAAGGGGCCCCACCCGAGGGGGAAGGAGGAGAAGGGATGGCAGTGAAGCGCGCCCTGATCAGCGTCTACGACAAGCGGGGCATCGTGGAGTTCGCGCGGGGGCTGGCGGACCTCGGGATCGAGCTGATCTCCACCGGTGGCACGTACCGCGCGCTGCAGGACGCCGGGGTCGCCGTGCGGGAGGTGGCCGAGGTCGCCGGCTTTCCGGAGATCCTGGACGGGCGGGTGAAGAGCCTGCAGCCGCAGATCCACGCGGGCATCCTGGCGGTGCGGGACAACCCGCAGCACATGGCGCAGCTCACCGAGCACGGCATCGCGCCGATCGACCTCGTGGTGGTGAACCTGTACCCGTTCCGCGAGACGGTGGCCAACCCCGCGGCCACGCTGGAGGAGGCCATCGAGAAGATCGACATCGGCGGGCCGGCGATGGTGCGGGGGGCGGCGAAGAACTTCCAGCACGTCGGGGTCATCGTGAACCCGGACCGCTATCCCGCCGTGCTGGCCGAGCTGCGGGAGAGGGGCGACCTGTCCCTGCAGACCCGGTTCAGCCTGATGCTGGAGGCCTTTCAGCACACCGCCGCCTACGACGCGGCCGTCGCCGGCTGGATGGCGACCCGTGGCCGGGAGATCGTGGAGGCCCGGGCGGCGGGCAAGGAGCCGCCGGAGGCCGCGGCGTCGCCGTTCCCGCCCGTGCTCAGCCTGATCTTCACCAAGGTACAGGAGCTGCGCTACGGCGAAAACCCGCACCAGGTGGCCGCGTTCTACAGCGACGGCTCCGCCGGCGGCACGGTCATCGCCCGTGCGCGGCAGCTGCACGGCAAGGAGCTCTCGTTCAACAACATCAACGACGCCCACGCGGCCCTGGAGCTGGTGAAGGAGTTCGACGAGCCGGCCGCGGCCGCGATCAAGCACGCCAACCCCTGCGGCGTCGCCGTGGCGCCGACGATCGCCGAGGCGTTCCGCAAGGCCTACGAGGCCGACACCGTCTCCATCTTCGGGGGCATCGTCGCCCTGAACCGGCCCTGCGACCGGGAGACCGCCGAGGCGCTCAGCCAGATCTTCCTCGAGATCGTGATCGCCCCGGAGTTCGAGCCGGGCGCCCTGGAGGTGCTGACGAAGAAGAAGAACCTGCGGCTCCTGGCCGTGGGCCCGATCGACCGGAACCCGCCGGCGGGGTTCGACCTGAAGCGGGTCGGCGGCGGGCTGCTGGTGCAGAGCTGGGATGCGGTCGCGGAGGATCCGGCGGCGTGGCAGACGGTCACCAGGGTCGCCCCGACGCCGGAGCAGCTGCGCGACCTGGCCTTCGCCATGAAGGTGTGCAAGCACGTGAAGTCCAACGCCATCGTGGTGGCGAAGCACGGCCAGACCCTGGGCGTGGGAGCCGGGCAGATGAACCGCATCGACGCCGCCCGATTCGCCCTGCGCCAGGCCGGGGAGGCGGCCCGGGGGGCGGTGCTGGCGTCCGACGCCTTCTTCCCGTTCCCGGACGTGGTGGA
Organism: Bacillota bacterium; assembly: GCA_003242675.1. The sequence goes on along the minus strand of QGVE01000069.1, from coordinate 535 downwards.
GGCGGCCGGCGAGGCGGGCATCGCCGCCATCGTGCAGCCCGGTGGGTCGATCCGGGATGCGGAGTCGATCGCCCGGGCGGACGAGCTGGGGCTGGCGATGGTGTTCACGGGCGTGCGGCACTTCAGGCACTAGGACTGCGGTAGAGTGAGCCGCCTGGCCCGGGTGCTCGGCGCGGCAGGGCGCCCCTGTAGCGGAATGCTCCTCGGCAGACGGGCGTGCTCGCTCCGCAGTTCGCTCCGCTGCGCTCGCGCCGTCTGCCTGCGGAGCTCGAACTTAGCGCCCTGGAATGCGCCTTCGCACCCGGGCCAGGCGGCTCTCGCGCCGCAGTGCTCGCCGTTGGGCACGGGGCTCGGCGCGGCAGGGCGCCCCTGTAGCGGAATGCTCCTCGGCAGACGGGCGTGCTCGCTCCGCAGTTCGGTCCGCTGGGCTCGGCCCGGCTGCCCGCGGGGCCCGAACTTAGGGCCCGGCGGGGGGCCTTCGCCCCCGGGCCGGGCGGAACAAACCCCCGGGAAGGGAGAGGGGGAGGGGGGACAG
>QGVE01000203.1 GCA_003242675.1 Bacillota bacterium | reverse complement strand
CCCTCTCCCCGGGCCTGGAGATTGCCCGTCGTCCCGCGCCCCGCAGCGGGCTCCTGCCCGGGGGCCGCCGCATCCGCCCAGTTGGGCGTGACCTCTGCGTCCAGGGTGCGCGGCGGCCCCGCCACCAAGCCGCCGGGGTCCATGCGCGGCGGCGCCGCAACCGTGCCGGCGGCAGCGCCCGGCGCGCCGTCGCCCTCAGCCGCGATGGCACGGGCCGGAGGTTCCTCAGCCTGAGGTGCCCATGGGGATCCCGCATCCGCCAGCACGGCCTCTGCGCCGCCCGACGGAGCCGGTCCCTCCGGCGGCAGCGGTTCGGGGACCGGCGCCGGGGGTTCGTCCGCCCGGTCTGCGCCGGCCGGCCGGGCGCGGACGGTGTGCTCCATCCCCGCCAGGATGGGCCGGGAGGCGGGGTTGCCGAACAGGGGCGGCGGCAGCGGCTGCGGCACCCGCCGGGGCTGGGGGTCCTGCGCAGGCTTTGCGGTGTCGGAATCCGGCGGCCTGCGCCGCCGCGAAGTCGGCGGCAGCGGCGCCGTGGAAGGCCGCGGCGCGCGCGGGGGCCACTCTTCGGGGAGGGTGTTGTACTCGGGGCGCACCGCGTTGGGCGTGCGCGCCCATGAGTCCGGGACGGTCTCTTCCGGCTCGCCGGTCTTGCCGGCCGCGGCGCGCGCAGCCGCATCCTCTTCGGAGTGGCTCTGACCCGGCCAGCGGCTGAGCGCCAGCAGCAGGGCGACCGCGGCGACCACGGCGGCGGTCGTCCACGCGCTGGCACGGCCTGTCCACCACAGGAGCAGCCATGTGCACACCCCGATGACCACGATCGCGGCGGCTCTGCGCTGCGTCGGCTGCGAACGGCTTCTACGACCCAAGCCCGTGCCCCCCAGTCTCCAACCAGAGAGCGGAGCCCGTGCGGCTCCGCCCTCTGGACGCGCTTTCCAGTCGACTGCCTTGCCAGCTACATTCTACGGGGTGGCTGGACTCTCCTGCCCCGAGCGCCTGCGGAAGGGGAAGGCTCGGGGCTCCCGGGGCGGTCAGCTGCGCATCGGCAGGTGCAGGAGGCGCGCGACCAGCCGTTCCGCCCAGGTGACCGCCAGGTAGAAGACGGCTGAGATCAGGGCGAGGATGACCACCGACGTCATCACCAGCTGCATCTGGAAGACCTGGCCGCCGTAGATGATCAGGTAACCCAGTCCGGCGCGGGCCGAGAGGAACTCGCCGACGATGACGCCCACCAGGGTCAGGCTGATGTTCACCTTCAGGGCCGCCATCACGGTGGGCAGCGAGGCGGGGATGACCACCTTCCGCAGGATCTGCCCCCGGGTGGCGCCGAAGGTGCGCATGACCAGCACCTGGTTGGCCTCGACCTCGCTGAACCCGGTATGGAGCATGACGATGGTCACAATCACGGAGATGGCCACGGCCATGCCGTAGACCGAGAGCTCGTGGCCCAGCCAGATGTAGAAGATGGGGCCCAGGGCGATCTTGGGCAGGGCGTTCAGCACCACGAGGTACGGGTCCAGGACCGCCGCCAGCGCCGGCCACCACCAGAGGGCGACGGCGACCAGCATCCCCACGGTCATGCCGATGGCGAAGCCCGCCAGGGTCTCCCGCAGGGTCACCCCCAGGTGGCCCCAGAGGGAGCCGGCGGCGGCCATGCGGACCAGCGTCTGCCAGATGGCGCTGGGCCGGCTGGTCAGCATGGGATTGACCCAGTACCGGTCGGCCGCCAACTCCCAGAGCGCGAGGGCGACCACCAGCAGGACGACCTGGGCGGCGGTCACAGCCCTCCGGCGCAGCCGCTCCGCGCGCCGGTAGCGGGCCAGCAGCGCCTCGTCCGACACCGGCGATTCACCTCCCCGGCGGGTCGAGCTCGGACCAGATCCGGTGGAAGTATCCGCCGTACTCGGGGGCGCTCCGGGCCTGAAACGGAGCGGGTCGTTCGGGGCCTGCGAAGCGGATCTCATGTTGGGACTTCACCCTTCCCGGCCGCCGGGACAGGACGATGACCCGGTCGGACATGGAGATGGCCTCGGAGATGTCGTGGGTCACGAGCAGGACGGTCTTCTGCTCGGACCGGAGCAGGCTCCACACCTCGTCGATCAGCGTGAGCTTGGTCTGGAAGTCCAGGGCGGAGAACGGTTCGTCGAGGAGCAGGATGTCCGGGTCGATGGCCAGGGTGCGCACCAGGGCCGCCCGCTGCCGCATGCCGCCCGAGAGCTGGTCGGGGTAGGCGTCGGCAAAGGCGGCGAGGCCGGTCTTCTGCAGCAGCCGGGCCACCCGGCCCCGCGCCGCGGCCATGTCCTGTCCCTGGACCTCCGGGCCGATCAGGCAGTTCTCGGTGACCGTCCGCCACTCGAACAGGTAGTCGCGCTGCAGCATGTAGCCCACCCGCTGGGACGGGCCGGTGACCGGCTCGCCGTCCAGCAGCACCCGGCCCGCGGTCGGCCGCAGGATCCCGGCGATCAGCGACAGGATCGTGGACTTGCCGCAGCCGCTGGGACCGACGATGGAGACGAATTCCCCCGGGTACACCTCCAGGCTGACTCCGGCCAGGGCCTGCGTGGCTCCCCTTGGGGAGAGGTAGGTCAGCCAGACCTCCTCCAGGGCGATGCGGGGACGGCCCATCCGTTCGACCTCCTCTACTTCACCTGTTTGACCGCCTCCTCGGCAAACCGGTTGGTCGCGATGGCGTCGAACGGGGCCCGCTGGTGCGGCTCCAGCACGCCGCCGGCGATCATCAGGTCCTGCAGCTTCTCGTAGTCCTCCGGCTTCATGACCGGCGTCCGCACCCAGCCGCCCGCGTCCCGGTACCGCTCGATGGAGGAGGCGAGGATCTCGATGTCCGTGCCTTCGAAGAACTGCGCCACCTCCCGGGCCACGATCCGCGGGTCGGTCTCGAAGATGTACTTCTGGGCGCGATAGATGGCGTTGGTGTAGCGCTGGATCACGTCCGGATGCTCCGCGATGAACTTGTCAGTCGCGAGGAACGCCGTGTAGGGCATCTCGCCGTAGTCGGCGCCGAGGTAGGTGACCAGGTGGGCGTGGCCGCCCTGCACCAGCTCGGTGACCGAAGGCTCGAAGACCTGTATGTAATCCCCCTGCCCGCTCAGGAACGCTCCCACCATGGCCGGCGCCGCCAGGTTGTCGATGTACTCCACGTCGGTTTCCGGATCCAGGCCGTGCTGCCGGAGGATGGCCTCAGCCACCAGCT
>QGVE01000068.1 GCA_003242675.1 Bacillota bacterium | reverse complement strand
GTATTAGCGGGGGGGGTGGCTGCGGCACGCCGTGCAGGGGGGTCCCCGCAGGCGGGGAGCAGGCGATGGCCGGTTTTCACGGAAGAAGCCGCTACAGGAGGGAGTGCCGATGGTCAAGCGGGTCATGGTGGTGGGCGCCGGCCAGATGGGCTCGGGCATCGCACAGGTGGCCGCGCAGGCCGGGCTGCAGGTCTGGCTGCGGGACCTGGAGCCGCGCTTCGTCGAGCGGGGCCTCGGGGTGATCGAGAAGAACCTGGCGCGCGACGTGGCCAAGGGCCGGCGCACCGAGGAGGAGAAGGCGGCGATCCTGGGGCGGATCACGGGCACGACGGAGCTGGCCCCGGCCGCCGAGTGCGACCTGATCATCGAGGCGATCGTGGAGGATCTGGACGCGAAGCTGTCCCTGTTCCGGGAGCTGGACGGGATCTGCCCGGAGGCGACCATCTTCGCCTCCAACACCTCCAGCCTGCCGATCACCCGCCTGGCGGCGGCGACCCGCCGGCCGGACCGGTTCATCGGCATGCACTTCATGAACCCCGTGCCGGTGATGAAGCTGGTGGAGGTCATCCGGGGCCTCGCGACGTCTGACGAGACCTACGCGACCATCCGCAGCCTGGCCGAGGCGATGGGCAAGACGCCGGTGGAGGTGAACGACTTCCCCGGGTTCGTCTCCAACCGGGTCCTGCTGCCCATGCTGAACGAGGCCATGTTCTGCGTGTACGAGGGCATCGCCGGGGTCGAAGAGGTCGACACGGTGATGAAGCTGGGCATGAACCACCCCATGGGCCCGCTGACGCTCGCGGACTTCATCGGCCTGGACACCTGCCTGGCGATCCTGAACGTGCTCTACGAGGGGTTCAAGGATCCGAAGTACCGGCCGTGCCCGCTGCTGGTGCAGCTGGTGCAGGCGGGCCACCTGGGCCGCAAGACCGGGCGCGGGTTCTACATCTACGATGAAGAAGGCGCCCGGCCCGTGCAGTTCCGGCGGTAGCAGTTGCAGGAACGGGGCCGCCCAAGCTGCATGCGTGCGGCTTGGGCGGCCCTTCGCGTCACCCGCGCGGCGCCCCCCGGATCGGCTCCCGCACGAGCCCCGCCAGCACCGCCAGGGCGACGAGGCCGAAGAGCGGGTAGAAGAGGGCGAGGAGCCGGCTGAACCCGAAGCCGCTGCCCACCAGGCCGAGGCAGATGCTGGCCAGGACGGCCTCCCGGTACCGCCAGAGCTGCCCCAGCCGCCCGGCGAAGCCGTAGGCGCACGCCACGGCCGTCGTGTAGATCTCGGCCCACAGCACCAGGGCGTAGAACCACTGCACGGGCGGCCCGTAAAACCGGGTCAGGTACAGCATCGGGATCTCCACGGCGGCCTCGGGGAGGTGGGCGCTGATCGCCAGGGTCATGCCTGCGGACATGAGCCCCAGCGCCAGCCCCCCGAGCAGGCCGCCCCAGCGCAGGGCCGCGCGGTCCCGGATCTCCGCCCCCAGGGGCCCCAGCACCGACAGGGAGAGCACGAGGTTGTAGCTGACGTAAAGAAGCCCCGACATCCACCAGGAGCGCACCGGGGCGAGGGCCGGCTGCGGCGCCAGGGCGGCGAAGGCCGCGCCGAGGCCGTGGCGGTGCAGCGAGGCGCCGACCAGCCCCAGCACCGCGAGGCTGAGCAGGGGAACGACGACGGCGTTGGCGGCCATGACCCCGCGCATGCCGGACAGGATGGTCGCGCCGGCCGCCACGGCAGTGAGCAGGGTGCCGACGGCGTACGGCGCCCCGAGCTGCTGGGTGAAGATGGCGCCGCCGCCGGCGATCATCACCGCCAGCGTGATGCCCAGGAAGAGGGTGATGGCCCCGTCCATGAGGCGGGCGAGGGGCGCGCCCAGGACGTGGTCCAGGATCTCCCGGTGGGTCCGCGCCCCCAGCCCCCGGCCGAGGTCGAGGGCGCTCACGCCCAGCGCGCAGAAGAGCAGCGTGGCGAGCAGGATGCCGGCCAGCCCGGCGGGGCCGTAGGCGGCGAAGAAGCGCAGGGTCTCCTGACCCGAGGCGAACCCCGCGCCGACGACCGTGCCGATGTACGTGGAGGCCACGCGGAAGACGGCGGCTCCGCGCCTTGACATCGGGTACCCCTCCTCACCGCCGGGCCGCCCGGCGCCGGCGGCCGCGCGCCTGCAGGCCGCGCCGGGTTTCGCCGGAGAAGCCGTGGTTTGTCCCCGGTCAATCGAGCATATGTGGAAAGGTGCCAGAGTTTGCTTGCCCTGGCCCCGCCGCGAGCCGTATAATGGGAACAGCAACTGAATCTTGTGGACTCGTCCCGAGTCGCGCGACCTGTACCCGCGGGGCATTGGTCGCACGACCGGTCCCGGCGCCGGCCGGGCCAGGGTTGTCGGGGAAACCTGGCGGCCTCCCGTTTGGAAAGGGGCGGAACTGCGGGCAGCGCCCGCGTCGTTCTGCTATCTTCCGGTCGGGAGATAGCTTTTTTTGCTCCAGGCAGTATCCGGCGAAGCGGGTGAGGAGATGGACTTCTTTGCGCTGAAATCCGTCGAGGAGGCCCGCGCCGAGTTCCTCGGCGCGGTCACACGCCGCATGCCTGCGGAGCGGATCGCGCGGGAGGAGGCCCTGGGGCGCATCACCGCTGCTCCGGTGCTCGCCCCCGAGGACCTGCCCCCCTTTCCCCGCAGCTCGGTAGACGGCTACGCGGTGCTCGCGTCCGACACCTTCGGCGCGTCCGAGGGGCTGCCGGCCTACCTCACGGTCACGGCGGAGATCCCGATGGGGAAGGTCCCCGAGCGGCCGCTGCGCCCCGGGGAGGCGCAGAAGATCGCCACCGGCGGCGTCCTGCCCGAGGGGGCCGATGCCGTCGTCATGGTGGAGCACACCGAGCCGTCGGCGCCGGGTGAGATCGCGGTGCTGCGCCCCGTCTCTCCCGGGGAGAACGTGATGCAGCGCGGCGAGGACTGCCGGGCCGGCGAGCCGCTGCTGCCCGCCGGGCAGCTGGTCCGGGCGCAGGAGGCGGCCCTGCTCGCGCACGCCGGCGTGCACGCGCTGGACGTGGTGCGCCGGCCGCGGGTGGCCATCATCTCCACCGGGGACGAGCTGGTGAGCCCGGAGGAGACGCCCGGGCCGGGCCAGATCCGCGAGTCCAACGGGCAGGCCCTCAGCGCCCTGGTGCTGCGGGACGGCGGCGAGCCCCACTACCTGGGGCTGGCCCGCGACGACGAGCGGGAGATCCTGGCCCTGCTCCGGCAGGGCATGGCCTACGACGTCATCCTGATCTCCGGCGGCTCCAGCGTGGGCGCCCGCGACCTCACGGCCCGGCTCATCGACCAGCTGGGCCGCCCGGGGGTGCTGGTGCACGGCGTCCAGCTGAAGCCCGGGAAGCCGACCATCCTGGCGGTGTGCGACGGCGTTCCGGTGGTCGGACTGCCCGGCCACCCCGTCTCGGCGCAGGTGGTGTACGGCCTCTTCGTCGCCCCGCTGCTCCGGCAGGTGCAGGGGCTGCCGCCGGAGCCGGAGTTCCGGCCCACGGTGCGGGCGCGGCTCACCAAGAACGTCGCCTCGGCCGCCGGCCGCACCGACGTCATCCGGGTGCGGCTGATCCGGAAAGACGGCGAGGTCTGGGCGGAGCCGGTGCACGGCAAGTCGGGCCTGATCTCGACCCTGGTCCGGGCGGACGGGGTCCTGGTCATCCCCTCGCCCCGGGAGGGGCTGCTGGCCGGCGAGACGGTGGAAGTGGAGGTCCTGGGATGAGCACGCGCAAGATCTACCTGGAGTCGCTGCCGCGCGCGGAGGCGCTGGACCGGCTGCTCCGTGCGCTCGACCAGGCCGGCTGGGGGCGGCAGCGGGAGGTCGTCCCCACCGACCAGGCCCTGGGCCGCATCACCTACGAGCCCGTGCGGGCGCGCATCTCCGCCCCGCACTACAACGCCTCCGCCGTGGACGGCATCGCCGTCAGGGCCAGCGACACCTTCGGGGCGACCGAGACCGCGCCGCGCATCCTCACCCTCGGCGAGCAGGCGTTCTGGGTCGACACCGGCGATCCGCTGCCTCCCGGATGCGACGCCGTCATCATGGTGGAGCACGTCAACCTCCTGGACGAGGGCCACCACCACGGTGCCCGGTGCGAGATCCTGGCGCCGGTGGCGCCGTGGCAGGACGTGCGCCAGATCGGCGAGGACGTCGTCGCGACCGAGATCCTGCTGCCCGAGGGGCACGTCATCCGCCCCCAGGACCTCGGGGCCCTGCTGGCGGCCGGCGTCCTGGAGGTGCCGGTCGTGCGCCGGCCGGTGGTGACCTTCATCCCGACGGGCACGGAGATCGTCGAGCCCAAGCCGGACCCGGCGGCGGGGGAGATCATCGAGTTCAACTCCCGGGTCATCCTCTCCATGGTGCGGGAGTGGGGCGGCGAGCCGGTGCGCCACCCGATCGTGCCCGACGACTACGACCTCATCCGCCGGGCCGTGAAGGAGGCCGTCGCCCGGTCGGACATCGTCATCGTCAACGCCGGCTCCTCCGCCGGCAGCGAGGACTACACCGTGCACGTGCTGAAGGATCTGGGGCAGGTGCTCGCCCACGGCGTGGCCATCCGCCCCGGCAAGCCGGTGATGCTCGGCCTGATCGACGGCAAGCCCTTCGTCGGCCTGCCCGGCTACCCGGTTTCCACCTGGCTCACCGCGGACCTGTTCGTGAAGCCCCTGGTCTACCGCGCCCTGGGCCTGCCGGTGCCCAGGCGGGAGACCGTGCGGGCCACCCTGGCCCGGCGGATCACCTCCCCCATGGGGGTCGAGGAGTACGTGCGGGTGAAGCTGGGCCGGGTCGGCGAGCGTCTGGTGGCCACGCCCATCAGCCGGGGCGCGGCGGTGGTCACCTCCCTGGTGCGGGCCGACGGGCTGGTGGTGGTCCCGGCGGACCGGGAGGGGATCGGCGAGGGCAGCGAGGTGGCGGTGGAGCTGCTCCGGCCGTTCCGCGAGATCCAGGAGACGGTGGTGATCATCGGGTCCCACGACACGTCGCTGGACCTGATGGGCTCGTTCCTGCGCAAGAAGGGCGGCTACTACCTCTCCAGCGCCCACGTCGGCTCCCAGGGCGGGCTGCTCGCCCTGAAGCGGGGCGAGGCGCACATGGCCGGCGTCCACCTGCTCGACCCGGAGACCGGGGACTACAACACCGCCTACGTGCGCCGGTACCTGGGCAAGCCGGCCCTGCTGGCCCTGCTGGCCCGGCGGGAGCAGGGGTTCATCGTGCCGAAGGGCAACCCGAAGGGGATCACGTCGTTCCGGGACCTGGCCCGGCCGGATGTGCGGTTCGTCAACCGGCAGCGCGGCGCCGGCACCCGGCTGCTCCTGGACTTCCACCTGCGGCAGGAGGGCATCTCGCCCGAGCAGGTGGAGGGCTACCGGTGGGAGCTGTTCACCCACCTGAACGTCGCCCAGGCCGTGAAGGCGGGCGACGCCGATGTGGGGCTCGGGATCCGCTCCGCCGCGCAGGCCCTGGACCTGGACTTCGTGCCGCTGGCCTGGGAGGATTACGAGCTGTGCATCCCGGCCGACATGGAGGGCCACCCCGGCGTGCAGGCGGTGCTGAGCCTGCTGCGGGATCCCGCGTTTCGGAGGGCCGTGGAGGCCCTGGGCGGCTACGACTGCAGCGACTCCGGCCGGATCCGCCGGGTCGAGTGAGAGAAAGGGGGCGGTTGCCCGTGATCGACCAGTGGGGGCGCAGGATCAACTACATGCGCGTCTCCGTCACCGACCGCTGCAACCTGCGGTGCGTGTACTGCATGCCCCTGACCGGCGTCAAGCTGGGCGCGCATGACGAGTACCTCCGCTACGAGGAGATCCTGCGCGTGATCAAGGCCGCGGTCAGCCTGGGGATCGACCGGATCCGCGTGACCGGCGGCGAGCCTTTGGTGCGGAAGGGGATCGTCGAGTTCCTCTCGTGGCTGAAGCCCGCGGGCGTGAAGGACCTCTCGCTCTCCACCAACGGCCTGCTCTTCACGGCGATGGCGAAGGACCTGAAGGCGGCGGGGGTCGACCGCGTGAACATCTCGCTGGACACGCTGCGCCCCGACCGCTTCACGCGGATCGCCCGGCTGAGCGGCAGCCCGGCCCAGGTGCTGGAGGCGGTGGAGGCCGCCCTGGAGCTGGGGATGGAGCCGGTCAAGCTGAACATGGTGGTCATCCGCGGGTGGAACGACGACGAGATCGCCGACATGGCGCGCCTCACGCTGGACCGCCCGATCCACGTGCGGTACATCGAGGTCATGCCGTTCTCCGAGGCGTACCACTTCACCTGGGAGAACCTGGTCCCCGCCGCGGAGATGCGGGAGCGGCTGATCGACGAGTTCGGCGACCTGGAGCCGGTGCGGGAGGGCATCCGGGGCAACGGCCCGGCCAAGTACTGGCGGCTGCCCGGGGCGAAGGGAACGGTCGGGTTCATCTCGGCCGTGACCGAGTGCTTCTGCGCCGAGTGCAACCGCATCCGGCTGTCGGCGGACGGCAAGGTCAACCCGTGCCTGGGCCACATCCACGAGGTGGACCTGAAGCCGGTGATCCGCGACCCGTCCAAGACGGATGAGGACCTGAAGCAGGCGCTGGCCGACGCAATCCTGCGGAAGCCCCGGGAGCACAACTTCGACGACGTGAACTCGGACTACGTCCTGCGGGTCATGCACGGCATCGGCGGCTAGCCGCGCGGAGGGGATTGGACGTGGCGGAGTGGAATGCAAGACTCACGCACCTGGACGAGCGCGGGCACGCCCGCATGGTCGACGTCGGCGCCAAGCCGGAGACCGAGCGGGTGGCCGTCGCCCGGGCGGAGGTGCGCATGCGGCCGGAGACCCTGGCCCTGATCCAGTCCGGGGGGGTGCCGAAGGGCGACGTGCTCGGCGTCGCCCGGGTGGCGGGCATCATGGCCGCCAAGCGCACGGGGGAGCTGATCCCCCTCTGCCACCCGCTGCCCATCACCCAGGCCAGCGTCGACTTCGCCTTCGACGAGAAGGAAAGCCGGGTGCTGATCGAGTCCCGGGTCTCCACCGTCGGCCGGACCGGCGTGGAGATGGAGGCGCTCACCGCCTGCGCCGTGGCGGCACTCACGATCTACGACATGGCCAAGGCCGTGGACAAGGAGATGGTGATCGGCGCCATCCGGCTGGTGAAGAAGACCGGCGGCAAGAGCGGGACGTTCATCCGCCCCGGCGAGGATGTGGAATAAGGACATATCTTGATGATCCACATGCAGGAAAATCGCCGTCGGCCGCGTACTGTACAGGTGAGACCCCGCCGAGGTGATCACCATGCTGCAGTTGCGGCTCCAGACGGCGCTTCTGCTCTTCCTGGGACAGCTCCTCCTGGGCGCCCCGGGCTGGTTCCTGGCCCGGCGGTGGCCATGGGCCGGGCTGCTGGCGACCCTGGTCACGCTGTGGTTCGTCTGGCGGCTGGGCGCCGTCTTCCGGGAGGAGGCCGAGCGGCACACCCGCCGCTACCGGACGGCGACGGCCGCGCAGACCGCCGCGCTCGCACAGCTCCCCGGCCTGCTCCTCCTGCCCTACTGGGCGCCGGAGTGGGTCTACTCGCTCTGGCAGGGAGCCTTCCTGCCGGTGGCTGCGCTGCTGGAGCAGTACCGGCCCCCTGCCGGCCAGGCCATCCGGCCCTGGCTCTGGCTCTCCGCGGGGCTTATCGTTTTGATGTTCGCCCGCGCCGGGCGCGCCGTGCCCGCCCCGCCGCCCGCTCCCGCGAAACCGGGGGAGTGGGTGCCGGCCAGGCGCGCGGCCGACGTCCAGAAGCGGGGCGTGCGGGTCCGCTGAATCCCCTTCCCGGGGGTGCCGATCCCCCGTTACCGCCAGTGAATTGCGAATAATCTGCAAGGGAAAAGGATGCACACCCGATCCCGGTGAAATCCCCCCCACGCGAACAGTGGGGGGGATTCGTGTGCTGCGCAGGGAGTGGCGAACCAACCGGCCCGTGTTCCTGTTGCTCCGGTCCCGGCCCGGGGATTCCGGTTCCCGGCCCCTCGCGGCGCCCTTTGCCTCACCCGACATCACGGTCGGGCCCGACGGGCGCCCGCGCGCGGTCGTGTTCAACCTGGGCTTGCGCGAGGTCGTGGCCACCACCGAGTTCTACTGCGTGCCCGCCGGGCTTCCGGTCACGGCCGAGAACGCCCAGCTGGTGGGCACCGGCAACCCGGCGATCATCCGTCCCGGGGAGGCGGTGACGGTCAGCTGCACCGAGCCGTGGCTGCGCCGTCAGGCCGACGTCCTCGTGGTCATGGCGTTTCACCCGGAGCTGGATCCGGTTGCGCGGCCCTTCGACGTGCTGGGTGACCGGCACGTGGGCCAGATGAACTACGCCTGGGTCGGCACGTACGCCGGAAGCCTGCCTGACGGGGAAATGCGGGTCGAGATCCGCCCCGCGCCCCAGGGGCTCTTCCGGCTGAAATTGTCTGTGGAGGGGGCCCGGTATCCCCGGTGCGACCGCGTGATGAAGCCGCACGGGCACCGGTTCTATTGGATGGAGGTCCAGGGGGACATGCGGCTCTTCTTCGACCTGACCGTCGTCGACAACGACCGCCTGACCCTGGGCGTGGGCCCCCGGGGAAGCCCGCCCAAGAGCGGGCTGCTGACCCGCGTCATCGCGTGAGGCACGGGCGCCCGGCGGGCCGGCCGGTCGGGGCCGCCGGCGGCGGGCCAAGACCCGGCGGGTCAGGCGCGGTTCAGCCACGCCAGCAGGTCGGGCAGGTCCATGGCGTTGACCACGTCCTCCGGCTCGACCCAGCCCCGGCGGGCCTGGCCGACGCCGTAGTCCAGGAGCTCGAGCTCCCGCACGGAGTGGGCGTCGGTGTTGATGACCAGCTTGACCCCGAACTCCTTGGCCATGCGGGCGTGCTCCGCGGAGAGGTCGAGCCGCGACGGGCTGGCGGAGATCTCCAGGGCCGTGCCCGTACGGGCGCAGGCCTCCAGGATGCGGGGGAAGTCCAGGGCCATGGGCTCCCGCTGGCCGATCACGCGGCCGAAGGGGTGGCCGATGATGTCCACGTGGGGGTTCGCGATGGCCCGGAGCAGCCGCTGCGTCTGCTCCTCCTCCGGCAGGTTGAGATGGCTGTGGATGGAGGCCACCACCACGTCCAGCTCGGCCAGGATCTCGTCGGGGTAGTCGAGGGAGCCGTCGCGGAGGATGTCCACCTCGGCCCCCGCCAGCAGCCGGAAGTCCGGCCACTGGTCCAGCCGGCGGATCGCCGCGACGTGCTCCCGCAGCCGCTCCGGGCTCAGCCCGCGAGCGATGCGCAGGGACTGGGAGTGGTCGCAGATCGCCAGGTAGCGGTGACCCAGCGCCCGGGCCGCCTCGGCCATCTCCGCCAGGGTCGCCTTGCCGTCGGAGGCCGTGGTGTGCACGTGCAGGTCCCCGCGCAGGTCGGCGCGGGTGATCAGGCGGGGGAGCCGGCCGGCCAGGGCGGCGGCGACCTCACCCCGCCCCTCCCGCAGCTCCGGCGGGATGAAGGGAAGGCCCAGGTGCCGGTACACGGCCGCGTCGGCCGCGTCGGGCCCCGGCTCAAAGGCCTGCGCCGCTGCGGCCGCCGGCGGCTGGACCGCAACCAGCCGGGACAGCTCCTGCAGGTGCGCCGCCGAACCCGTCCGCTCGAACAGGGCGGTGGCGAAGTCCTCCGGCGCCACCAGCACCGGATCCAGGGGCAGGGGCGACGGCGGCAGGCCGTCCAGGAAGGCGCGGACGGCGTGGGGGTCCCGGGTGGCGATCACCAGGTCGATGTCCGCCGCCGTCTCCGCGCGCCGCCGGATGGACCCGGCGACGGCGACCTGCAGGACCGCGGGGTGGCTGCGCAGCCGCGCGGCCACCGCTTCCGCGATGGGGGCCGCGGTGCCGATGGAGAGCCGGTCCGGCCGCCGGCGCACCCGGGCCACGGCCTGCAGCAGGGCCGCCTCCTTGCGGGGCCCGAATCCCGGCAGCTCCCGCAGCCGGCCCTCCCGGGCGGCCAGCTCGAGGGCCTCGAGGCTGTCGATGCCGAGCTGCCGGTAGAGCAGCATCGCGGTCCGGGCGCCGAGGCCGGGCACGCGGGTGAGGTCCCGCACGCCGGGCGGCACCGCCTGGCGCAGCTCCTCCAGGTAGCCGATGCGCCCGGTCTCCACCATCTCCGTCACCTTGGCGGCGATGGCCTTGCCGATGCCCGGGATCTTCGTGAGCTTCCCTTCCCGCACCAGCTGCTCCACGGGATCGGGCTGAAGGGCCAGGGCCTCCGCCGCCTTGCGGTAGGCGCGCACCTTGAACGGGTCGCCGCCGGTGAACTCGAGCAGATCGGCGATCTCGTAGAGGGCCTCGGCCACGGTCAGGTTGTCCACGGTGCCACCTCCCCCGCCGGGCGCGGCGCCAGGGCCGCGCCCGCGCCGCGTTCACCGCTCATTCTACCCGAACCGGCGCGCGGGGACCACCGGAGGGCCGGCCCCGGCCGGGAGGGATCGCGGCCCTCAGGGCCCGCACTGGCACGCGGTGGCTGTGGGGACAGCAAAAAAAGCGTATGGAGGGGCTTGACGGCCTCTGGTTCCTTTTCTATCATAGGTCATGGTGTTAGCACTCAGGCGGAATGAGTGCTAACAGACTCAGCACTGAGGAGGGAACTACGCGATGAACATCAAGCCGTTGGGCGCTCGGGTCGTCATCAAGCCGCTTGAGAAGGAAGAGCGCACCAAGAGCGGCATCGTGCTGCCCGACACTGCGAAGGAGAAGCCGCAGCAGGGCAAGGTCGTCGCCGTCGGCCCCGGCCGTCTGCTCGAGTCCGGCCAGAGGGTGGAGCTCGAGGTGAAGGAGGGCGACACCGTCATCTTCTCCAAGTACGCGGGCACCGAGGTCAAGATCGACGAAGAGGAGTACATCATCCTGGACGGCGAGCGGGACATTCTCGCCATCGTTCAGGGGTAGAGGGAGGTCTTCCGTAGATGGCTGCGAAGCAGATCCTGTTTGACGAGGCCGCCCGGCGCAAGCTGCTGGCCGGTGTGGACGCTCTGGCGAATACGGTGAAGGTCACCCTCGGTCCTCGCGGCCGCAATGTCGTGCTGGACAAGAAGTTTGGCGCCCCGACTGTCGCGAACGACGGCGTGACCATCGCGCGTGAGATCGAGCTGGAGGACCCGTTTGAGAACATGGGCGCCCAGCTGGTCAAGGAAGTCGCCACCAAGACGAATGACGTCGCGGGCGACGGCACCACCACCTCCACTGTGCTGGCCCAGGCCATCGTGAAGGAAGGCCTGAAGAACGTCACCGGCGGCGCGAACCCGATGCTCCTGAAGCGGGGTATCGAGAAGGCCGTTGAGGTGGCGGTTGAGGCGCTGCGGAAGCAGGCCATCCCCGTCGAGACCAACAAGGCCATCGCCGAGGTGGCGTCCATCTCCGCCAACAACGACCGGGAGATCGGCGAGCTGGTCGCCAAGGCGATGGACACCGTGGGCAAGGACGGCGTGATCACGGTCGAGGAGTCCAAGACGCTCCACACCGAGCTGGAGACCGTCGAGGGCATGCAGTTCGACCGCGGCTACATCTCGGCCTACATGGTCACCGACACCGAGAAGATGGAGGCCGTCCTGAACGAGCCCTACATCCTGATCACCGACAAGAAGATCTCCTCGGTGCAGGACCTGCTGCCGATCCTGGAGAAGGTCGTCCAGCGCGGCAAGCCGCTGCTCATCATCGCTGAGGACGTCGAGGGCGAGGCCCTGGCCACCCTGGTCCTGAACAAGCTGCGCGGCACGCTGCAGGTCGCGGCCGTCAAGGCTCCGGGCTTCGGCGATCGCCGGAAGGCCATGCTGGAGGACATCGCCATCCTGACCGGCGGCGAGGTCATCTCCGAGGAGCTGGGCCGCAAGCTCGAGAACGCGACCATCGAGATGCTCGGCCAGGCCCGCCAGGTCCGGGTCGAGAAGGAGAAGACGACCATCATCGATGGCGCCGGTTCCTCCGAGAAGATCAAGGCCCGGGTCGCCGCCATCAAGCGGCAGATCGAGGAGACCACCTCGGACTTCGACCGCGAGAAGCTGCAGGAGCGGCTCGCTAAGCTGGCCGGCGGCGTCGCGGTCATCAAGGTCGGCGCGGCCACCGAGGTCGAGCTGAAGGAGAAGAAGCTGCGCATCGAGGACGCCCTGAACGCGACCCGTGCGGCGGTTGAGGAGGGCATCGTCGCCGGCGGCGGCGTGGCGCTGCTGCAGACCCAGAAGGCCATCGACGAGCTGATCCAGAAGCTCGAGGGCGACGAGAAGGTCGGCGCCCAGATCGTCCGCCGTGCGGTCGAGGAGCCGCTGCGCTGCATCGTCGAGAACGGCGGCCTCGAGGGCTCGGTCGTCGTCGAGAAGGTCCGCAGCCTGCCGCCCAACCACGGCTTCGACGCCCTGAAGGAGGAGTACGTGGACATGATCGCCGCGGGCATCATCGACCCGGTCAAGGTGACCCGGTCGGCCCTCCAGAACGCGGCGTCGATCGCCTCGCTGATCCTGACCACCGAGGCCCTGGTGGCGGAGAAGCCGGAGAAGAAGGAGAACAACCCGCCCCCCAACATGGACATGATGTAATGCCGGGTGAAGGGAGGACCCCCTGGCAGGGCGCCAGGGGGTCTTCCCTTGTCCGCGCGCTGTGGTAAGATGAGCCAAACGGCAGGAGGTGGGGCATGTGATCAGGGCGGTCCTGTTCGACCTGGACGAGACCCTGATTCTGGACGAGTCCGTCACGCGGTCGGCCCTGGCGGCCGCGGCAGCCCTGGCGGGGCCGGGGGTCGACCCGGAGCGGCTCGCCGCCAGCGCGTGGGCGGAGGCCCGCCGCCTGTGGGCGGAGGGGCCGTACGCCGCCTATTGCGAGCGCATCGGCCACAGCGCGGCCGAGGGGCTGTGGGCCCGCTATGACCGGGGAGACCACCCGGCGATCCGGGGGCTGCGGTCGTGGGCCCCGGCGTACCGCGTGGCGGTGTGGCGGCGGGCCCTGGCGGAGCAGGGGGTGCACGACGAGGGGCTGGCGCGGGCGATGGCGGAGCGGTTCGCGGCGGCCCGGCGGCGGTACCCTCGGTACCCCGAGGGCGAACCGCTGCTGGGCGCCCTGCGGGCGCGGGGCTACCGGCTCGGGATCGTCACCAACGGGGGGCCCGCCCTGCAGGGGGGGAAGCTGGCCGGCTCCGGCCTGGACAAGGCGTTTGACGCGGTGGTGGTCTCGGGGGAGATCGACTGCGGCAAGCCGGATCCGGCGATCTTCCACTACATCTGCCGCGCACTCGGGGTCGCCCCGGGCGAGGCGGTGATGGTCGGCGACAACCCCGGGCGCGACGTGGCCGGCGGGCGGGCCGCCGGCCTCCGGACCGTGTGGGTGCAGCGGTGCGGCCGGCCGCGCGACGAGCGCTTCCCGGCCGACCTGGAGTGCACGGATCTCTCCGCGCTCCTGCCGTGGCTGGAGGAGCAGGGCTGACGCGGCCGGGCCGCCTCAGGGCTCGGCCAGGCGCACGCCGATGATGGCCGGAAGGCGCTCCGGGGTCTGCAGCACCTCCTCCAGGGGCATCGCCGGCGCGTCGA
>QGVE01000067.1 GCA_003242675.1 Bacillota bacterium | reverse complement strand
TTTTTGTGCGATACGGTGTGACCGTGTGTTTTTTTTTTTCTTTTTCGCCCGCCACCACCGATGTTTATCCCCCTCCGTTCGTCGGGCGCGGCCAGTTGGTAAGAGGTACCAGGCACCAGCACCGCCCCGGACGGATGGACCAGGGCCGGGGCCCCGGCCGGCTTGCCGCGCACCACCAGGGGCTGGCTGCGGAACGGCTGCGCCTGCGGCGGGCGCGCCCCCTCCGCGCCGGTGAGAAAAGCCGGCCACTCGACTTCCTGCCCGCCCGGCGTCACCACCAGCAGGTCCGCCTGCCCGCCCGGCAGCCCCCGGGGCAGGCGGAAGCGCAGGGACGACTCGGACTCGCGCACCAGGTCCTGTACGGGCAGCCCGCCCAGGAACACCCGCACCCCTTCGGGGAAGCCAAACCCCTCCAGGCGGATGCTGTCGATCCCGCCGCCGGCGGACCGGAAGGTGATCACCCGGCGAGTGAGGACCGGCCGGGCTTCCGGCGCCGTCTGGAAGGACCAGGTGTACTGGAAGGGCTCAGGGCCGGGCCCGTAGTTCACCTGGCCCGAGAGCGTCACCACGTACCGCGCGCCGGGCCGGAGCGGCCGTGCAGGAATCACGGCCACCGTGTCCTCCAGCTCCGGATCCCGCACCGGATCGTACAGGAGGACCTGGACGGCGCCCTCCGGTCCCGTGAGGCGCGCGTCTGCCAGCCGCAGGGAGGCCGGCCGGCGGCCAAAGGTCAGCGTGATCGGGTAGCCCACCGGCCCCCGCACCCCGGGATAGCGCGCCAGCGGATCCGGGGTCTCCAGCCCCTCCCACAGGGGCGGGACCCCGGCGGCCCCGGGTGCGGGCCAGCGGACCACCTGGTCCGAAGCGTCGAAGGGGCCCAACAGAGCCACATTGACCGCCCGCGCCCCGCCTGCGGCCACGGCGTAGCCCATCTCCGTCATCCCCGGGTGGATCAGCGGGATCCGGTGGTAGAGCGTGTCCATCCACCCCGCGACCGCGTCCTCCGCCCGGCGCGTGAAGTTGATCACCTCGGCGACGCCGCCGTCATAGGCGAAGTAGCGCGCCCGGCCGCCGGCGCTCTCGGCCACGAACCCGGGCGTGCCCGGGGCCTGCCGGTGCGCGTCCGCCTCCACCTGGCCGGGGTTCCGCACCAGGTACTCGGCCTGCAGGGCGGCCGCGGCGTTAAGGCGCGCATCCAAGGCCACCGGCGCCACCCCCGCCGCGGCGCGCGCCTGGTTCACGGCCGCCAGGGCGGCCTGTTCCTCCGGACCGGGCAGCGGCAGGGCCGGCAGCGCTCCCGCCCGCACGGTGAAGACGAACTCGGAGGTGAGCGGTGCGTAGACGTACCCCGGCCGGTCGGTGGCGACGTGGATGATCAGGCGCACGTGGTGGTCGCCCGGTGCGAGCGGCTCCGGCGGGTCGTAGTAGACCAGGCCGGATGCGTCCCAGTTCGCCGTCACCCGGCGCCCGTCCAGCCACATCTCCACCGCCACGATCCGGTCGCCGGGGTCCAGGTTGAGCCGCTGCGCGATGCGCGGGGCCGCCCAGCCCACGGCGCCCTGGGGCACGGCCGGGTAATAGGTGAACGCCAGAGCGGCCTCGACCCAGAAAAAGCAAAGGACGACGGCCGCCACTGCCCGCCACGCCAGCCGCCGCACGGTGACCACCTCCTCAGATCATAGACGGGGGATGCGGGGGACATGTTGCGGTCGGGTGCCGGTGGCGACCATGCGCCCCGAACCGGTGCGGCCTGGCCTGGCGTCTCCAGGTGTCTTCCTTCTGCTTTCCGAGGGACTCGTCTCTGGTGTGCGTTGACCCGGCCTATGGGGGCGCATGGCTGGCGCTCACCCTGGTCCTGATCGGGGCACCGCGTATTACGTCAGGGGCCGCCGCAGGGCGCGCTTCTGGGTGGGCACCGTCATCTGGGCCGCTGTGCTCGCCCTGATCATCGTGCAGGTTGTCCGCGTCGTGTCGGGCGGGGCGTTCTTCCGGTTCACGAACTGACGTCCCGGCGGTCACAGTTCCCGAAGGCACAGCCCCGGGCCGGCCCCCGGGACATGCCCCGCGCCGGACCCGGGGGCGCCCGAGCGGCAAAGCGCGAAAAGCGGTCCCGCCACTTCGGCGGGACCGCCGGCATTTCACTGCGCTCAGTCGTCGCCACCCGTCCGCGGCTGCGGCTGCCGCTCCCGGCGGGCGACGCCGGTTTCGTAGGCGGCCTGCTCGACCGCCGCGGCCACGGCCTCGACGACGCGCCGGTTGAAGACGGAGGGGATGATATACTCGGCGTGCAGCTCCTCGTCCGAGACGACCGAGGCGATCGCCCGGGCCGCGGCCAGCTTCATCGCATCGTTGATCCGCCGTGCACGGCAGTTGAGGGCGCCCCGGAAGATGCCCGGGAAGCAGAGCAGGTTGTTGACCTGGTTCGGGTAGTCCGACCGGCCAGTCGCCAGCACGGCCACGTGCGGGGCGGCCTCGTCCGGGTCGATCTCGGGGACCGGGTTGGCCATGGCGAAGACGATCGGATCGGGCGCCATCTTCTTGATGTGCTCGACCTTCAGCACGTTGGGTCCGGACACGCCGATGAAGGCGTCCGCGCCCACGATGGCGTCGTTCAGGGTGCCGTGGCGGTCCTCCGGGTTGGTGTGCTCGGCGTACCAACGCCACATGGGGTTCTCGTAATTCTTGCCCCGCTCGATGATGCCCACGCGGTCGACGCCGATGATGTTCTGGATGCCGGCCGCCATCAGCATCTTCGTGATCGCCACGCCCGCGGCGCCGATGCCGCAGACGACGACCTTCAGGTCGGTCAGCTTCTTGCCGACCACCCGCGCCGCGTTCATCAGGCCGGCGAGCACCACGACGGCCGTGCCGTGCTGGTCGTCGTGGAAGACGGGGATGTCCAGCTCCTCCTGGAGCCGCTCCTCGATCTCGAAGCAGCGCGGCGCGGAGATGTCCTCCAGGTTGATGCCGCCGAAGGCCGGGGCGATGGCCTTCACGATGCGCACGATCTCATCGGGATCCTTGGTGTCCAGGCAGATCGGGAAGGCGTCGACGCCGCCGAAGTGCTTGAAGAGCATCGCCTTGCCCTCCATCACCGGGAGGGCCGCGGCCGGTCCGATGTCGCCCAGCCCCAACACGGCCGTGCCGTCCGTGACCACGGCCACCGTGTTGCGCTTGATGGTCAGCGTGAAGGCCTTGGCCGGATCCTCGGCGATCGCCCGGCACACGTCCGCGACGCCGGGGGTGTACACCACCGAGAGGTCGTCCCGCGTCTTCACCTGGACCCGGGGGTTCACCTCGATCTTGCCGCCCAGGTGGGCCAGGAAGATCCGGTCCGAGACGTTGACCACCTTGACGCCGGGCAGCGCTGCCAGGGCCTGCACCACCCTGTCGCCGTGCGCCCGGTTCTCGACGGCAATGGTGATGTCGCGAATCACCACGTCCCGCCGGGACTGGATCAGGTCGACGGCCACGATGTCGCCGCCGCTGGCACCGATCGCTGTCGCAATGTGGGAGAAGATCGAATTTGTGTTCTCAATCTCCAGCCGCACGATGATCCGAAAACTGGCCAGTCGGTGAACCACAGGGGACAGCCTCCTTCTTCGGGGCGCACACCATAAATTTGTCTAAAGCAAGTACTATTATAGCAAGAACTTGTCCCCTAACACGGGTGCGGCGGCAAAATAGCACGCAACCCCCACTCCAGAATCAACCAGCGTAGGTCTGAGGACTTACCTCTAATAAGCGCCAAATTCTCCTTTTTATCCTCCCTGTGCGAAGAAGTCGACAACCATCTGGAACAGGCGCTCCGTGGCCGGGCTCCACCCCGGATTCGGGTGCCGGAAGGCGAGGCTGGTCGTGCGGGCCATGCGCGGCATCCCCTCCACCTCCACCCGCACCAGCGTCCCCAGGGCCAGCTCCCGCTCCACGGCCGAGGCGGGCACCAGGGCGCAGCCGAACCCGGCCTCCACCATGAGGGTCACCGCCTCGTGGGAGTCGAACTCCATGGTGACATTCGGGTAGACGCCCGCCTGCTCCAGCATGGCGTCCACAAAGGTGCGGAAGCGGGACGGGGCCTGGAAGGAGATGAGGTCGATCTCCGCCAGCTTCTCCAAAGGCAGCGGGTCGGGCAGCTCCGCGCGCCGGCTGGGCGCGCAGACCAGCACCACCGGGTCCTCCATCAGCGGCACCGACCGGAGCCGGGGGTGCGTCACCGGCGTCGGCAGGATCGCCAGCTCGATCTCGCCCTCCAGCAGCCGCTCGATCGTCTCCTGCGTGCGGTCCGCCTTCACGTACACGCGGATCCCGGGGTGCTCCTTCTTGAACGCGGCCAGAATGGGCGGGAGCAGCCGCAGCCCGACCGTGGTCACCACCCCGATGGCGACGCGGCCCCGCTCCGGATGGGCCAGGTCCGCGACCTCCTCCTTCAGGCTGTTCACCGCCGCGATGATCCGCCGGGCCCGCTCGTAGACGAGCCTCCCCGCCGGCGTCGGGTAGATCTGCCGGCCCGAGCGATCGAGGAGCGGAATGCCCAGCTCCGCCTCCAGGGCAGCGATCTGGCGGGTCACCGCCGGCTGACTGAGTCCGACCAGGGCCCCTGCGCGCGCAAACCCGCCGGTCTCCACGACACGGCAGAACGTGATCAGGTGCTGAAGCAGCAACGGCACAGCCTCCCTGGCAGCCCCGGCGCCGATGCGCCGGGGGTATTTGCGCTATGTGAAATATGCATGTTCATGATACCCGGATAAGTCGTATAGTTGGAAGTGGAAAGCAACCAACAGACATCGGAATCGACATCGGCTCGGGGCAGGCGGGGCGCCTGCTCCCGGAGCGTGCCTCTTGGAGGAGGGGAACAGGGTGCTAAAGGAGGTTTGCTGGCAGATCGGCGGGGAGCAGGGCTCCGGCCTCGACTCCACGGCCGAGGTGTTCAACACCGTCGCCAGCCGGGCGGGTTACTACGTGTACGCCTATAAGACGTTCGCATCCCGCATCAAGGGCGGACACACCGACTTCACCACGCGCATTTCCGTAGAGCGGGTCCAGGCTCCCGCCGCCGGCGTGAACCTGCTGGTGGTCCTGGACCAGGAGTCCATCGACCTCTGCGCCAGGAACGTCTATCCCGGCGCCATCATCCTGGCGGAGGAGGCCATTCATCCCAAGCTGCCCGAGGGCATCGACGCCAAGCTGGTGACCATGCCCTTGAACGAGATGGCCCTGGCGCTGGGCAACACGCTCATGAAGAACAACCTGGTCCTGGGCGCGTCGGCCGCCTTCCTGGGACTGCCGCTGGAGGGCTTCAAGGCCTACGCGCAGCGCCGCTGGGGCAGCCGCGGGGCGGACTTCGTCGCGCTCATTCACAAGGCGATGGACCAGGGTTACCAGTACGTCATGGACCACTGGCCTGACCTGCGGCTCGAGATGTCCCCGCCCGACGGTCGGGAGAAGCTGCTCATGACGGGCAACGACGCGGTCGCCCTCGGGGCGCTGGCCGGCGGCTGCCGCCTGATGTTCTCCTACCCGATCACGCCGGCTTCCGAGATCGCCGAGAACCTGGTGAAGATCTTCCCGAAGGTGGGCGGCGTGGCCGTGCAGATGGAGGACGAGCTGGCCTCGATCGTGGCCTGCGTCGGCGCCGGCTTCGCCGGTGCGCGGGTCATGACCGCGACCTCCGGCCCCGGCATCTCGCTGATGCAGGAGGCCCTGGGTCTCGCCTCGATGACCGAGACGCCGCTCGTCGTGGTCGACACCCAGCGCGGCGGCCCGTCCACGGGCATGCCGACCAAGCAGGAGCAGTCCGACCTCCTGGCCCTGGCCTACGGCGGCCACGGCGAGGGCCCGCGCATCGTGCTGGCCCCGGGATCGGTGGAGGAGCTCGTGCCGATGACGGCGGAGGCCTTCAACCTGGCGGACAACTACCACTGCCCGGTGATCATCGCCTCGGACCTCGCCCTGGCCCTGTTCCAGCAGACGGTGGAGCCGTCGGCCGTCGACCTGGCGAACCTGCCCAAGATCGACCGCGGGCCCATCGTCGACCCGGCTGAGCTGGAGGCCCTGGGGCGCGACGTGTTCGAGCGCTACAGCAAGCAGGTGAACGAAAGCGGCGTGTCGCCCCGCTCGCTGCCCGGCATGAAGAACGGCCAGTTCCTGGCCACCGGCGCGGAGCACGGGCCGCTGGGCAAGGTCACCGAGAATCCGGCCAACCGCGTCTATATGATGGACCGCCGGCTGCGCCGGCTCAACAACGTCAAGACCGAGGCGGTGCGCTACTTCGGCACTCCCAACGCGGACCTCGTGCTGGTCGCCTTCGGCACCACCCTGGGCGCGGCCAGGGAGGCCCAGCCGATCATCGAGCAGCTGACCGGCAAGAAGGTCGGCGTGCTGCAGATCCGGCTGATCTACCCGGTGCCCGTGGCCGAGGTCGCCAAGCACGTCGGCAGCGCCACGGCCCTGGTGGTCGAGTCCAACGCCACGGGGCAGTTCGCCTTCATGCTGAAGGGGGCCGGCTACGACAAGGAGAAGCTCGCCAGCCTGCTGAAGTACGACGGCACCCTCTTCACGGTGAAGGAGATCGTGGACGGCGCCCGGATGGTGCTGTCCGGCGAGGCCCGGTATCTGGTCGCCGGCGGCGGCCAGGGCGTGCGGCCCACCGACGACCCGACCATCGCGCTGGCGGCGAAGGAGGCGTGAGCGAAATGGCAGTGACCATGGCGGATTTCCGGACCTCCGAGAAGTCCTGGTGGTGCCCGGGCTGCGGCGACTTCGGCGTGCTGGCGGCCCTGCAGAAGGCCCTGGTGGACCTGCAGATCGAGCCGGAGAAGGTGGCGGTGGTCTCGGGCATCGGCTGCTCGGGCAAGATCGGTAACTATATCAACTCGTACAACCTGCACGTCACCCACGGCCGGGCGCTGGCGGCGGCCCAGGCCCTGAAGCTGGCCAACCGCGAGCTGACGGTCATCGCCGCCGGCGGCGACGGCGACGGCTTCGCGATCGGCATGGGCCACTACATGCACGCCCTCCGCCGGAACGTGAACATCACCTATATCGTGATGGACAACATGATCTACGGCCTGACCAAGGGCCAGACCTCCCCCACCTCGGAGAGCGGCTTCACGACCAAGTCCACGCCGGCCGGCAACCTGGAGAACCCGGTGAACCAGCTGCAGCTGGCCGTCGCCTCGGGCTGCGGCTTCGTGGCCAGCGGCTTCTCGGCCAACCAGAAGCAGCTGGTGGAGATCATCAAGCGGGCGATCCAGCACCCGGGCTTCGCCCTGGTGAGCACCTACTCGCCCTGCGTCACCTTCAACCGGGTGAACACCTACGACTTCTTCAAGCAGAACCTGGTCAACCTGGACGAGGACCCGACCTACAACCGGCACGACCGGTTCGCGGCGATGAAGAAGCTCATGGAGACCAACGAGCTGGTCACCGGCATCATCTACGAGGATCCGGAGTCGGTGCCGTACGAGGACAAGGTGCCCGGCTTCCGCGAGCAGGGCATCGTGAACCAGGACTGGACGATGGATCCCGCGCTGTGGCAGCAGCTCATCGAGCAGTACAAGTAAGCCTTGGGGATGCAGGAGGCCCGGCGGTGCGCTGCCGCCGGGCCTTGTGTCTCCGGGCTGCATCACCCGGAAGGATTCTGCCTGGCCAGGTACTCCTCCAGCTTCGCCCGGATCTCCTTGGTGTCCGTAAAGTTGAAGATGGGGATGACGGTCGGCGCCGCCCCCTGCAGAACCTCGACCAGGGTGGGCGAAGCCATGATGATGTCAGCCCCCGCCCCCGCGGCCATCGAGACCTCGGTGGCCTCGACCCGGGCCTTCAGGCCCATCTCCCGGAGCACGTCCTCCACGTACATGCGCAGCACGAGGCTGCTTCCCATGCCAACCCCGCAGACCGTCAGGATGAACAGCTCTTTCCCTTTCATCTCTGGTTTATCCCCCCATTATTGTGCGCAGGGGCGGGTGGCACCCGCCCCTGCCTGCACGCTTAGGCGAACAGCCGGAGCAGTGGCTTGAAGATCAGGATCAGGATGTACCAGTCCGGATCGGCCATGATCGCCAGCTCCGGCGCCGTGGTGCCCAGCATGGGCGCGGTGATCGCCTGCCCGACGGCCAGCAGGAAGCCCATGAAGGCGCCGCCGAAGATCGCGCCGCGCACGCCGCCGGTGGAGTTGCCGAATACGCCGGCCGCACCGCCGGGGAAGAACAGCGCGATCATCGGCGGGACGATGACGGCCCAACCGGTGGCGCCGAAGATCAGCATGAGGACGATGAACGTGGCAAACGCCGAGAGGAAACCGATGATGACCGCCATGGGCGCGTACGGGAAGACGATCGGGCAGTCCAGGGCGGGCTTGGCGTTGGGAACGATCTTGAGGGCGATGCCCCGGAAGGCCGGAACGATTTCCGCCAGAATCATGCGGACGCCTTGCAGCAGCACCGCCGTGCCGGCGCCGAACTTCAGCCCCTCCAGAAGGGCGTAGATGATGTAGTTCATGCCGCCGGCCATCTCGCTCACGAAGTCCCGCCCGGCAAACAGGGCGGCGATGACGGTCCTGCAGGCGGCGGTGGTCAGTTGTGGCCGCGGCGCTGCGGCAAAAATGAACCCGCGGCTGCGCTTGCGCAAAGCCGCGGGTATGCAGGAACGAAAGTATCCGGAGTCTGGCTTAGAACTTCAGATCCGACAGCCTCACCGCCGCCACGCCGATCACCGTGTCGGCGCCGCCGTAGTAGACGTAGAGGTCATCGCCCCGCAGGGCATGGCCGGTGGAGAAGACCACATTGGGCACATAGCCCTTCTTCTCCCACTCCAGCTCCGGCTCCATGATCGGCTCCGGCTGCCGGGCGAGCACGATGGACGGGTCGTTGGCGTCCAGCAGGGCGATCCCCAGCCGGTACGAGTTGTCGGCCTTGCAGGCGCCGTGGTAGATCAGCACCCAGCCCTGCGAGGTCCGGATGGGCGGCCCGGCGATGCCCACCCGGGCGTCCTGCCAGGTCCCCTCGATGGGCGAGAGGACCTTGCGGTGGTCCGTCCAGTGGATCAGGTCGTCGGAGTACGCGATCCAGATGTCGGGGTACCGGCGGTGGAGCAGGGCGTAGCGCCCGTTGATCTTCTCGGGGAACAGCGACGCGTTCTTGTTGGGTTCGTCCAGCATCGGGCCGTGCCGCTCCCAGGTGATCAGGTTCTTGGAAGTGGCCCGGCAGATGCGGTAGTCGCCCTCAAACCGGTCGGAGAAGCCCGTGTAGGTCAGGTGATAGGTATCGCCGATCTTGACCAGCCGGCCGTCCTCCGCCCCGCGCAGCTCCTGGACGTGCTCGCCGGGCGCCAGCACGGGCCGGTCGAGGCGCGTGAAGTGGATTCCGTCGTGCGAAACGGCATAGCCAATGGCGTTCATGTAACGGCCGTAGCGGGCATGGCCACCGATGTTGGTGGCCCGATAGAGCAGGTGGAACAGCCCGTTGTCGTAGATGGCCGCCGTGTTGAAGACGGCTGCCCGCTCCCACTCGTTGGCCGGGTTTGGCTCCAGGATAGGCTTGCTGACGAGACGCGTCAGCTTGATCATTGGCGCTTCGCCTCCTGACCGGATGGCAATACTGCGGCCTGAATGACGAATACCTTAGCGCGACTGGGTCAGGTGGCGCAGCAGCACGGTGCGGTCCACCGCGGCCACGCCCAGGCAACAGTCGCCACCGCCATAGTACACAAAGTACGCGCCATCCTTCTCCACGGAGCCACACGAGAAGACCACGTTGGGCACCAGGCCGTACCGCTCCCAGTCGGTCTCGGGCTCGAGGATGGGGTGCGGGTACCGGGCCAGGACCCGCGTGGGGTCGTTCAGGTCCAGCAGGGCCACGCCCAGCCGGTAGACGTTGTCCGCGTCGACGGCGTGGTAGAACAGCACCCATCCGGCCTCCGTCCGATGGGGCGGTCCGGCCGCGCCGATCTTCTTGGCCTCCCACCCCCCAGGAATCGGTTCCATGAGGATGCGGTGGTCGGTCCAGTTCTGCAGGTCATCCGAGAAGGCGATCCAGATGCTCGGCTCCCGGCGGTGCAGGAGCACGTAGCGTCCGCCCACCTTCTCGGGAAACAGCGCCACGTCCTTGTTGGGCTCATCCAGGAGTATCTGACGTCCATGCCACTCGAAAAGGTTCCGCGACCACGCCAGCGCCGGCCGGAAATCCTTCCAGTGCCTGCCGCCGAAGGCGGTGTAGCACATGTAGTAGGTGTCGCCGATGCGGGTGATGCGCGGATCCTCCACCCCCCACGCCTCCTGCTCCGTCGCGGGCGAGAAGACCGGGCGGTCGAACCGGCTGAAGTGGATGCCGTCGGACGATACCGCGAGGCCGATCGAGGAGACGAACTTGTACTCGGGGAGCGGAACGGGGGTGTCAAAGCGGAACCGGTTGTTGGAGGCCCGGTAGAACAGCCAGATCAGGCCGTTCGCGTAGACCGCCCCCGCGTTGAACACCGCCTCCCGTTCCCACTCATGATCCCGGACCGGCGTGAGAATGGGCTGCTGCGAAAGCCGCTGCAGCTTCAGCACGACCTGTGCCCCCCAATATATTTTGCCACATAATATTTTATCACGTGATCAGACGGCGGGAACCGGCAAGTGGTGACGGTCCAGGATACGCCTGCCTGCCCCACGGGGTGAGGCACGGCGGTGCGTCTGCCCTCCCAGAGGGCGCGCCGAGGCGCGCCGACGGCCGACTATCCCTTCGTGGCGCCGACGTTGAGCCCCTCGATGAAGTAGCGCTGTGCGGCGAAGAACAGCCCCAGGATGGGCAGGGCCATCAACACCGACATGGCCATCATATAGTTCCACATCGGGGCCTCCTTCGACAGCGACTGCTCGAAGAACTTGAGGCCCAAGATCAAGGGGAACTTGTCCATCGAGTTCAGGTAGATCAGCGGCGCCTGGAAGTTGTTCCAGTTGCCCTGGAAGGCCAGCACGCCGATCGCCAGCAGGGCCGGGCGGATCAGCGGGAGCATGATGTGCCAGTAGATCTGCACGATGTTGGCCCCGTCGATCACCGCGGCCTCCTCCATCTCCCTGGGGATGGTCAGGAAGAACTGGCGCATCATGAAGATGTACGCCGGGCCCCAGGCGAACCAGGCACCCACGGTCAGGGGCACGAACGTGTCCACCTGCTTCAGGCGCGCCCAGATCAGGAAGCTGGGGATCATGGTCACGACGCCGGGCAGCATCATGGTGCAGAGCAGGATGAAGAAGATCGTGTTCCGCCCCGGGAACTGGAACCGGGCAAAGCCGTAGGCCACCAGCGACGTGGTGAGCAGCTCGGCGGCCATGGCCAGTACGGTGATGAAGACCGTGTTGAAGAGGAACCGGCCCAGGGGGATCATGCGCCAGACCTCGATGTAGTTCCGCCAGACCGGGGGACGGGGAATCCACTCCGGCGGATAGGTGAAGAGCGCGTCGGGACCCTTCAGCGAGGTCGAGACCATCCAGAACAGCGGCACGACGATGATCGCCGCCCCGAGCGTGAGCAGGAAGTAGGTCACAAGGCCCTTCAGGATGTCGGACAGTCGGTGGTGCACGTGGATCCCTCCCTCCCGGCTACTGGTGGCGCATCTCGCCCTCGTAGTAGACGTAGGCGTCAGACCACTTCCACACGATCGCGGTCAGGATCAGGATCAGGACCATCAGGAACCACGCCACCGCCGACGCGTAGCCCATCTTAAACTGGGTGAAGGCCATCTGATACACGTACACGTTCAGGAACGTGCCCGCGCTGGTCGGGGTGGCGATGAACAGCGGGGCGGTGAAGTTCTGCATGGCCCCGATGACGCCCATGATGGTCACATAGAGCAGCGCCGGCGAGATCATGGGCACGGTGATGCGGGAGAAGACCGTCCAGGGGCCGGCGCCGTCGACCAGGGCCGCCTCCTTCAACTCCTTCGGCACGTTCTTCAGGGCCGCCAGCAGGATGACGGTGTTGGCGCCGAAGACGCCCCAGAAGGACATGATGATGAAGGAAGGCAGCACCAGCCGCACGTCCGAGAACCACGAAAGCGGCTCGATGTTCAGCAGGTTGTAGATCGGCGACAGCAGGCTGTTGATCAGGCCCCGGCTGGCGAACATCCAGCGCCAGAGCAGCGCCGTCGCGGCCGCCGGCAGAACGGCCGGCACGTAGTAGAGCGTGCGCCAGAAGCCGATGCTCCGCACCTCCCGGGCCAGCAGCGAGGCCGTGCCCAGGGCCCCCAGCACGCCCAGCGGCACGCTGATGATCGAGTACAGGACCGTCAGCCGCACCGAGGGCCAGAAGCGGGGGTCGCGCGTGAACATGTCGATGTAGTTCTTCAGGCCGATCCAGCGGGGCGGCGTCAGCACGTCGTACTGCGTGAACGACAGGTAGAGCGAGTAGAGAATCGGGAAGAGCTGCCAGATGATCAGCCCCAGGAGCCACGGCAGGATGAGCGCGTAGCCGGCGGCGGTGGACCGCCGGGCCCGGAAAGCCCGGAGCAGGCCGTAGGTCAGCAGCATGGCCGCGATCATGCCCGCCCCGACCGCCAGCCAGCGAACCAGCGTGTAGAGGTAGGGATTGGTCACGGCAATCCTCCCTTTCAGCCAAACAGGGCGACGGGCCGGCCCCCTCCGCCGGGGGCCGGCCCGCGTGCGCGCCTACACTACGGCAGCACCGCTTCGAGGTTTGGCCGAGCCTTCCTGGCCAGCTCAGCCGCGCTCCCCTTGCCCTGGTAGAGCGGATCCTGCACCTGCTCCCAGAAGATGGTGTCCCACTCAGGATGCCGCGGGATGACCCGGAACGCCCGCATCTCCTGGGCGGCCTGCATGATCACCTCGGCGCCCTCGGCCTTCCGCGGCTCGTTCTTGACGATCTGCTCCACCGTCGCCATCGACTTGCGCGGCGGGACGATCTTCCAGTTGTGGATGCCCTCGGTCAGGGCGATCAGAGCCTCATAGGCCTCGTCCGGGTGCTTGGTGTTGGCGTTGATGGCCGTCGAAGCAGCCCAGGCGAAGGTCGTCCGGTTCTTGGGCCCCTTCGGCACCCGCACGTGGCCAACCCGCAGGCCCTCGATCCGGTCGAGGTCGTCGGACGCGCCGCCGAAGAACATGGCGATCTTGCCGGCCTTGAACATCTCGCTGAAGCCCTGCTCGTTGATGGTCGCCATGGACGGCGCGACCTCTTCGTTATAGATGATCGAGGCATAGAACTCCAGCGCCTGGATGGCCTCGGGCGAGTCGATGGGCGAGGACTTCAGGTCGGGGCTGATGACCTCGCCGCCGGCCTGCCAGATGAACATGTGCACCGGCGGCCAGCCGTTGAAGGTGGTGCCGTAGATGCCCTTCTCCTTATCCGTCAGCTGCTTGGCCAGCTCGCGGAAGTCCTCCCAGGTCCAGTCGTCGGTGGGATAGGGGATGCCCTTCTGGTCGAACAGGTCCTTGTTGTAGTACACGATGACCGGCTGGCCGATCCACGGCAGGCCGTAGACGCGGCCGTTATACATCGCGTGCTCCAGCACGAGCGGGAAGTAGTCGTCGAGGTTGGCCGTCGGACGGGTGTCGTTCTTCAGCCGGTCGGTCAGGTCCATCAGAGCGCCCCGTGCGGCGTAAGGCACCACGTACTCCTGGGCCAGCCAGACGAGGTCGGGCGCCGTGCCGCCGGCGAACATCGTCTGGAGCTTGGTGTAGTAGTCGGCCGGAGCAGGTTCGTGGACGATCTGGAAGGTGTCGGACTCGGCGTTGATCCGCTCAATGATGGCGTCCAGCTCCGCAGCCTCCTGGGCACCGGCCCACGTCGCCAGGCGGATCGTCACCTTCTCCTTGGGCTGCGTCTGCTCGGTCGTCTGCTGTGCCGTCTGCTCCTGGGTGGTGGTGTCCGTGCTGGGGGTCTGCTGGAGGTTGTCGCTGGACTGAGTGCC
>QGVE01000066.1 GCA_003242675.1 Bacillota bacterium | reverse complement strand
TTCAGAACGAGCACCGGACCACCTCACAGCTTACTTCCCCTTGGGCTCCACGAAGTCCGTCAGGGGCACGAAGCGGCCGTTCTGCACCTGGTAGATGCGGGCCTTGTCGGTGCCGCCGTGGTCGGTGGGCGTGAAGGTGAGCGGGGCGCCGATGCCGCCCAGGTCCACCTCGCTGAAGGTCTCGAACGCGGCCTTCACGGTCTCGCCGGTGACGTTGTCGCCCGCCCGCCGGATCGCCTCCGTGAGGATGCGGCCGAACACCCAGCCCTGCAGCCACTTCTGGGTCAGGTCCTCACGCTTGAGGCCGATCTTCTCGGCGTACGCCACCGCCTCGTCGATGCCCGGGCCCTCGTCGTACGGGAAGGCGAAGGCGGGGGTGCCGACGAAGCCCTCAGGGCTACAGCCAGCCATCCGCGGGCCACGGCGAGCGGCGTCTGGTGCAGGGCGTGGTCCTGCTCGTAGGTGGTGATGTACACCCCGCACTCCATGGCGAAGGGGTAGCGCAACAGCTTCTGCACAGGCCTACACCCTTTCGATGATCTCCTTGCCGAACAGGCCGTACGGCTTGATCAGCAGGATGATGACCATGATCACGAACGGCACCACTTCCTTGATGCCGGTCAGGTACTGGTCCAGGTAACCGCCGGTCAGGGCCTCCAGGATGCCGATGATGAACCCGCCGAGGATCGCGCCGGGGATCGAGTCCAGCCCGCCGAGGATCGCCACCGGCAGCACCTTCAGGCCGTATGAGGTGAGCAGGGGGTTGACGCCGGCGATGTTGCCCAGGAAGATACCGCCCACCGCCGCGACCATCGCCGCCACCGCCCACGTCGCGGCCAGGACGCGCTTCACCGAGATCCCCATCGAGAGCGCCGCCTGCTCGTCGTCGGCCGTCGCCCGCATGGCGATGCCCAGCAGGCTGTACTTGAAGAAGGCGTTGAGCAGGATGAGCAGGACCAGTGCCGCCACCAGACCCCAGAGGAAGACCTCCGAGATGGCCACCGGCCCGATGACGATGGGCTGGCTGCGGAACAGCCCCTGGAAGGAGCGCATGTCGGTGCCCCAAATCGCGTGGATCACGGCCTTGATGAGGAAGGAGAGCCCCATCGTCACCATGATGATCGAGATCGGCGGCTCGCCGATGAACGGGCGGAGCACGGCGCGCTCGATGGCCACGCCCACCAGCGCGCTGACCACAATCGTCAGGACCAGGGCCAGCGCGAACGGCATCTTGAGCCCGGTGGTGAACGTGAGCCCGATGTAGGCCCCGAGCAGCACCAGCTCGCCCTGGGCCAGGTTGAGCACCCCGCTGGCCTTGTAGATGAGCACGAAGCCCAGCGCCACCAGGGCGTAGAGCGCCCCGACGACGATGCCGTTCACCAAGAGGTTCAGGAAGAAGCCGAAGCCGCTGCTCATCCCATCACACCCCCTCCGGCCGCCCGCGGCCCGGGCTGCTCACTCGCCCGGGGCTTGTCCGGCGGCGGCAGGAGCCTTCGCACCTGCAGCACCGTCTCGATGACCGTCTCCCGGCCGTCCCGGTACCGCACCCGGCTCTGCACCGGGATCTCCTCCGCCCCGGAGTAGAGCCCCTCGATCACCGGGGCGTACTTCTGGTAGACGAACCCGCGCCGGAGCTTCCGGGTGCGGGTCAGCTCCTCGTCATCGGCGTCCAGCTCCTTGTGCAGGATGACGAACGACCGGATGCGGGCCGCCTCGGGCAGCTGGGCGTTGACCCGCTCGATCTCGCCGGCGATCAGGTCCAGCACCAGGCCCTTCTGGGACAGGTCCTGGTAGGTGGTGTACGCGATCCCCCGCCCCTCGGCCCAGTGGCCCACCGACTGCAGGTCGATGTTGACCATCGCGACCACGTGGGTGCGGCCGTCGCCCACCACGACCGCTTCCTTTATGTAGGGGGAGAACTTGAGCTTGTTCTCGATGAAGTTGGGCGAGAAGATCTCGCCGGTGCTGAGCCGCATCACGTCCTTCAGCCGGTCGATCACCACCAGGTGGCCCGACTCCTCCTCGATGTACCCGGCGTCGCCGGTGTGCAGCCAGCCGCCGGCCAGGGCCCGGGCGCTCTCCTCGGGCATCTTGTAGTACCCCTGGAAGACCGCCCGGCTCCGGAGCAGGATCTCCCCCTCCGGCGAGATGGCCATCTCGCCGCCGGGCAACGGCGTGCCCACCGTGTGGAAGCGGATGTCGCCGTCCCGGTGCCGCACGGCGATCCCCACGATCTCCGTCTGTCCGTAGATCTGCTTCAGGTTCACGCCCAGGGCGTGGTAGAAGCGGAACACATCGGGGCCCAGCGCCGCGCCGCCGGTGTAGGCCCGCTTCAGCCGGGACAGGCCCAGGTGGTCCTTCACGGCGCTGAAGACCAGCAGTTCGCCCAGGGCGTAAAGCAGGCGGTCCTTCAGCGGGACCGGCTGGTGGGCGAAGCGGGCATCGGCCACCCGGAGCCCCACCGGGAGGAAGAACTCCCACAGCTTCCGCTTCAGCCAGCCGGCGTCCTGGATCCGCACCTGCACCCGGGTGACCATGTCCCCCCAGATGCGGGGCGGGGAGAACATCACGTGCGGCCCGATCTCCCGCAGGTTCTCCTGCACCGTGTCCGGCTCCTCGGGGAAGTTCACCGTAAAGCCGATGGAGAGGTGCATGGCCAGGGCGGTCATCTGCTCGCCGATCCAGGCCAGGGGCAGAAACGAGAGGAAGTCGTCATCCGGGGTCAGCGGGTCCACCATCTGGATCGTGTCGCCCATCGCCAGCAGGTTCCGGTGGCTGAGCATGGCGCCCTTGGGGTGGCCCGTCGTCCCCGACGTGTAGCAGATGATCGCGGTGTCCTCCCCGTCCCCCGCGGCGACCATCTCCTCGAAGAGGCCGGGGTGCTGCCGGCCGTACTCGCGCCCCAGCTCCATCACCTTTGGGAAGTACAGGAGCCACGGGTCGGTGTACGTGCGGAGCCCCTTGGGGTCGTAGTAGATGAGGTGCCGCACCTTCGGGATCAGGTCCCGCACCTCCAGGATCTTGTCGACCTGCTCCTGGTCCTCCGCGACGACGATGACCGCATCCGAGTGGTCGATGACGTACGCCATCTCCCGGGCCAGCGAGTCCTGGTAGATGCCCACCGACGTGCCGCCGGCCGACTGCGCGGCCAGCTCAGCGATGACCCACTCCGGCCGGTTGTCCCCCACGATGGCGATCTTGTCGCCCCGCCGGAACCCCAGGGAGACCAGCCCCAGGCAGAAGTCGCGCACGTGGTCCAGGTAGTCCTGCCACGTGTACTCCTGCCAGATCCCGTACTCCTTCTCCCGGAGGGCGACCCGGCTGCGGCCGTGTTTCCGGGCCATCGCCTGCAGCCGCTTCGGCAGCGTGTCCAGCCGCTCTGCGCTCACCACACCACCCCCCTTACACCACCTGTAGGTCCTTGTCGCCCAGGTAGGCCCGGATCACGTCCGGGTTCCGCCGCACCTCGTCCGGCGTCCCCTCGCCGATCTTCCGGCCGAAGTCGAGCACCACGACCCAGTCGGAGATGTCCATCACCACGCCCATGTCGTGCTCGATCAGGACGCAGGTGACGCCCCGCTCCTGGTTGATGTCGAGGATGAAGCGGACCATGTCCTCCTTCTCCTCGGTGTTCATGCCGGCCATCGGCTCATCCAGGAGGAGCAGCCGGGGCTCCAGCGCCAGGGCCCTGCCCAGCTCCACCCGTTTCTGAAGGCCGTAGGGGAGCATCCCCACCGGCTTGCGCCGCACGTGCGCGATCTCCAGGAAGTCGATGATCTCCTCCACGGCCTTCCGGTGCTCGATCTCCTCCCGTCTGGCCGGGCCCCAGTAGAGCCCGCAGGCGAGCAGCCCCGAGCGCATGAGGGCGTGGCGGCCGACCATTTGGTTCTCCAGCACGGTCATGTGCTTGAACAGGGCGATGTTCTGGAACGTGCGGGCGATGCGCAGCTCCGCCCGCCGGGCCGGCGGCATCCGGGTGATGTCGCGCCCCTCGAACAGGATCCGCCCCTGCTGCGGGATGTAGCGTCCTGAGATGCAGTTGATCAGGCTGGTCTTCCCCGCCCCATTCGGGCCGATGATGCTGGTGATGGAGCCCCTGCGCGCGGTCAGGGAGACCCCGTCCAGGGCCTTCACCCCACCGAACCCGATCGCCACGTCCTCGACAGCCAGATGCACCTCGCTCACCCTCTGCCACCTCCTCTGCTCTGACCCCGACTTCGTGCCGGTCCGGGGCCGCACAGCCTCACAGTCCCCACGCCTCCGCGCGCCGGTCGATGATCCGCCCCCGGCGCGGCGACCGCTCCAGCGAGCCGTAGGGAAGGATCTCCACGGTGAAGTCCACGGCCAGCTCGTCCGAAAGTCGCCGGCCGATGCGCTCCGCCAGGGCCGGCGGGGGCAGTTCCCCGGGCGCCGCCTCCACCTGCACCGTGCACCGGTCCAGCCAGGTGACCGGGTCCCGCTCCAGCACGATCCGGTACTCTTCCGCCAGGCAGCCGTAACCGGAGAGCAGCCGCTCCACCTGCGCCGGGTAGAACTTGGCCCCGCGGATCATCACCAGCTCGTCCAGGCGGCCCCGCACCCCGCCGGGCGACCGGGCGAGGGTGCGGCCACAGCCGCAAGGCTCGGTGACCAGGGTCGCCAGGTCGCCGGTCCAGTACCGGATGAGCGGCATGTCCTCCCGGGTGAGGTCGGTCAGCACCAGCACGCCCGTCTCCCCCTCGGCGCACGGCGCCAGCGTCGTCGGGTTGATGACCTCCACCAGCACGTGGTCCTCCTGCCAGTGGAGCCCTGCCTGGAGCCGGCACTCGCCGGCCAGGAGCGGACCGACCTCGGTGATGCCGTAGAAGTCGAAGGCGGGGCAGCCGTACAGCCGCTCCAGCCGCCCGCGGGTGACCGGCTCGCCGGCGCCGGGCTCGCCGCCGAACAACCCGTAGCGCAGCCCGATATCCCGGGGCGAGAGGCCCCGCTCCCGGATGCGCTCGGCCAGGTAGAGGGCGTGGGACGGTGCACCGATGAACATCACCGGCCGGAAGTTGAAGAGCATCTCCACCTGCCGCTTGACCGAGTCGGTGCCGATGGGGATGATCGCCGCCCCCATCGCCCGGGCGGCCCGGTGCCAGGAGATGCCCCCTGCGAAGAGGCCGTAGGCGAAGGCGTTGTGGATCAGCTCCCCGGGCCGGAGCCCGAGCCCCCACATGATGCGGGCGCCGATCTCGGCGGTGCGGGCCAGGTCCTGCTCGCCGTACACGGTGTAGAGGGAGCCCCCGACCACGTGCACCGGGTAGACCTCCCGGCGCGCCTCGGCCGGGCTCATCGGCAGGTCGCCCAGCGGCGGCTCACGCAGCTGTGCGTCCACCAGGTCCGACTTGTACAGGAAGGGCAGCCGGGCCACGTCGGCCGGCGTGCGGAAGTCCATGGGGTCGACGGGCCCGACGCCCTGCCAGAGCCGGCGGTAAAAGGGCGACGCCAGGGCCCGCGCAACCTGCGCGCGGAGCCGCTCCGCCTGAAGCTGCGCCAGTTCCGCGCGCCCCATGCGCTCGATGGCCGGCTGCCAGTGGGGCCGGTCAAGCTCGATCCGCATCGCACTCCCCCTTCCCCGCCGGTCCTTTGAACGCAAGGGATGTGCCAACCCACGCCAACCCGCGGGCGAAGGCCGGGAAAAACGGCGCCTGCCCGGCCGGCAACCCTCTCCGGAAAAGGCTTGTGCCCCCCTGAACCAATCAGGGGGGCACACAACGGATGCGCCGATCGAGCGCGGACCCTAAGCGCACGTGCTTACCCCACCAGGCGACCGGTGGGCGGAGGCGACCCCGGAAGCCGCGCCAGGCTTCGCATGCCGGGGCTATGCAATGGCGCTTGGAGCCCTAAGCAGGAATCGTCTGCATAACAGAGAATTATGACTTATGCGGCAACCGGGAGGGGTGTGCATGGCTCCGCTAGGAGAAAGCCTCGTCACCGCCCTGCTGGACGGGCTGGTCGAAGGCGTCCTGGCGGTCGCGCCGGACGGGCGGATCCGGCTGGTGAACGGCGCCATGGCGCAGCTCCTGGGCGCCCGCCAGGACGACTTGCTGGGCCGCCGGCCGGCCGACCTGGAGGCCGCCGGCGTCTGGCTCCCGCCGGTCCTCCGCCGGTGCCTGGAGACCCGGGAGCGGCAGGCGTTGATCCTGGAGCGCGCCGGCCGCCGCCTGGCCCTGACGGCGGCGCCGCTGCCGGATGGCTGGGTGCTGGCCACGGCCCGGGACATCACCGAGCTGGACCGGCTCCAGCGGCAGGTGGAGCGCATGGCCCAGGACCGGGAGCGGTACCACCACGAGCTGGCCGGGCTGCGCGCCGGGCAGGCCGGGCGCACCGAGGTCGTCGGCTCGTCGCCCGCCATGCAGCGCGTGATGGACCTGGTCCGGCGGGTGGCGCCGGTGGACTCCACGATCCTGCTCCTGGGGGAGTCGGGGGTGGGCAAGGGAGTGCTGGCGGCCGAAATCCACCGGCTGAGCCCGCGCCGCAGCCGCCCGTTCGTTCGGATCGACTGCGCCGCCCTGCCCGGGAGCCTGCTGGAGTCCGAGCTGTTCGGCTACTCCCCGGGCTCGTTCAAGGGTGCGCGGCGCGAGGGCAAGCCGGGGCTGATCGAGCAGGCCCACGGCGGGACGCTCTTCATTGACGCAATCGGCGACGTGCCCCTGGAGCTGCAGGTCAAGCTGCTGCACGTCATCCAGGAGCGGCGCATCATCCGGCTGGGGGCGGTGACCCCCACCGCGGTGGACATCCGCATCATCGCCGCCACGCACCGCGACCTGGAGGCCATGGTGGCCGAGGGCCGCTTCCGGGCCGATCTCTACTACCGGCTCAACGTGGTGCCGATCCGGATCCCGCCCCTGCGCGAGCGGCCCGAGGACATCCCCGTCCTGGCCCGGGCCTTCCTGGAAACCGGTACCGGGTGGAGCGCACCTTCACGCCGGAGGCGATGGCGCGCCTCATGGCTCACCCCTGGCCGGGCAACGTGCGGGAGCTGGAGAACCTCGTCGAGCGGCTGGTGGTCACGCTGGATGAGCGGGAGATCCGGCCCGAGCACCTGCCCCTGCTCCCG
Source organism: Bacillota bacterium (assembly GCA_003242675.1). Next base: position 6,861 of record QGVE01000066.1, on the reverse strand, counting down.
CCCGGCGGGCCACCGGTGCAGGTACGGGAGATCGTGCCGCTCAAGGAGGCCTTGGCGGCGCTGGAGCTGGAGCTGGTCGGGGAGGCCTACCGCCGGTTCGGCAGCTCCGTGAAGGTGGGCCGGGCGCTGGGGATTCACCAGACCACGGCGGCGCGGAAGATCCGGGAATGGAAGGCCCGGACGGGCCGGCAGTAGGCCGGGGCCGCCACGCTCACCGCTCACCGCTCACTGCTCACTGCTCACTGCTCAAGAACGCGGCCACCTCCTCCAAGTCCGACACCCGCCTCGCCCCTTCCGGGCAGGCCGCCTCCACGGCCTCCTCGAAATCGGAGCCCACGAAGGAGCGGTCCAGCAGGGCGATCACGCCCCGGTCCCGGGTGGTGCGGATGAGCCGGCCGATGCCCTGCTTCAGCTTGATCAGCATCTCCGGCAGGTCGACGGCGCGGAAGGGATCCTGGCCGGCCGCCTGCGCCTGCGCCCGCCGCTCACGGATCAGCGGGTCGTGCTCGGGGAAGGGCAGGTACGGGATGATGACGCAGGAGAGCGCCTCGCCGGGCACGTCCACGCCCTCCCAGAAGCTGGCGCCGACCAGGACCGAGTCCACCTCATTCCGAAAGCGCTCCAGCTGCGCACCCCGGTCGCCGTCGCCCTCGAAGATCAGGGGCCAGGGAAGGTCGTGCGCAGCGAGGGCCTTGCGCCAGCGGCGCACCTCGGCCAGGGAACGCAGCAAGATCAAGGTGCGACCCCGGGTCGCATGCAGGACGCGCACCGCCTCTGCAACAGCGGCATCGACGGCCGCATCGCCCGCGCCGCCGGCGCCGCCGTCCGGCGGCAGGTAGACCAGCGACTGGCGAGCCAGGTCGAAGGGCACGCCGACCCGGCTCTGGTCGAACCGGCCGAGCCCAAGCACCCGGGCCTGATACTCCGGCTCCAGGGTGGCGGAGGAGAAGATCACCGGCGTACCCGGGGCCAGGTGCGCGCCGCCGAAGAGCGGCTTCGGCCGCTCTGGCACCACCCAGAGCTCGTCCCCCTCCCGCCACACCACGGACTCGGGCTGGCGGAACAGCCGCAGCGCCGTCCGGATCTCGTCGATGCGGTTCTGGTGCGCCTGCAGCTCGGCCAGGCTCTCCTGCCCCTCGCTCATGGCCTCCTCCGTGACCAGCTCGGTCTGCAGCAGATCCAGCGCCCGATCGAGCCGGGATGCGGCCTTCAGGAGCAGCTCGGTGCGGTCCACGTCCCGCTTGCCTTCGCCGGGCCGGGTGTGCAGGTCCAGGGCCCGCAGGAAGCCGTCCGCCGCCGCCAGGGCCGCCTCCAGCCGCCAGGCCACCTGCTCGCGGGCGTGCCAGTACTCCAGCCGCTCGAGGGTCCGCTTCAAGCGGCGCTGGCTCAGGGACCAGCCCTGGGCCCGCTGCCACGTCTCGGGAAAGTGGTGGCCCTCGTCGAAGATCACCGCGGAGTAGCTGGGCAGAATCGGGAGCATCCCGCCCTCCAGCAGGTCGTTTCGGGTGAGCAGGTCCTGCGCGAAGAGCTGGTGGTCGCAGACGACCAGGTCGGCCGCGTCCCGGTGCCGGCGCCGGGCGGCGACCATCAGACAGTGCCCCCGGCGGGGGCAGGTGTCGCAGCTCAGGGATGGATCCCAGCTTATCTGCTCCCAGAGGTCGTCGGGCACGTCGGGCACCTCGGAGCGGGCGCCGGTGGCGGTGCGCCTGGCCCAGCGGATCAGGTCGGACCACCCCTCCGGCTCCTCGCCCGTCCAGAAATCGCCGGCCTCGACCTTGAGTTCGCACACGTAGTCGGCCGGGTTGCCGGCGACCCGCGCGTCGATGTCCAGGTTGAGCAGCCGGGAGAGGGTCTGAATGTCGCCATCCGGCCCGGTGAGCTGGGCCTTCAGCACCCCGGATGCGCTGGCCACCACGACGGGCTTGCCGTGCATGCGCGCGTGGCACACGGCAGGGAGCAGGTACGCGAAGGTCTTGCCGGTCCCCGGCCCGGCCTCCGCGAGCAGCGTGGATCCCTCGGTGAGCGCGCGGGCGATGCGGAAGGCGGTGTAGATCTGTTCCTCCCGGACCTCGAATCCGTGCTCGGGCAGCACTTCGTAGAACACCCGCGCCAGCCAGTCGTTCAGCCCCCGCCGGTACTCGGCCTCGTTGCGTGCGGGAAACGGGAGCTTGGTCCAGCGGATCTGCAAGCAGAACCCCTCCTGGCGGTGCTCTGGTCGTTTCTAGAGTACCCGAACGGACAACCCATGGAAAGATGATGACCCACACGTTGAGGCGGCCCCGGCTGACGGGGCCGCCTCTTGCCAACTGCCACCGGCTCCCTAGAACTTCTCGCTGACGACCTTGGGCTGCGTGAAGAGCAGCAGGTAGTCGCGGCCGCCGGCCTTGGAGTCGGTGCCGCTCATGTTGAAGCCGCCGAAGGGATGCACGCCCACCAGGGCGCCGGTGGACTTCCGGTTGAAGTACAGGTTCCCCACGAAGAAGTAGCGCCGCGCGTACTCCAGGTTGGCCCGGTTGCGGGAGTACACCGACCCGGTCAGGCCGAACTCGGTGTCGTTGGCGATGCGGATCGCGTCCTCGAAGTCCTTCGCCTTGATGATCGCCAGCACCGGCCCGAAGATCTCCTCCTGGCCGATCCGGGCGCGGGACTCGACGTCGGCGAAGATGGTCGGCTGGATGAAGTAGCCGCCGGTCTCCTGGGCCAGCGGAGCGGGGCCACCGCCCAGCACCAGCCGCCCCTCCTTCTTGCCGATCTCGATGTAGTTCAGGATCGACTTGAAGGCCGCCTCGTCGGCGACGGGGCCCAGGTTGACCTCCGGGTTGCGCGGATCGCCGATGACCAGCTTCTTCGTCCGCTCCACGATGCGCTCGATCATCTCGTCGTAGACGTCCTGGTGGATGATCGCCCGGGAGCAGGCCGAGCACTTCTGGCCCTGGAAGCCGTAGGCCGAAACCACGATGCCCTCCGCCGCGGCATCCAGGTCGGCCTCCCGGTCCACCACGATGGCGTCCTTGCCGCCCATCTCGGCGACGACCCGCTTGATCCACTTCTGGCCGGGGGCGGTCTTCGCCGCGAGCTCGTTGATGCGCAGCCCGACCTCCTTCGAGCCGGTGAAGCTGATGAACCGGGTCTGCGGATGGCCCACCAGGTAGTCGCCCACCGAACCGCCGGGCCCGGGCAGGTAGTTGAGCACGCCGGGCGGCAGGCCGGCCTCCTCCATCACCTCGACGAACAGCGCGGCCACGACCGGGGTGAGGGAAGACGGCTTCAGGATGACGGTGTTGCCAGCGACGATGGCCGAGGACGTCATGCCCACGGTGATGGCGCACGGGAAGTTCCACGGCGGAATGATGATGCCCACGCCGAGCGGGATGTAGTAGAGCTCGTTGTCCTCGCCCGGGATCCGCGTCAGCGGCTGGGGCTCGGACAGCCGGTACATCTCCCGGGCGTAGTACTCCAGGAAGTCGATCGCCTCGGCGGTGTCGGCGTCGGCCTCGGCCCAGCTCTTGCCGATCTCCACCACCATGGTCGCCGAGAACTCGTGCTTCCGGCGGCGCATGATGGAGGCGGCCTTCAGCAGGACCCGCGCCCGCGCCTTCGGGCTGACCCGGCTCCACTCCTCAAAAGCCGAGAGGGCCGCGGTCATGGCCTTGTCCGCCAGTTCCCGGTCGGCCTTCGCCACCGAACCGATGACCTCTTTCGGGTTGGCCGGGTTGATCGACAGGATCCGGTCCCGGGTCATGATCCGCTCTCCGCCGATGATCAGCGGGTACTCCCGGCCGAAGCGGCTCTGCACGAGCTCCAGCGCCTTCAGGAAAGCCTCGCGGTTCTGTGGGAGGGAGAAGTCGGTCAGCGGCTCGTTCTTGAAGGGCACGACAGCCATGCGCTGCAACCTCCTTCGCGCGTTATTCACTCATGCATATTCCCTGAAGAGGGCTGCGCTTCCTGCATGAATAGGGGTGCAACTTTGACCGAGCCGGGCTAGGGAAGGGTCCGGATCTCCTTGACGCGGATCAGCCCGATATAGACCGTCCAGGTCAGTGCGATCAGGGCGTTCACGGTCAGGGCCCGCGAGGGTCCGAGGTAGTCGAACGCCACTCCCATCGGCCCCTGGCCGAGGGGCATGAAGGCGAGCGCCGTCATGGTGTACGCGGACATGACCCGCCCCCGCATCTCGTCCCGCACGTTGGTCTGCAGCAGGGTGTTGAGGGTCGTCTGCCAGGTCATGTTCAGGCCGCCGACCAGGACCAGCAGCGCCAGCGACAGGTACAGGCGGGTCGACCACGCGAAGGCGATGAGCGCGGTGGGGAACAGAATGCCCGCACCCAACAGCAGCTTCCCCTTCCACTGGATGTTCGGCGCGGAGGCGATGGCCAGCATGAAGATGACGGTGCCCAGGGCAGGGGCGGCCTGCATGATGCCGGCCGTGCCCACGTCGCCGTGGACCACGTCGCGGGCGAAGACCGTGATGAACTGCTGGTACGGCCGGGCGAAGAAGGACGTGACGGCGGCCATCGAGATGAGGGCCAGGATCACCGGGTTGCGGCGGATGAACGAGAGGCCCGCCATCAGGTCCTGCAGCATCGAAGTCCTGCGGCCGCCGGCGACGTGCGGCGGCATCTCCATCAGCGCCAGGGCGATGAAGACGGCGACAAAGCTGATCGCGTTTACGTAGAAGCAGCCGGCGAAGCCGATGAGCGGCACGAGCACGCCGGTCAGCGACGGACCGAACAGCGCGGCGCCGTTGAACGCGATCGAGTTGAAGGAGATGGCCGCGTGGAGGTGGCTGCGGGGCACCAGCTGAGGAACCAGGGATTGACGGGCCGGCTGGTCGAACGCCAGCGCGCAGGCGGAGATGGCGGAGAGCAGCACCACATGCCAGACCTGAATGCGGCCGAGCAGGGTGAGCGTCCCGAGGATCGTCGCGCTGAGCATCTGCACCGACTGGGTGACGTAGAGGATCCGCCGCTTGGGCATCCGGTCAGCCACCGTTCCCCCGATCAGGGAGAGCAGGATGAGCGGAAACGCCCGCACGAAGCCCACAGTGCCGAGCCATGCGGCGCTGTCGGAGAGTTCGTAGACGAGCCAGCTCTGGGCTACGGATTGAATCCAGGCCCCGGCGTTGGAGATGAGGAAGCCGAACCAATAAAGCATGTAGTTCCGGTGACGAAGCAGGGCGAGTATCCCGCGCTCTTCCGCCATGACACCGACCTCCAACTGGGGCTGCGATCGTTACTTAGTCCAATTAAGTATTTTGCGGGGGCCTGGCCCTTTCCTGCTGACCGAGCGAGCACCGGTCGCCGTCCCGGGCGGCGTCCTGCGGCGCTCCGGAAAGGAAAGACGGGCGTGCAAAGCACGCCCGCGTCCCCTGCCCGTGGCAGTCGAAAGGCTACAAAAACCAACAGCAGGTGTGCGCTCGCACACCTGCTGTTCCGGTGGTCGGGGTGACAGGATTTGAACCTGCGACCTCACGGTCCCGAACCGTGCGCTCTACCAAGCTGAGCCACACCCCGACGGAGTTGTGAGTCGTGAGCCGTGAGCGGTGAGCGGGAGCGCCCAGCTCACTGCCCACTGCTCACTACTCACAGCCACTGTGGTCGGGCTGACAGGATTTGAACCTGCGACCTCTTCCACCCCAAGGAAGCGCGCTACCAAGCTGCGCCACAGCCCGACAGCCTGGTGGAGCTGAGGGGAGTCGAACCCCCGACCTCGTGAATGCCATTCACGCGCTCTCCCAACTGAGCTACAGCCCCACGCTGGGCAGACCGACCGGGGTCGAACCGGCGACCTCCAGAGCCACAATCTGGCGCTCTAGCCAACTGAGCTACGGTCTGCATGTGAAAGTGGCAGGGGCAGTAGGACTCGAACCCACAACCTACGGTTTTGGAGACCGTTGCTCTACCAATTGAGCTATGCCCCTAAAAGAATGGCGCGCCCGGCAGGACTCGAACCTACGACCTCTTGCTCCGGAGGCAAGCGCTCTATCCACTGAGCTACGGGCGCAGAACTGGCGCGCCGGGCAGGATTCGAACCTGCGACCGCCTGATTCGTAGTCAGGTACTCTATCCAGCTGAGCTACCGGCGCAGATGCTGTGCGGCGAGCGGTAACTCGCCGCCGGTGGAGCTGATGACCGGACTCGAACCGGTGACCTCGTCCTTACCAAGGACGTGCTCTACCACCTGAGCTACATCAGCTTGTCTGGTGCAGATGGGGAGACTCGAACTCCCACCGGGGGTGGTTACCCGACACGGTCCTGAGCCGTGCGCGTCTGCCAATTCCGCCACATCTGCATCCGTGCCCCAGGACGGCCCACACCCTCCCGAGGCGCTCAGTGTTGGTGTCGGAGGCGGGACTTGAACCCGCACGGGAAACCCATACGCCCCTCAAACGTACGCGTCTGCCAATTCCGCCACTCCGACAGAGGCGACCTGAAGGCTTCCGGCAGGGGCCGAACCCCTTGCGGTTGGCGGCCTGCAGGCCCTGGGACCTTCGGAGGGTGCTTGCGCACCCTCCGGCAGGTCTTGTGGTGACCCCAAGGGGATTCGAACCCCTGTTTGCGCCGTGAGAGGGCGCCGTCCTAGGCCTCTAGACGATGGGGCCATGTCTGGTTGGGGATCTAGGATTCGAACCTAGACTACCTGATCCAGAGTCAGGCGGGCTACCGTTACCCCAATCCCCAGTATACATCGAAAACCCTTTTTCGTGAAGTCTTCAGTTGAAGGTAAGTGGGTTCTGCGGTCGGCCTACCCCGGCGACCCTTGTCGCCGGGGTAGGCTTCCCGGCAAAGAGTTTGGGCAGCGACCTATTCTCCCCCTTGCGGAGTACCTTCGGCCCTGGAGGGCTTAACTTCCGTGTTCGGA
>QGVE01000202.1 GCA_003242675.1 Bacillota bacterium | reverse complement strand
TCCGCCCGACCGGTTCGGGAAGTCGTCCGCGCGCCCGCAGGTGGCCCCGGAAGAAATGTGGAAGTAGTGTAATGGTAGCGACAGGCGCCCGGACGCGCCGGGACGGGCAGCCGGTGGACATTGTGAGGGAAAGAACAATCTGCCTGACCCGGCTCACTCCTTCGCGCCACGGGCCAGCCAGAACGGTTCGAACGGAGGTGCTCCCCGATGGAACAGACCCGGCAGTTCAGACTGGCCACCCGCTGTGTCCACGCAGGGCAGCGTCCCGATCCGCTCACCGGCGCCATTTCGCCACCGATTTATCAGACCTCGACCTTTGCCTTTGCCAGCCTGGAACAGGGCGCCGCCCGGTTCGCCGGGAAGGAGCCGGGCTACATCTACACCCGGCTGGGCAACCCGACGGTGGCGGCGCTGGAGGCCAAGATCGCGGACCTGGAGGGCGGCGAGGCCGCCGTTGCCTTCGGCTCGGGCATGGCGGCGATCGCGGCCGTGGTGACCGCGCTCGTCCGCGCCGGCGACCACGTCATTTTTGGTCATCCTATCTACGGGTGCACGTACGACTTCCTCATGGATGTGATGTCCCGCTTCGGCGTGGAGGCCACCCCTGTGGACGTGTCCCGGCCGGAGCTGGTCGAGCGGGCGATCCGCCCCAACACCCGCCTGCTCCTCTTTGAGACCCCGGCCAACCCGACGCTCCGGCTGGCGGACATCCGGGCGCTCTCGGACCTGGCCCACCGGCACCAGATCACCGTGGTGGTGGACAACACCTTCATGTCGCCGTACCTGCAGCGGCCGCTGGAGCACGGGGCGGACATCGTGGTGCACAGCGCGACCAAGTTCATCGGCGGCCACGGCGACGTGGTGGCGGGCCTGGCCGTGGGCCCGGCCGAGATCATGGAACGGATCCGCAGCACGACCCTGAAGAACTTCGGCGGCATCCTGTCGCCGTTCGACGCATGGCTGCTGCTGCGCGGGCTGAAGACCCTGGCCCTGCGCATGGAGCGGCACAGCGACAGCGCCCTGCGCGTGGCCCGGTTCCTGGAGCAGCACCCCCTGGTGATGCGCGTGTACTACCCCGGGCTGGAGTCCTCGCCCCAGTACGAGCTGGCCCGGCGGCAGATGGACGGCTTCGGGGGCCTGCTCTCCTTCGAGCTGATCGGCGGCATGGAGGCGGGGCGGACCCTGCTGAACGCGGTGCGCCTCTGCACCGTGGCCGTCTCGCTCGGCGACACCGACACCCTCATCCAGCACCCCGCCTCGATGACCCACTGCGTGGTGCCGCCCGAAGTCCGGGCGGCGGCGGGGATCACCGACGGGCTGATCCGACTGTCGGTGGGCCTCGAGGACCCAGAAGACATCATCGCCGACCTGGACCAGGCGCTGGCGGCCGTGGGCCGCGCACAGGGGCGCTGATCCGCCGGACGACTGCGCCTTTCGGGGAAGTGACCGTGCAAGCGAGGAGGTAGATGCCGATGCAGGAGACCCGCACCGAACGCGACCTCTTGGGCGAAAAACAGGTGCCCGCAGACGCCTATTACGGGATCCAGACCGCACGCGCGCTGGAGAACTTCCAGGTCACCGGCCAGCGGCTGCACCCGGCCCTGGTGCGGGGGCTGGCCCAGGTGAAGAAGGCCGCGGCGCAGGCGAACCACCAGCTGGGTTATCTGCCCAAGCACATCGCCGACGCCATCGTGCAGGCGTGCGACGAGATCATCGCCGGCCGGCTGGCCGACCAGTTTCCCATCGATCCCGTGCAGGGCGGCGCCGGCACGTCGGCCAACATGAACGCCAACGAGGTCATCGCCAACCGGGCGATCGAGATCCTCGGCGGCCGGAAGGGCGACTACAGCCTGGTCTCGCCCAACGACCACGTGAACTTCGCCCAGTCGACCAACGACGCCTTCCCGACGGCCCTGCGGCTGGCGCTCCTGGAGCGGGTGGACGTGCTGGTAGAGAACCTGGTGGGGCTGGAGGAGGCCCTGCGCGCCAAGGCGGTCGAGTTCGACGACGTCGTGAAGGTCGGCCGCACCCACCTGCAGGACGCCGTGCCGATCCGGCTGGGGCAGGAGTTCATGGCCTGGCACTCGGCGGTGGAGCGCGGGCGCCGGCGCGTCCAGCAGGCCGCGGAGGTGCTCTGCGAGGTGAACATGGGCGCCACCGCGGTGGGCACCGGCCTCAACGCCGACCCGGCCTACCCGCCGCTGGTCGTGGAGATTCTCAGCCGGAACACCGGCCGGAACCTGCGCCTGCCGAAGGATCTCGTGGACGCCACGCAGAACGTCGACCCGCTCGTGGCCCTGAGCGGCAGCCTGAAGGCCCTGGCGGTGAGCCTCTCGAAGATCGCCAACGACCTCCGGCTGATGGCCTCCGGACCGCGCTGCGGCCTGTTCGAGATCCGGCTGCCGGAGATGCAGCCCGGCTCCTCGATCATGCCCGGCAAGGTCAACCCGGTCATGGCGGAGGTGGTCAACCAGACCTGCTTCCTCGTGATGGGCCTGGACCTGACGGTGACGCTGGCGGGCGAGGCGGGCCAGCTGGAGCTGAACGTGATGGAGCCGGTGATCGGCTACGCCCTCTTCACCAGCATCGACGCCCTGGCCAACGTCGTGCGGCTGTTCACCGAGCGGTGCGTCTGGGGCATCCAGGCCAACCGGGAGCGCTGCGAGGAGCTGGTCAACCGGTCCATCGGCCTGGTGACCGCCATCAACCCGATCGTCGGCTACAAGAACGCCTCGGAGATCGCCCGCGAGGCCGCCCTCACCGGCCGGCCGGTCCGGGAGATCGTGCTGGAGAAGGGGCTCCTGACGGAGGAGGAGATCGACGAGATCCTCTCGCCCAAGAACCTGACGACCATGGGCATCGCCAGGCGGGTGCGCCGCTGAGCGGAGGATTCGCCGGCCGGCGCCGTGCCGGAGAAGCGGTGCCGCAGCGCAGAAGCGCAAGGCCGCCGGGCTGTCGCACCAGCCCGGCGGCTTTCAGCTGTCCGCGTCCAGGGGATCCGGGGCGTCGGCGTCCCAGCGCAGGGGCTTGGGGTAGTGGTTCTTCAGGATTCCGTTCGCCGCCTTGGCCCAGCCCAGGGGAAAGCCGTCGACCGTGATCAGGGTCCAGCCCCGCTCGTCCCCGGCCGGCAGGGTCTCGCCCCGCAGGTAGGCGAGGAGCTCGGGGGAGCCGGCGGGCAGATCGCGCACCCGCCGCACGTGCTCGGGGCGCAGCGCCAGGGCCAGCGGGTGGGAGGGTTCGAAGCGGCCCTTCAGGGCCCTTCCCAACTGCAGGCCTGCACGGAGCACGCGCAGGGAGGCCCTGGGACGGC
>QGVE01000065.1 GCA_003242675.1 Bacillota bacterium | reverse complement strand
GCTCCACCTCCTGGCGGCCTGCGGCCGCGGCGTCCCGCGTGGTGCAGACCCGCCTCCGGAGGAGCCCCCTGGCGCGCAGGACCAGCCGGGGGACGGATCGGGTCCCGGGCCCGCCGAACCGCCCTCGGCCGTTCCGGAGTGGCTGGCCTACCTGACCCTGGAGGAGAAGCTCGGGCAGCTGTTCTGGGTGGGCCTGCCGGGCACCGAGCTGACCGACGAGATCCGGCAGCTGCTGGCGGAGGGGAAGGTCGGGGGCGTCGTCCTCTTCGGCCGGCAGGGCAGCGACCCGGAGATTCTGCGCCGCCTCACCGCGGAGCTGCAGGCGGCGGCCGCCGCGCGCGACCGGGCGACCCCCGGGCTCGTCATTGCGGTGGACCACGAGGGCGGCCTGGTGCAGCGGTTCGGCCCCCCGTTCACCCAGTGGCCCCCGGCCATGGCCCTGGGCGCCACGCGCTCGGTCGAGTACGCCGAGGCCATGGGCCGGGCGATGGCGCGGGAGCTGTCGGCCGTGGGGGTGAACATGAACCTGGCCCCCGTCGCGGACGTGAACAACAACCCGGCCAACCCCGTGATCGGCACCCGCTCCTTTGGCGAGGAGCCCGAGCTGGTCGCGCGGATGGCCGCCGCCCTGGCGGCGGGGCTGCAGGCGGAGGGGGTCAGCGCGGCGGCCAAGCACTTCCCCGGCCACGGCGACACCGCGGTGGACAGCCACCTGGACCTGCCTGTCATCCCGCACGGCCGGGAGCGCCTGGACCGGGTGGAGCTGGTCCCCTTCCGGGCGGCCGTGGGCGCCGGGATCGACGCCGTGATGGTCGCCCACGTCGCCTTCCCCGCGGTGGCGGGGGACGGCCGGCCCGCGAGCCTGTCGCCGGATGTGGTGGCCGGCCTGCTGAAGGAGGAGCTGGGCTTCGGCGGGGTGGCGCTGACGGACGCCCTGGACGGCATGGCGGCGATCACCGACTACTACGGCGTGAACGAAGGGCTGGTGCTGGCCGTGGAGGCCGGGGCGGACGCGCTGCTGGTCACCGAGTCCTTCGGCCGGCAGCAGGCCCTCTTCGAGGGGCTCCTCCAGGCGGTCCGGGAGGGGCGCATCCCCGAGGGCCGGATCCGCGACGCCGCGGGGAGGGTGCTCGCCCTGAAGGAGAAGCGGGGGCTCCTGCCGCCGCTGCCGGGCGCCGCCGGAGCCCGGGCGGCCGGTGCCGGGGCCGGCGGTTCCGGCCGGATCGGTGCCGCAGCCCACCCGGCGCCGGCGGATGCGGTCGGCGCACCCGCGCACCAGGCCCTGGCGGACCGGATCGGCGCCGATGCCCTCACCCTCGTCCGCAACGCCCACCTGCCGCTGGGGCTCACGCCCGACCAGCAGGTGCTCGTAATCGGCCCGGCCTACGCCCGCCGGCTGGACGGCGCGGGCGGCGTCGTCACGGCCCTGGGGGCCGGTATCCAGGCCCTGCACGGCAACACCGTGGAGGTCGTCCTGGACGGGAGCCCGGACCCGGCCGACGTGGCCCGGGCCCGCGCCCTGGCCGAGGGGGCCGCGGTGGTGGTGTACGCCGTGCGCGACGGCCACGAGGCCCCGGCGCACCGGGTCCTGATCGCCGAGCTCATCGCCGCGGGCAAGCCGGTCATCGTGGTCGGGCTGGGGATGCCCTTTGAACTCACGGCGGTGCCGGAGATCGAGACCTACATCGCCGCCTACGGGTTCCGGGACGCCAGCCTGAAGGGCATCGGCCCCCTGCTGTTCGGGCGTGCGCCGGCCAGGGGGCGGCTGCCGGTGGCCATCCCCGGCCTCTACCCCGTGGGGCATGGCTTGGAGCTGCCGTGAGCACGAAAGGAGGCGCGATCCGTGCGACCGGAGACCGAGGCCGAACGGGCGGCGCGCCACGCCGCGACCATCCGGGCGTTCCGTTCTACGGTGGACCCGGCCAACCCGCCGCGGGAGCCATTTGTGCTGGAGCAGCACTTCTACGCGGCGGAAGGGGGCGACATCGACGGCCTGGCGGCCGCCCTGGAGGAGCGCGGGTTCAAGGTGGAGAGCCTGACCTACGACCCCGAGAGCCGCGACCGGACCTGGCGGCTGGTTGCCGTGCGGCTCGAGCTCCTCGAGGAGCGGCGGCTGCTGGCCGTCTCGGACGAGCTGGACGCGCTGGCCCGCCAGTTCGACGTGGTCTACGACGGCTGGCAGACCCATGTGCCGAACTAAGAAAAGGATGAGGCTGCTGTCGCCCTCCGCCGAAACGTGTGGTACACTGGTTTTGTTTACCGGAAACAGGACGGAGGGATCCCCGTGACCGTCTTGCAGGCGATCCTCCTGGGCATCGTCCAGGGGCTGGCCGAGTTCCTGCCCATCTCCAGTTCGGCGCACCTCATCCTGGTCCCGTGGGCCTTGGGCTGGCAGCCCTCAGGGCTGGCCTTCGACCTGGCCCTGCACGTCGGCACCCTCATCGCCGTCACCGTCTACTTCTGGCGCGACCTGATCGCGCTGGCGGTGGAGGGGCTGACGAAGGGGATGAAGACCCCCACAGGCAGGCTGGCCTGGGGGATCGTGCTGGGGACGGTACCCGGGGCGATCTTCGGCCTGCTCATGGAGGACGTGGTGGAGGCGGTATTCCGCCAGTCCATCCTGACCATCGCCCTTCTGCTGGCGGCGGTGGGCGTCATCCTGTACCTGGCGGACCGGTTCGGGCCCAAGCGGCGGTCGCTGGAGGAGATCCGGGTGTCGGACGTGATCTGGATCGGGCTCGCGCAGGCCCTGGCGGTCATCCCCGGCGTCTCCCGGTCGGGCGCGACCATCACCGCCGGCCTGGCCCTCGGGCTCCGGCGGGAGACGGCGGCCAAGGTCTCGTTCCTGCTGGGCTGGCCGATCATCCTGGGCGGGGCGCTGCTGGTGATCCCCGACGCGGAGCCGGCCATGTTCACCCCCGCGTTCTTCGCGGGCGTCGCCGCAGCGGCGGCGAGCGGCTATGCGGTGATCGCGGCCCTGCTGCGGTACCTGCAGCGGGGGTCCTACCTGGTCTTCGCCCTGTACCGGGGGATCGTGGCTGCGCTGGCCATCGCCCTGCTGCTGGCGCGGGGTGTGTGAGTGGTGGGCGGTGGGCGTTGAGCAGTGGGCGGTGAGCGGTGAGTGGTGAGTGGTGAGTGGTGAGTCCGACAATGATCCTCCAGCAGGCGCCCCTTTAGGTGAGGGGGCCTCCTTCTCGGCCGCGGTGTGACCAACGCCGGGAAGGAGAGGAATGACGCAGATGTGGCCGAAAGCCATAGACTGGCAGGAACTCAGGTTCGGGGTTGAGATCGAGTTCGTGGAGGGTGACCCGGCGGGTGTGCCGCTGCTGCCCGGCTGGGTGATGGACCGGAATGAGCGGCAGGTGGACGACGCGGGCGAGGATTCCGGCGCCGAGCTGAGGCCGCCGCCCCTGCTCTGGCGTGACCGGGAGCAGATCCGGGTGATGCTGGCGCGCCTCACGGCCACCGGCGCCCGGGCGAACTGGAGCTGCGGCCTGCACGTGCACGTGGGGCTGGAGCCCCGGGGGGCAGGACATCGTGCTCCCGCTGATCGACGCGGCCCTGGCGCACCAGGACGCGCTGCGCCGGCTCCTGCGGACGGCCGAGGACCGGCGGATCCACTGCCCGCCGGTGGTGCCGGAGATGCGCCGGCGCTACCTGGCCAACCCGCAGCGGGAGGCGCTGGTTCACCGGGGGCGACCGCAGTCGCACCGCTGCGGCATCAACGCGGCGGCGTGGTTCGACTTCGGCACCGTGGAGATTCGCTATCCCAACGGTTCCCTGGATTACCGTGAGGTCGTGAACACGGTCGAACTCTGCCTGCGCTTCGTCGCAGCGGTGGGCGCAGGCCGGCTTCCGGGGCCGTCGGAGGCGGATGGGGCTGCGCTGGCGGCCTTCCTGGGCGCGCCGGCGGAAGGCTACCCCCCGCCGCAGCCGGCGCCGCTCTGGCACCGGGAGCGGATGTGGCTCGAAGAGGCCCTGATCCCCGTGCTGGGGCCGCTGGTGCGGGCGCGGCTGCCGGGCGCGGAGATCCTGTCCATCCGGCCCGTCGCCAACGGCTTCCGGGTTACGGCCGAGGATTCGGAGGAACGCCGCACGGCTTTCCTCGCCCGGCCCGGCCCGGAGGGGTGGTCGCTGGAACCGGAGCGATAAGGCAGGGCGGGGCGCCGCTGGAACCAGATGACGCGACGGCGCCGCGGGGACGACAGCCCCGCGGCGCCTGCCGCTATCCCTACAGCTGATACCCGAACTCCCGAATCCAGCCCAGCGAACTCACCGTGTCGGGCTCGGGAATGTACTCCAGCGAGACGTACCCCTGGTAGCCGAGGCGGTCCAGCTCCCCCAGCACGAACCGGTAGTTGATCTCGCCCGTGCCCGGCTGGTGGCGGCCCGGGCTGTCCGCGATTTGGATGTGGCCGATCCTGGGCAGGTGCTCCCGCAGCGTGGGCACCAGGTTGCCCTCCTCCCGCTGGGCGTGGTAGACGTCGTACTGCACGAACACGTTGGGCAGGTCGACCTCGGCCAGCAGGGCCAGCACCTGCTCGGTCCGGGTGAGGAATGCGCCGGGGATGTCAAAGTGGTTCAGGGCCTCCACCGTCAGGCTGAGTCCCGCCTCCCCCAGGGCCTGCGCGGCAAAGCGGACGTTCTCCACCAGCGTCTTCCACTGCTCCCCGTAGGAGACCCCCGGAACCTGCTTGCCGGCCAGGCAGTTGAGCCGGGGGACGCCCAGGGCTTTCGCCCACGGGATGGCCTGCCTCACGCCATCCCGGAATTCCTCCACCCGGCGGGGATCCGCGGCGATGCCCCGGTCCCCGGCCTGCCAGTCGCCGGCGGGCAGGTTGAACAGGACGACCTCCAGGTGGTGCCGGTCGATCCGCGACTGGATCTCGGAGACGGAGTAGGCATAGGGAAACAGGAACTCCACGCTGCGGAAGCCCGCCTTCTGCGCGGCGGCGAACCGCTCCAGGAACGGCACTTCCGTGAAGAGCATGGTCAGGTTGGCGGCGAACCTGGGCATGTCCGTCATCCCTCCTGCGCCGTTCTCAGCCGCTTCCCCACGGCCACGAGCCGGAGGGCGCGCTCGGTCGCGTCCGTGACGTAGCGCGCCGCCTCCCGGATCGCGGTCTCCAGGTCCACCGGACCGGGGACGATGGGGAGGGCGGCGTCGATGCCGACGTCGTAGATCTGCTGGTAGTCCCGGCCCAGGCCCCCGGACAGGCAGATCACCGGGACGCCGTGCCGGCGGGCCGCCGCGGCCACGCCCATCGGCGTCTTGCCCCGCACGGTCTGGAAGTCCGTGCTGCCTTCCCCGGTGAGGCACAGGTCAGCCCCGGCCAGGTGGCGGTCCAGGCCGGTGGCCTCGACGACGATCTCGACGCCCCGGCGGAGCTCGGCATTCAGGAAGGCCATCAGCCCCGCGCCCAGGCCGCCGGCAGCGCCGGCGCCCGGGACGTTCTCCACGTCCCGCCCCAGGTCCCGCCGGATCACCTCCGCCCACCGGCGCAGGGCGGCGTCGAGCTGGACCACCATCTCCGGGGTGGCGCCCTTCTGGGGGCCGAAGACCGCGGAGGCCCCCCGGGGGCCGGTCAGGGGGTTGTCGACGTCGCAGGCGACCGTGATCTGCACCGACCGCACCCGCGGGTCGAGGCCCGCGACGTCGATGCGTGCGAGGCGCGCGAGCGCCGCACCGCCGGGCTCCAGTTCCCGCCCGTCCTCGTCCAGCAGGCGGGCACCCAGGGCCTGCGCCATGCCGGCGCCGCCGTCGTTGGTGGCGCTGCCGCCGATGCCGATGATCAGGCGCTTCGCGCCCAGGTCCAGGGCCCGGCGGATCAGCTCGCCCGTGCCGTACGTGGTGGTGATCAGCGGGTTCCGCCGCTCCGGCGGCACCAGGGTAAGGCCGGACGCCTGCGCCATCTCGATCACGGCCGTCTCGCCGTCGCCCAGCATGCCGAAGACGGCCTCGACGGGATCGCCGAGGGGTCCGCGCACGGCGGCGGTGATCAGCCGGCCGCCCGTGGCATCCACCAGCGCCTGGACCGTGCCCTCGCCCCCGTCGGCCATGGGCACCAGGGCCAGGTCCGCGTCCGGCCAGACGCGCCGCACCCCGGCGGCCATCGCTTCCGCCACCTGGGCGGCGGTCAGGGATCCCTTGTAGGAGTCCGGTGCGATCACGATCTTCATCGGGAGACCTCCCTCCGGCGGGCGTGGTGCCGCGGGCCGGCCGGGTCCGGCCGCTGCGCTGGCCCTGCCGATTCCCGCTGCGTACCGATTACCCCGTCCTTCGCCGATTTTCCTTGCGGGAACTAAGAAAAGTCCCGCGGGCGGTGCCCGTCGGGACTTTCGCTTTGCGCACGTGACGCCGCCGCTCATGCGCCGGCGCTTTCGGGCGCCTCGCCCGGCGAGGGGTTCTCCGGGCCCGCGCCGCCGGCCGGAGCCGCGCCTTCCGCCCGGTTCTCGCCCTCGGCCTGCCCCTCCCCGGGATCCGGCCGGTGGAGTTCGGGGTTGTAGAGCACGCCGGTCTCCAGGGCCCAGGCGCGCCACTCCTCGAGGCTGTTAAAGCGGCGGAACCCGTAGTGCTTCTGGTAGTACTCCTGCGCGAAGATCTCGTCGATCTCCTCGATCGACAGCCCGGTCTCGCGCGAGAGCTCGGACGCGCTGACCGCGCGCCCGTACTTCGTCAGGTATTCATCCATGACCCGCCAGATCTTCATGGTCGGCGAGCTGGTCGTCCCCGTGCCGAGAACGCGGGCGGTCGCGTAGTACGGCTCGCTCCCCTGGTTCTTGGCTTCCGTGTCGGCCATGGTGCGTATCCCTCCGTCTATGCAATACTTCCCATGACAGGTCGGCGCTACACTTGCCCAGGATAAAGTCTCCATACGATTCTCCTCCCGCGCCGGGGTTTCCTGCCGCCGATTCGACCAGGCCCGGCCGGCGCCGCCGGCAGGGGGGTCCATGTGAACCCCGGCCCGCGCTTCCTCGTCACACTTGTGACGGAAGGATGATGGCGATGCGCGGCGCGATGCGTGCCTTCCTGTCGGCGGCCCTCGGCCTCATGCTGCTGGCCGGCTGCGGCAGGCCCCAGCAGGCTCCGGTGGTTCCGGAGGCGGTACCGACCACGGCGGACGTGGATCCTTCCGGCGCGCCCGCGCCCTCGGGGGAGGCGACGGGCGCGCCGCCGCGCCTGGTCGACCGGCTGCTGTATCGGGCCACGCCCGTCCTCTCACGGGTCGTGGACGGCATCACGGTCGTCCGCCTGGAGCCGTGGCAGCGGGAGGTGGCCGTCGGGTCCGGGGCGGTGGAGATCACCTGGCAGCTGGACGCCGACGACGCCAGGCCCTACCGGGGCCTGCTGCGCACCGAGGGGGCGGAGCCCGCGCAGGTGCGCACCGTCCTCGGCGTGATCCAGGCCCGCTTCGAGCCGCCGCTGCCCGACCGCTGGAGCGCCTGGCTGGAGGGCGTCGCCGGCTCGCACACGGTCCTGGTCCGCTACCCGGAGCCGACCGTCGCCCTGAGCTACCGCGGCCCGGACGGCGCCCTGGTTCCGCTGGAGGGGCATGAGGCGGTCGTGCCCGCGGGGCCGCTGCGGCTGGTGCTGGACTTCGACCAGGCCGTCGACGACGGCAGCCTGACCGCCTGGCTGGACGGGGTGCGGGAGTGCGCGGGTGAGCAGCGGGTGACCTTGGGCCGCGGGGCCGGCCACCGCTGGTGGATCGACATGGACGAGGCCCCGGCCCGTCTGCACCTCGATCTGCGGAGCGTCGTCGCGGCCAGCAGCGGGCTCTCCGTCGCCCGCGATCCGCTCACGCTGTGGAGCGAGGCCAGCCTCCCTTATCTGGAGCGGGTGGACCTTACGACCGGCGATTCCCAGGCCTTGCTCACCCTGCCGCCGGCCATCCGCGAGGCCCGGCCGTCTCCCGACGGCGCATGGATCGCCCTGCGGTCCTGGCGGAGCCTGGGGGACGAGTGGCGGGATGACCGGGTGATCGTCGTGGACCTGGCCGAGAACCGGCTGATCCCCACGGAACTGGACGGCGGCGCGCTCCACTGGGTTGCGGGCCGCCTGCTCAACCGGCCGCCCGGGGGAGCGGCCTGGCAGCTTTGGGATCCGTCCGCCGCCGAAGCCGGGCCCCCGCCCGGGCTGCCCCCCGCGGTGCCGGCGGCAGCGGCCTTCTCGCCGGACGGGCGCACGGCGGCCTACCTCGCCCCGGGCGGCGCGGGCGGCACCGACCGGGCCGGGTACGCGCTGGCCCTGGTGGATGTGGAGACCGGCGCTGCGCGCACCATCCCGGGGTTCCTGGAGGGCGAACCGCTCCTCCGGAGCGGCGCGCCGCTCCCGCTGGAATGGAGCCCGGACGGCAGCCGGATTGCCGCGCTGGCGCCCCGGCTCCCCGCAGGCGGAAGCCGCGTGGTGATCTACGACCGGGAAGAAGACGAGCGGCGGGTGCTGACCGCGCCGCTGCCGGTTCCGGCCTGGGAGGCGCGCCTTGCGTGGAGCCCCCGGGGGGATCATCTGCTGGTCCTCGGGGAAAGGGGCGGCGCGTGGATCGTTCCCCTCGAGGGCGGGCCCCCCGTCCCGGTGGAGGAGGCCGGCGCAGCCCCCGCGTTCTGGGATGCGGCGGGCGACCGGATCCTGGCCGCCGCGGGACCCTGGAAAGGGGTCTTCGTGTACCGCCTGGCCGACGGGAGCCGGGTCGAGCTGGGAGACGGGCTTCCGGCCGGCTGGGCGGGCGACGCGGTCTACGTGATCCGCTGGCCGGGTGCGGGGGGCGGCTGCGGGCCGCTCCTGCGCTGATCCGCCGGCGGCCCTTCTCCGCTTCCGGCCCCAGGGATTTCCGGCCCGACTGCCGGGACGCCCACCCTTCGGCCCGCATAGCATGGCGCACAGACGTGCCCAGAAGCCCCACCCACGCCCCAGGGTATGGGGGGCCCAGATCTGGTCAATACTTGGGGGCCGAGGGGGGTTCCCATGCAGAACGCGGAGGTCAGAGAGCTGGTACAGCGGTCGCTGGAGCGCTACGCGGACGATGAGCGGGTGCTCGACGCCTTCTGGCAGTGGGCCTCGAATCCGACTCCGCCCTCGGCTGGCTACGCGCTGGAGGAGAACGCCGGCTTCATCGCCACGAACCTGATGCTCCGGTACGGCGAGCCCGCGGTCGAGCTGGTGATGTCGGTGAACGAGGAGTGCCTCAAGCTGGCCGGGCGGGCCTCGATTCAGGAACTGCAGCGCACCATCGTGACGGTGCTCAACGGCCCGGTGGGCGAACCGCTCCGGCAGGGGATCGTCCGGCGGCTTTCCGAGCCCACGGTGGGGAGGCGGGCCCTGACGGCCTGGCTGGTCAACCGGGCCCGGTGGCGGCGGATGCCCGGCCGTGAGCCTGTGGTGGCGGGGGAGTTCGACTGGTCCCTGGGCGCCGACCTGGAGGGCGCTTCGGCCGACTGCCAGACCGCCGTGATGCGCGCGCTGTACGGCCCCGAGGTCGCGCAGATCGACCTGGCCCGTGAGGCGATGGTCGCCGGCGTCGTCAACCGGCTGTTCTACCGCAACGTTGCCGGCCGCATGGAGGCGAAGCTCCGGCCCGGTCCCCGGCTTCCGGTGTCCGCGCTGGTTTACTAGCCCGCGATATCACCGGTGCCGCACGCGGCGTCTATATAGCGGACAGACCTTGCACATCCTCAAGGGGGAGCCGCTGTGGCAGGAACCGGGAACAAGTGGTATCAGTCTCCCGCCGTGGTCGGGCTGATCATCACGCTGCTGGGCTTCGGGCTCTTCACGCTGGCGTTCTGGCTGATCAGCGAGTGGATGCTGCCGTAGCCGCGCAAAACCGGTCTTGCGCGCGACGCCTCGCGCGCGTATAATCAAGAGAACAGGAGCGGCAAGCCCGCGCAGCATCCGCACGCAGCAGTGCGAGGACGTTGGGTCAGGCAAGGCTTGACTGCAGCAACCCCGGTGCGTTCCGGGGTTCCTTTTTTCAACCTCATCGGGCTTGACAAGACAACAGGAGAGGAGGAGAGAGACATGCACGCCAATATGCATACTACGAAGAAGCAGCCGCAGGCGGCCGCTCCGGAGACGGAGCGTCCCGCCGACAAGTGCCCCCAGATCCACACAGAAGAGCACTTGATCGAGGAGATCCTGCGCGCCGCAGGGCTGGAGCAGCTGGACTGAGGCGCCGGGCGGTTGGAAAGGGGGAGTAGGTGGCGTGCGCAGCGCGCTCGAGACTCAGCTCATGGACCTGAATCGGCAGGTCCTGCGGATGGGGCAGCTGGTGAGCGAAATGGTGGAGCAGGCGGTGCGCTCCCTGGCGCAGCAGGACACGGCCCTGGCGCAGCAGGTGATCGACCGGGACGACGAGGTCGACCGGATGCTGATCGCCATTGAGAAGCGCTGCCTGCAGATCATGGCCCTGCAGCAGCCCATGGCCCGCGACCTGCGCACCGTGGGTTCCAGCCTCAAGGTGGTCACCGACCTCGAGCGGGTAGCCGACCACGCCACCGACATCGCCGAGGTGACGCTGAAGCTCGCCGGCGAGCCCCTGATCAAGCCCCTCATCGACATCCCCCGCATGGCGGCCCTGGCGCAGGAGATGTTGCGGGAGGCCCTGGAGGCGTTCGTCCGGCAAGACGAGGGCGCGGCGCGCGCCATGATCGCCCGGGACCACGAGATGGACGCCCTGTACAAGGCGGTCTTCGACGAGCTGGTGGAGATGATGGAGCGGGATCCCAAGGTCGTGCGGCAGGCGACCTACCTGCTCCACGTCGCCGGCTGGCTGGAGCGGATCGGCGACCACGCCACGAACCTGGGGGAGTGGATCATCTACCAGCTCACCGGCGAGCTGAACGACCTGAATACGTAGCAAGAAGAGGGGGCAGGCGCCCCCTCTTAACGCTTGCGGGCTTCTGGCCGCTCTCCCGCGGCATCCCCTGCCTTGCGGCCTGGTCGCTCCCCGGCCGCGCGATCCCCTGCCCTGCAGCCGGCGGATCCGGCGCTGCCGGCCTTACGGCGGAGTGCGGGTGGCAGGCCCCTCCTCGTCGCCCGCTTCCGCCCGCGCGATCGCGGCCCGGGCCAGGGTGTTCAGCACCACGTCCTCCATGGGCGGATTGTGCAGTCCGGCCCGGACGTCCCGGTAGAAGCGCTCCAGCGGGAGCGAGCGGGAGAGGCTGGCGCCGCCGGCGATCCGCATCGCCCGGTCCACCACGCCCAGGGCGGTCTCGACCACGAAGGGCTTGCAGGCGGCGACCGCGCTGACCATCTGCGCGCGCCACTCGGGGTGTTCGTCCCACTGGCGGGCCAGGCCCATCAGCAGGTGGCGGGCCGGCAGCAGGGCCAGGTCCATCTCGCCGATCAGCCGCTGAACGTGGGGCCGGTCGGCCAGGCGCGAGGCCGGCTCCGGGTGCCCGGGCGGGTTGACCGTGCGCCGCTCGACGGCATACTTGACCGCGAAGTCCCGGGCGGCCTGGGCGATGCCCAGGTACACCGCGGGCACATGGAGCAGCCAGCCCTCGGTGCGGGCGCCGCTCCGGTCCTGCGCCGACTCCAGCAGGGCGCCGGCGGGCACGTGGACCTCCTCCAGCCACAGGTCGTGGCTGCCCGTCGCCCGCATTCCCAGGGAGTCCCAGGTCTCCGCGATGCGGAGTCCCGGCGACTCCCGCGGCACCAGGAACCACGCGGCCTCCTCGGTGCCCTCCAGCGTCGCGGAGACCAGGAAGTACCGGAGGATCGGGGCCAGCGTCGTGAAGTTCTTGCGGCCGCGGAGCACCCACGAGCCGTCGGGGAGCCGGCGCGCCGTGGTGCGCGGCAGGCCGCCGCGGCTCGGGCTGCCGGTCTCGGGCTCCGAGGCGCAGGCGTTGAGGAGCGCCCCTTCGGTCACGACCTCACCGAACAGCCGCCTGCGCACGTCCTCGGGCCAGGTCCGGCTGGCCGCCTGCTTGCCGATGACGTAGAGGTGCCAGCCCACGGCCAGGGCGGTGGATCCGTCGCCCTGGGCGAGCCGCTCCTGCGCGAAGACCAGCGCATGTACGCCGGCGCCGAGGCCGCCGTATTCGCGGGGGACGGTCAGCGCAAGGTAGCCGCGCTCCCGCAGGGCCTCGAAGTGCGCGAAGGGGAAAGTGCCGGTGCGGTCGTACTCTGCTGCGGTCTGTGCGAACCGGTCAGCCAGGTCGTCGGCCATCGCATAGGCCTGCCAGTCGACCGCGGTCTGACCGAAGAACCAGGGGCCGAGTGTCACCGATTTCACCTCCGTTGGCGAGAGTTTCGCCGCTTCCGGACAAAACTCTTGCCGGCGTGCTGGATTTTCCGCCCGCCATTGCGCGCGATTGACACTTGAACCCGAGTGGATCTTCGTGTAACATATCATTCTGCGAGTGGGGAGATACCCAAGAGGCCAAAGGGGGCTGACTGTAAATCAGCTGCGTCAACCGCTTCGGAGGTTCGAATCCTCCTCTCCCCACCAACATACGGGCGGTTAGCTCAGCGGGAGAGCACTTGCTTCACACGCAAGGGGTCACTGGTTCGATCCCAGTACCGCCCACCACCATCGCCCCCGGACACGCTGGCCGCGTGGCCGGGGGCAATTCCCGAACATCGCTGTCGGAGTGGCGGAATTGGCAGACGCGTACGTTTGAGGGGCGTATGGGGTTTCCCGTGCGGGTTCAAGTCCCGCCTCCGACACCAACACACGCGCAGGCGGAGCCGGATGCGGCTCCGCCTGCGGTTTATTGTTTCGTTTCCGGGTGGTACCCGCGGTGTCCGTTGGGCCCGCGTCCGTCAGCGTCCCGCCTGGTCGGGCGGGGTCCCCCGTGCAGCCGCCTGTAGTTCGACGACCGCCGCCGCGAGGTTGGCCTCGTGCTGCTGCCGGTAGTAGGGAGGCAGGTGGGCGGCCGCCTCCGCAGGGATCACCGCGGTCAGGGGCAGCCCCGCGGCGATCTCCGCCGGGGACAGCCCCTTTGCCAGGCCGTCTTCGGCGGCTTCGAGGACTCGCTCGATGTACTCCGCGTTGGCCTCCAGCAGCTCGGGCCCGCCGGGCCGGCCGTGTCCCGGGACCACGTGCCGCAGGCCGGCCCGGGCCCACGTGCGCAGGGCCCTCGCCCAGACCTGGATGTGCCCCGGCTCACTCAGGGTCGGCAGAGGCGCCTCCACGGCATCGCCGGCCAGCAGCAGCCCCAGCTCGGGCACATGCACCACGGCCGAGTCGGCGGTGTGCCCGGGCAGGTGGTGCAGTTCCAGGGTCAGGCCGCCGGCGTCGATGGTGAGGCGGTCCCCGAAAGTGATGTCCGGGGGAATGATGCGGCTCCCCTCGAAGTCCGCGGGATTCTTCGCCCGCATCTCTTCCAGGAACGCCGCGGCCTCCGGGGCCGTCAGCCGCTCCCGGGTCATCCGGTGGCCGAGCACCGGCACGCCCGGAAAAGCGCCGGTGCCCCAGCAGTGGTCCCAGTCGAAGTGGGTGTAGACGACCAGGGTCGCCCCGGCGAACCGGGCCATGTCGGCCGGGCGGATCAGGGTGTCGACCACCACCCGGTGCCGCCTGCCAGTCACCATCGCCGCGGTCACGGGGAAGTCCGCGCTTCCCGGGAGCGGTCGGGTGACGAGGGTTACGGCGGGAAGAAACTGCTCGATCCGCAAGTTCCGCGACATGGTGGACAACTCCCCTGTTCTGGCGCGTTTCACGAAACGGGCCTTGGTGATTGCACTTCATGAGTATAACAATTAGTCAGGCGCGCGACGAGACCCCCTGGTGGCGGCGGTCGGTCGGCTTTGCAGCCAGTGCGACCTGTGCCTGTCGGGGGTCTCGCTGGTATTGTATGCGCCGCGCACCAAGATATGCAGCGAAATCGAATGCCAAAAGCTGGAGCTGACGCAGCTCTCGCCAGGCACGACGAGACCCCCAGGCGGCGCCGGTCAGTCGGCCTTGCGGCCCGTGCGACCTGTGCCTGTCGGGGGTCTCACTGTACCCTATGCGCCTGGCTGCAAGAGATGCGGCACAACGCAGATGCCAATATCTGGGTATGCGCGCGGCTCACGCCGGGTTGCTGCGCCCCTGCGTGCGGC
>QGVE01000064.1 GCA_003242675.1 Bacillota bacterium | reverse complement strand
GGCACCCCGGCGATCGCATGCTTGCGCAGGAGCGGCGCAGGGCGATACCGCTCCTCCCCCAGCTCCCGCTGCAGCCCCTCCAGCACCGCCAGCACGCGGTCGGGGCCGAGCTCATCCGCCCACTCCAGCGGGCCGAGCGGGTAGTTGAGCCCGAGCCGCACGGCCGTGTCGATCGCCTCCGCAGTCGCGACGCCCTCCTGCAGGGCGAAGGCCGCCTCGTTGATCAGGCACGCCAGCAGCCGGGCGGCGACCAGCCCCGCGCTGTCGCCCACGACCTCCGTGTCGCGGCCCAGCGAGTGGAAGAAGCGCACCGCCAGGTCCGTCGCCGACGGGTCCGTCCGCAGCCCCGGGGCCACCTCCACCAGCTGGCGCCGGCTGAGCCGGGGAAGGCCCCCGTAGCCCACGACGCGCGCCGGGTTCACCACCTGCGCGGCCAGCTCCGTCGTCGAGCGCGTGGAGGCCTCGACCAGGACCACCACCTCCGGCGCGGGCTGCCGGCCCACCAGCAGCCCCGGATCGCCGAGGACCACCAGGTCGGCGTCCGCGCAGCAGTCCACCAGCCGGTACCCCGCCTGCGCGGCCAGGTCCGCCAGGTCGGGGTCGCCCAGCACGGCCACGCGCCGAACCTCCGGCACCCGCGGGCCGGGCACCCGCGCGTGCTGCGCGGGGGCCGGGCCGTCCACCGCACGGCCGTCCTGGTACCGGTACCACCCCTGCCCGGTCTTGCGCCCCAGCCGGCCCGCCTTCACCATGCGCTCCTGCAGCGGGTGCGGGCGGAAGCGGGGGGCGCCGAAGAACTGTTCGTACACCGACCGGTGCACGGCGAGGCTGATGTCGAGCCCGACCAGGTCCATCAGCTCGAAGGGGCCCATGCGGAAGCCGCAGGCCAGGCGCGCGATCCGGTCGATCTGGGCGGGTGCGGCCACCCGTTCCCCCAGCAGGCGCAGGGCCTCGCCCGAGAACGGCCGGGCCACCCGGTTCACGACGAACCCGGGAGTGTCCCGGACCCGCACGGGCCGCTTGCCCAAGGCCTCGGCCAGGGCCTCCGTCGCCTGGAGCGCGGCCTCCCCCGAGGCGTCGCCGGCCACCACCTCGACCAGCTGCATCGCCGGCACCGGGTTGAAGAAGTGCATGCCCACCACCCGGCCCGGCCGGAGCGCCGCCGCGCCGATCTGCGTGACCGAGAGCGACGAGGTGTTGGTGGCCAGCACCACCTCCGGCCGGCACAGCCGGTCCAGCCGCTCGAACAGCTGGCGCTTCAGCTCCAGGTCCTCCGGGGCCGCCTCGATGACGAAGTCCGCGGCGGCGAGGTCGCCCAGGCTGGTCGTCGTCGTGATCCGCTCGCGGATCGCCCTCACCGCCGACCCCGGAATCCGCCCCTTCGCCGCCTGCCGCTGCAGGTCGGCCTCCACGCGCTCCAGGGCCCTGGCCAGGGCCTTCGGGTCGACGTCGTAGAGCAGCACGTCAAAGCCCGACTGCGCCGCGACCTCTGCGATGCCGGTGCCCATCGTGCCGGCGCCGACGACGCCAATCCGCTGCACAGCCGCTACCTCCCCGTGAACCGCGGCTCACGCCGCTCGATGAAGGCCCGGATGCCCTCCTGCGCGTCCCGGGTCGCGGCCGCGGCCTCCTGATGGTACGCCTCCAGGGCCAGCACCTCTTCCAGGGAGCGCTCCAGCCCCTGGTTCATCTGCCGCTTGATCCAGCCCAGCGCGCGCGGCCCTCGCGCCAGCCGCCCGGCCCACTCCGCCACCGCCGCCTCCAGCTGGTCGTCGGGTACGACCCGGTTGCAGAGCCCCAGAGCCAGGGCGTCGGCCGCGCTGACCCGCTCGCCGAACAGCGCCAGCTCCATCGCCTTGTGGTAACCGATGAGGCGCGGCAGGAAGTAGGACGCGCCGGAGTCCGGCACGAGCCCGATCCGCACGAAGGCCTGGAGGAACGCGGCGCTCTCGGCCATGACGATCAGGTCGCAGGCCAGGGCGAGGCTGACCCCCGCGCCGGCGGCGACCCCGTTCACCGCGGCGAGGACCGGCTTCTCCAGGCTGCGGATCTGCATGACCCAGCGGTTGTAGTACCGCCGGACCAGGTCGCCGACGGGCAGGTCGCCGATCGCCTCCAGGTCCTGGCCGGCGCAGAACGCCCGCCCCGCGCCGGTGATCACCACGCAGCGCACGGCCGGGTCCCGTTCGGCCTGCTCCAGGGCCGCGATCAGTCCCTCGTGCTGGGCCTGGTTGAAGGCGTTGAGCCGCTCCGGGCGGTTGAGCGTGATGCGAAGGACGCCCTCGGCGTCCAGGTGACAGCGCACCGCCGCCTCGCTCACGGACTTACCTCCCCTTCCACTCGGGCTTCCGCTTCTCGACGAAGGCCCGCATGCCCTCCTTCTGGTCCTCCGAGGCGAAGGCCAGGGCGAAGAGCCGCCGCTCGTAGGCGATCCCGCTGCTCAGGCTGCTCTCGAAGGCCTGCAGCACCGCCTCCTTGGCCAGGCGCAGCGCCACCGGCGACTTGGAGGCGATCTCCCCGGCCAGCTTCTGGGCCTCCGTGAGGTAGGCCTCCACGGGCACGACCCGGCTGACCAGCCCCGCCGCCAGGGCCTCCTGGGCGGTGATCATGCGGCCGGTCAGCACCATCTCCATCGCCAGGGACTTGCCGACGGCCCGGGTCAGCCGCTGGGTGCCGCCGGCTCCGGGCAGCACGCCGATGTTGATCTCGGGCTGGCCGAACTTCGCCGTCTCCGAGGCGACGATGATGTCGCAGGTCATCGCCAGCTCCAGGGCGCCGCCCAGGCAGTAGCCGCTCACGGCGGCGACGATCGGCTTCTTGATGCGGGCGATCTCATCCCAGAGGTCGATGTAGTCCCGGGTGTACATGTCGATGGCGCCCTGCCCCGCCATCTCCTTGATGTCGGCCCCGGCGCCGAAGGCGCGTTCGCTGCCGTGCAGGAGCAGGCACCGGATGGCGGGGTCGCGGTCCAGCTCCCGGAATGCCTCCACCAGCTCCGTCATCATCCGGGAGTTGAGCGCGTTGAGGGCCTCGGGGCGGTTCAGCTGCACCCGGCCGACGGCCCCCTCACGGAAGACCAGGATGTTCTCGTACGCCACGTTCCTCTCCTCCTCCATCGTGGGTCTGCGTGGGCTCGAAGTACCGCTCCAGGAACCGGAGCGCCCCGGGCCGCAGCCGGGCGTAGTACGCCTGGAACAGCCGGCGGGCGTCGTGCCCCCGCCAGCGTTCGGGCAGGAGCTGGCGCGGCAGCCCGGGGTCGACGAACAGGAACTTGCGGTAGTCGTGGACGAGGCGGATCTGCTCCACGAACTGCTCCTCGTCCGTCTGCAGGCCGGATGCCGCGGCGAGGCGGGGTTCCCAGCGCGCGAGGAACCGGTCGTAGCTCTCCTGGATCGCGTCCAGGTCCCAGCAGCGGCGCACCAGCTCCGGCGCGGACCAGGGCTCCACGTCGCGGGCGACGAAGAGCGTCGCATAGGGCTCCAGGCCGTACCGCCGGATGAGCGCGCGCACCGATTCTTCCAGGGGGTTGGGCGAGATCCAGGTGCCCGGGGAGAGGTGGGCAAAGCCCGTCCAGATGAGCTCGCGGCGCAGGTCGTTCCGCCGGTTCCGCAGGGACTCGGGGACGGAGTACACCAGCACCCGCCACCGGCCGTCCCAGTCGGCGTCGCGCCCGTCGTAGACCCGCCGGGAGGCCTCGGCGATGCGCCGCCGCCCCGCGGCCGACAGGGCGTAGCAGGTCCGGTTGCCCACCTTGCGCACCTCGAGCCACCCCTGCCGGGCCATGCGGGAGAGCGCCTGCCGCAGCGCCGCCTCGCTGACGCCGAACGGCCGGACCCAGGCGGTCAGGGTCGAGGCCCAGACCTCGCCCCCCACGTGCTGGATGTAGTCGCCCCACAGGTTGAACAGCAGCGAACGGGCCTTCATCCCCCACCTGCCCCCGGCGTGCACAACATTCGGCCAGTGCAGACAGATTCGCCGTTTCCAGCCGCTCCCCTGCCTCAGGTTCCAGGTTCCCGGGGCGCCGCCCCGCGCCCCGGCCCCGCGAGAGGCGCGCAAAAAGCGCCGGCCTCGCAGAGAGGCCGGCGCCCGGCACGGGTGGTCAGGGCAAGATCCGGTAGCGGCAGCACTGACCGCCCCGGGCGATGCACTCCACCCGCTCGACGTTGTCGGTTCCCAGGACAGCTTTGAAGGACTCCAGCTCGTAGGTGCAGGCCTGCGGGTACCGGCGGGCGGCCAGGTGCACGGGGCAGTTGAACTCCTTCAGCACCCAGGCGCCGTCCTCGTCCTGCTCCCACTGGGCGAGGTACCCGTTCGCCTGCTGCACCCTGGCCAGCTGCTCCACCCGTCCGGCCAGGGTTTCGGCATTGACCTGCGCGCGCAGCTGCTGGACCATCTCCTCCCCCCGCCGGCGGAAGAACGCATCCACCAGCGCGGGGTCCGTCTCGTTCAGGAAGTCCAGCAGTTCCACCGTCAGCGTGCTGTACCTCTTCGGGAACAGGTTGTCGGCCGCCTCGGTCAGCGAGTACACCCGCGTGGGCCGCCCCATGGGCAGCCGCTGCTGCACGGAGGTCACCAGCCCGTCGCGCTCCAGGGACGTGAGGTGGCGCCGCACAGCGACATGGGTGATGTGAAGCCGCTCCCCGAGCTCGCCTACCGTGAGGGGGCCAACAACCCGCAGCAGGTTGATGATCTCCCGGCGCGTGGAGGTCTCGTCCTGCCGGGGCATGAGATCCACGGACAACGTGTTCCCCTCCTCTTCCAAATCGGCGATGGTCGATCACGGACATCCGATTGCAACTCAGCTACATTTTATCATATGAAAGATCAGCCGGATACTTTCTAAAGCCGTTTGTCACCAATTAGATCCGATATATCTAGGGCACCTGTCCTACGCGCCGCGGCGTTGTAGACGGATGTGCGGGGAAGGTCAAGGGAGCACGGGCGGCCCATCGACCCTGAACCATTGTTGGGATTGATAGTAAGTCTTATAATGCTCGTTGGAGTGACCACGTTGGAGGTGAATCCGGGTGTTCCTGTGCAAGTACTGCCTGGAGCAGTTCGAAGACGAGCACCTGGCCTACGTCCTGATCCCGGAGAGCCGCATGCGCCATCCCGCCGCCGACGCCTTCGCCTTTAAGTTCTGCTCGCGCGCGCACCTCGTGGCGTTCCTGCAGCGCATCACCCACCAGCACCAGCCCTACGCCCTGACGAAGGTCAGCGGTGACCGCCGCGAGACCTACCCCGCGGCGCCGCCCCTGGAGCTCCTCCACCAGATGAGCCAGATCGCCTGACCGCTCCCGAAAGCCGGCGGGGCTGTCCAGGACGCAGAGCCCTCTGCGTCCTGGACAGCCCCGATTTCGTTCCGGGCTCAGCCGAGCGCCTTTTCCCGGGCCGCCCGGATCAGCTCGCGAATGCGCTCCTTGCCCACCAGCGTGACGAATCCGCCCAGCCGGGGGCCGTGGTCGGAGCCCAGCAGCACGCCGTAGAGGATCTGGAAGAACCGCTTCGGCTCCATGCCGTGGGCCCGGGCGATGTTGAAGACGCCGGTCTGGATCTCCTCGGGATCGTCGGTCCGCTCGATCAGCTGCTCGAACTCCCCGACCATCGCCCACTCGGCCTCGGTGAGCTCGGGGGTCTTGCGGGTGGGCAGGATGAAGTCCTCGTAGTAGTGGATGGCCTTCTCCAGCAGCTCGCGCACGAAGGGCTCGTTCGCCCGGATGCGCTCGTGACCGAAGGAGCGGCCCAGGTACTCGAGCAGGATGTCGGGGTCGGTCTCCGAGATCGCGTTGACCAGGTTGATGATGTCCGAGTAGCGCAGCCCGCCGAGGTCCGGCCGGTCGCCCCGGTAGTAGATGAAGGGGTACTGCGGGTCGTCCGGCTTCATCGTCAGGGTCTCGTCGGTGTACTGGATGACGGTCTCGGGGCTCAGCCGCTTCTGCTGGCGCGGGTTGCGGAACATCAGGAGGTTCAGCGAGTCCTGGGTGCCCCACCGGCCCCAGTTCTCCATGGTGATGCCGATGCCGGAGGACTTGGAGATCTTCCGCCCCTCCTCGGTGAGAAAGAGCTCGTAGAACATGGTGTGGGGCGGGTCGCCGCCCAGGAGCCGGACGATGGCCTTGGAGAGCTTCGCCGAGTCGATCAGGTCCTTGCCGTGCATCTCGAAGTCGACGTCGAACACGTACCAGCGCAGGGCCCAGTCGGCCTTCCAGAAGAACTTGCCCCGGCCTCCCAGGGCGCTCTGCGTCCCGCGGTAGCCGCAGCCGTGGACGTCGCGGAAGGACCCGGTGCAGGAGTACGTCACCGTCACCGCGTCCGGGTCGTAGGACTCCACCCGGGTGGTGTACACCTTGCCGCAGTTCTCACAGACCGGCAGCCACGGGAACCAGCCCTCCCGGTTCTCCGGCCGCATCGTCGGCAGCACCAGGTCCATGATGCCCTGCATGTGCCGGAACATGTGCCGGATGCCCTCGTCGAACGTGCCGTCGGCGTAGCACTCGCTGGCGGAGCGGAAGGTGGCCTGAATGCCGGTCTTCGCCATCATCTCGTTCAGCTCGGCGTTCATGTGGTGGCCGAACGACTCGTGGCAGCCGTAGGGATCGGGGATCCGGGTCACCGGCTTGCCCAGGTGCTCCTTCAGCCAGGGCGCGTCGATGTTGCCGGGGATCTTGCGCAAGCCGTCCATGTCGTCGGAGAAGACGATGATCTCCGACTCGCGACCCATCTCCCGCAGGGCCTTGGCCACGTAGAAGGTGCGGACCACCTCGCCGATGGTGCCCATGTGCGGGTGACCGGACGCGCCGAACCCGGTCTCCAGGATGTAGCGCGATTTCTGCGGCCAGCGTTCGATGATGCGTTGTGCTTCCTGGTACGGCCACAGGTTCGGATAGTTGCCCATGACTCTTCTCCTTCCCGCACGGTGGGTATCTTACCCTGGTGATTATACAGAAAAGGGTTTGGTGAGACAAGTTCATGGAAGCGGCCTTCCCCTGGGCACACTATCCCACAAAGGAGGGCAGCGCATGGCAGAGAACCGGAATCGCCCCGAGACCGGGGAGCAGGAGGCCGTCCGTTCCGAGACCCAGCGGGTGCTCTCCCAGATGCGGGAGGGAGAGGCCTGGAGCCACCGGGCGGCGGCGCTGGGCTACCTCGCGGGCGGAATCGGCGGGCCGCTGTTGGGCATGGAGGAAGGCCCCGAGCCCGCGGGGGAAGAGGGCCGCCCCACCCCCACCTGAAACGCACAGGGAGGTGACGCAGTGCACAGGATTCATCGCTTTCTGGCCCTGGTGCTGGTGACCGGCTGGGCAGCCCTTTTCCTGGGGAACCTCGCCCTCGCCGCCTCCACCGGGCACGAGAAGGAGTCGCCGAAGCTGTCGCCGGGCATGGAGCAGCTGCTGAAGGACATCCGTGAGCTGCGCCGCAGCCGGCTGGAGCAGCTGAACGCCGAGATCGAGCAGCTCATCGACCAGGCCGCCCGGGAGGGGAGGATCACCGCCGCAGAGGCCGCCCGCCTGCGAGAGTGGCGGCAGATGCGGCGGCTGGGGCTCTCCCTCCACGCCACCGAGGATGAGGTGAAGGAGCGGCTGGACGAGGCCGTGAAGAGCGGTCGGATCACCAAGGATCAGGCGAAGAAGCTCTTCAAGGAGTGGCAGGCGATCCGGCGCAGCCACCAGAGGGGCCGTCCGTAGCGGCAGAGGACCCGCTTGCTGGGCACAGCAAAAGGGCCCCCGGGCAGGGGGCAAAGGCACCTTCCGGGGCGCTCCCCGGGGGGCCAGCCCCATGCCCCGGGGGCCCGTCACGCGGGCTCCCAGTGCAGCCGGCGCGCCTGCCGGAGCCGCCGCTCGACGCCTGGCCAGTTGACCACGTTCCACCACTGCTCGACGTAGGCCGCGCGGTCGTTCCGGTACTTCAGGTAGTACGCGTGCTCCCACACGTCCAGCGGCAGGAGCGGCACGACGTCCCACTGGCTCAGGTTCTGGTGCTTCTCCGCCGTCAGGATCTCGGAGCGATTCGCCCGCGGAGACCAGACCCAGATCGCCCAGCCGCCCCCCTCCACGCTCTCGGCCGCACGGCTGAACTGCTCCCGGAACCGCTGGAAATCGCCGAAGTCCTGCCGGATCTGCGTCAGGACCTCGCCCTCGGGCTCTCCGCCGCCCCCAGGGGCCATGCTCTCCCAGAAGAGGGTGTGCAGGTAGTGGCCCGCGCCGTGGAACGCCAGCTCCCGCTCCCAGTGCTTCACCAGGGCCCAGTCGCCGGCGGCGCGCGCCTCGGCCAGCGCGCGCTCGGCCCGGTTGAGCCCCTCCACGTAGCTCCGGTGGTGCCGGTCGTGGTGGAGCCGCATCGTCTCGGCGTCGACGTAAGGCTCGAGCGCGTCGTAGGGGTACGGGAGCGGCGGCAGCCGGTGTCCGCCGGGCGGGACCGGGCTCAGCCGGGGTTGCTCCTCCGGCGCTGCGGCCCCCCACCCGCCGGCTGCGGCACCCATGAAGCCTTCGAACGTGTCGCAGGCGCGGCGCACCAGGTCGGCCGCGTCCGGCCGCCTGTCCCCCGGGCGGCCGGCCTGCAGGGCCGAGAGCGCCTCCCGCTCCAGCGCGGCGAAGCGCTCCTGCCAGGTCCGCAGGTCGCCCGCCGCCCCTCCCTCCGCCTGCCTTTGCGCGAGCCAAAGGCCGACCTGGCGGGCCCAGTCGGCGATGTGCTGGTAGACCAGGTCGTCGGAACCGTGGGGCTGAAAACCGAACACGCCGGGCCTCCCCCCTTCGCCCCACTACTCTATGCAGCGGGGCCCGGGGTCAGCCCGGCGGGCCTCAGCTCTTCGGGTTGAACGTCACCGCCGTCAGGAAGGCGAAGACGATCGCCGCCGCGATGCCGGTGCTGGTCACCTCGAACATGCCGGTGAGCACGCCGAGCAGCCCGTTCTGGTCCAGCTCCTGCAGCGCGCCCTTCACCAGCGCGTTGCCGAAGCTGGAGATGGGCACCGCGGCGCCGGCGCCGGCAAACTCCACCAGCTTGTCGTAGAGGCCGAGCCCGCCCAGCACGCCGCCCGCCACCGTGAGGCCGGAGAGCACGTGGCCGGGGCTCAGCTTGGTGTTGTCGAGGATCACCTGCGCGATCAGGCAGATCAGCCCGCCGACGAGAAAGGCCTTCAGGTACATCATGGGGGTCATGCCTCCACTGCGACCGCGTGGGCAATGGTGGGGATGTTCTCGCCCTGCTGGAAGCTGGTCGGCGAGAACAGCGCGCCGGTGGAGACCACCAGCAGACGCCGCAGCCGGCCCCGCGCCATCTCCTTCAGCAGGTGGCCGCAGGTGACGATCGCCGAGCTGGCGCAGCCGCTTCCGCCGCTGTGCACGTCCTGTCGGGTGGTGTCGTACACCATCACGCCGCAGTCCCGGTAGTTGTCGCCCAGCACCAGGTTCCGCTCCGCGGCGAGCCGCCGGGCCATCTCGGAACCGAACTTGGCCAGGTCGCCGGTGACGATGAGGTCGTAGTACTCCACCCTCCGCCCGGTGTCCCTCAGGTGCGCCTCGATCGTGTCCACGGCGGCCGGGGCCATGGCGGCGCCCTGGTTGAGCGGGTCGGCGACCCCCCAGTCCACCACCTTGCCGATGGTGCAGTAGGTGATCCGGGGCCCCTCGCCGGCGGCGGCCAGCACGGCGGCGCCGGCGCCGGTCACCGTGTGCTGGGCGTACGGCTTCCGCTGGCTGCCGTACTCGGTCGGGTAGCGGTACTGCCGCTCGGCGGTGCCGTGGTGGCTGGAGACCGCGCAGAGCACCCGGTCGGCGAAGCCCCCGTCGATGAGCTTGGCCCCGAGGGACAGGGCCTCGGCAAACGTGGAGCAGGCGCCGTAGAGCCCGTACAGCGGCACGCCCAGCTCGAGGCCGCTGAACGAGGTCGTGATCAGCTGGTTGAGCAGGTCCCCGGCCAGGAAGTAGTCCACAGCCGGCGGCTTCTTGATGATGCCCGCCCGGCGCAGGGCCAGGTTGCAGGCGTCGATCATCATCTGGCGCTCGGCCTTCTCGAAGGAGTCCTGACCGAGCGTCAGGTCAGGATACGTCTGGTCGAACTCGTGCCCCAGCGGCCCCTGGGCCTCCAGCGGCCCGGCCACTGCCGCCGCCCCGATGATCACGGGCGGCTGCTCCAGCCTGACCGTCTGCTTTCCGACGCGCTTTCTCGCCACGGCGATCCCTCACCGCACCAGCCGCGCGATGCCCGTGACGATGCCCACCGTGAAGGCGGTGACCACGCCGTAGACGATGACCGCGCCGGCCAGCTGGAACATCCGCCCGCCGATGCCGAAGACCAGCCCCTCGCGCTTGAACTCCAGCGCCGAGGAGGTCATGGCGTTGGCGAAGCCGGTGACCGGCACCGCCAGGCCGGCGCCGGCGTACCGGGCCAGCTTGTCGAAGTAGCCCAGGCCGGTGAGCAGCGCGGCCACAAAGATCAGGGTCGCCACCGTCGGATCGGCCGCCTGCTTGTGCGAGATGCGCAGCACCCGCTCCCAGAAGTCCGTGATGAGCTCTCCCACCGTGCAGACCAGCCCCCCGGAGATGAACGCCATGATCGCGTTCCGCAGCCGGGGCGGACTGGGCTCCGCCCGGGCGACCATCTGCCGGTACAGTGACTGCTGCGTCGCCTGCGAGGTTCCCTCTCGGATCGTCACGCGCGGACACCTCCGGGGAGGTAGTCTGCGCCTGAACCCCCGCGGGTATGCGGCGCGGCTCCGGCCGGCGGTGCCCGGCGCTACTCTTCCCGGCTGCGGCCCGCGAGCAGGTAGAGTCCGGCGGCCACCAGGGCGAGCGGCAGCGCGTAGCGAAGCAGCGAGCCGAGGAGGAGAAGGGCGGTCATGCCCAGGCAGAGCAGGGCCACCGCACGGGCCCACCGCTGGACGCCGCCCGTCTCCCGCCAGACAAGGCCGAAGGTCACCGCGAGCCCGCAGAAGAAGAGCCAGCCCGTGCTGACCCGCGGCAGGACAGCATCCACCAGGGCCACCCCGGCCAGGGTGAGCATCAGCCCGGCGGGGATGATCGCCCACCACTGCTCCCGGTTGCCCGCGTAGACGGCGGCGAAGATGAGGCCCGGAATGGCCAGGGCCAGCGGACCCATGAGCGCGCGCAGCGGCCAGAGCACGACGTGGAAGTCGCCCGCGAGGAGCAGCAGCCCCGCCGCGATCAGGGCCAGCCCCCAGAAGACGTTCCGGCTGAGCCGTGCTGACTGCATCGTCCCACGCCCTTTCTGTGCAGCTTCTGCTGGTAAGACGGCGCGGATCCGGCTTGCCCCTTCATCACCGCCGATCTCTTTACATCGCCCGGGAGTGCCTCTATACTAAAGAGGTAGTTGTATAGTAGTACAAGGGGAGTAGCCGGCCTGCACTTGCAGGTGGGGCAGTCGGTCATGGCGGGTTTTACGCCCCCGGCTGTTCCGGCCACCAGCGCACACTGGGGCATGGCAAGACCTTGTTCCACAGGGAACAGGGACTTGTCGTGCCCCTGTTGTGTTCCCGCCTGCGCGGCAGAGGGGTGCCCCGGTAAGACGATTGGGCGGCAAAAGAGGAGGAAGCGCGTTGCACACCTTAGAACTTACGGCCTTCTTTCTATTCGTGATCTTCGCGACGTGGCTCGACCTGTACGTCCTGCACAAGGACGACCACGACATCGGGCTGAAGGAGGCCGCGGTGACCTCGCTGGCCTGGATCCTGCTCGCGCTGCTCTTCAGCGGGTATGTGTACTACCGGTACGGCCTCGAGCTGTGGATGCAGTATATTGCGGCCTACACCATGGAGAAGGCGCTCAGCGTCGACAACCTCTTCGTCATCGCCACGATCTTCAGCTTCTTCGGCATCCGGGGCGGCCTTCAGCACCGGGCCCTGGCCTGGGGCGTGATCGGCGCCGTGACGATGCGGAGCATCCTCATCTTCCTGGGCGTCGAGGCGGTCGAGCGGTTCAGCTGGCTGCTGCCGGTCTTCGGCGTCTTCCTGGTGATCACCGGCTTCAAGATGCTGCGTGAGAACGACGAGGAGAAGGGCTCGCTGGAGGACAACAAGGTCTACAAGCTGCTGTCCCGGGTGCTGCCCGCCTACCCCGGGTACGACGGCCACGCCATCATCACGCGCAAGCGCGGCCGCTGGGAGCTGACGCTGCTGGGCATGGCCATCGTCATGGTCGAGGCGACCGACCTCATCTTCGCCGTCGACTCGATCCCGGCCGTCATGGCCCTCAGCCAGGACTTCTTCATCGTCCTCACCTCCAACGTCTTCGCCATCCTGGGCCTCCGTGCGCTCTACTTCCTGCTCGCCGGCATCCTGGACCGGTTCCGCTACCTCAGCCTGGGGCTCGCTTTCGTCCTCATGTTCATCGGCGGCAAGATGCTGGCCCTGCCCTTCGGCTTCCACGTGAAGACCTGGGTGTCGCTCACCGTCGTCCTCGGCACGATCACCGTCTCCATCCTGGCCTCGCTGCTGCTGCCCGAGCGGGCCCGGGCGGAGAGCACGGACTGAGAAGTGCGCACCCCGGGCACGGACGCGCAGAGGGCCGGGAACCCGCCTGCACTGCGGCGGGTTCCCGGCCCCTCGTCGTTCAGGGGGTCGTTAATTGTCGTAGTACATCTCGAACTCCACCGGATGCGGGTGCGTCTCCAGCTTCCGGATTTCCTCCTCCTTCAGCGCGATGAAGGCCTCGATCAGATCCTCCGAGAAGACGTCGCCCTCCAAAAGGAACTCGTGATCGGCCTTCAGGGCTTCCAGCGCCTCGCGCAGCGAGGCGGGCGCCTGCTTCAGCTGCACCAGAGCCGCGTCCGGAAGGCGATAGATGTCGACATCGACGGGGCCGAAGCCCGCAGCCGACGGATCGATCCGCCGGCGGATGCCGTCGAGGCCCGCCATGAGCTGCGCGGCCAGGGCGAGGTACGGGTTGGCCGACGGATCCGGCGTGCGGAATTCGATGCGGGTCGTCCTGGCCGAGAGGCTGACCGGAATGCGGATGGCGGCGGACCGGTTGGCCCTGGAGAAGACGAGGCTCACCGGCGCCTCGTACCCGGGAACCAGCCGCTTGTAGGAGTTGGTGGTCGGGTTGGTGATCGCCAGAAGGGCGCTGGCATGGTGCAGCAGCCCCCCGATGTACCAGAGGGCGAGCTGGCTGAGATTGGCGTACCCGTTGGGGTCATAGAACAGGTTCACGCCGTCTTTGGCCAGCGACTGATTGCAGTGCATCCCGGATCCGGAGTGGCCGTAGAGCGGCTTGGGCATGAAGGTGGCCGTCTTGCCGTGGGCCCTGGCGACGTTCTTGACCACGTACTTGTAGAGCACCGCCTTGTCGGCCGTGTCCACCAGCGTGGAGAAGCGGAAGTTGATCTCGTTCTGCCCCGCCGAGGCCACCTCGTGGTGGTGCCGCTCCACCACGAGCCCCATCGCCTGCAGTTGCCGCACCATAGCGGTGCGGAGGTTGGTCTGGTCGTCGATGGGCAAGGCCCGCAGGTAGCCCTGCTGGTGCTTCACCTTGTACCCGCCGTTGGGCACCCGGCCCGAGTTCCAGTGCGCTTCGTCGGAATCCACGTAGTAGAAGGAGGCGTCGGGACCGGCCTGGAACCGGACGTTGTCGAACACGAAGAACTCCATCTCAACGCCCCAGTAGGAGACGTCCGCAACGCCGCTCTCGCGCAGGTAGCGCTCGGCCCTGCGGGCGACGCCGCGCGGGTCGCGGCCGTACTCCTTCAGCCCGGACTCCATCACGTCTCCCATCAGGGAGAGCGTGGGCCCTTCGACAAACGGGTCGCAGACCGCTGTCGAAAGGTCAGGCCGCAGGATCATGTCGGATTCGGCAATCCCGCGGAAGCCCCGGATGGACGAGCCGTCGAAGACGAAGCCCTCGCTCAGCTGCTCGGCATCCACGGCGCCCACCGGCACCGTGAGGTGGTGCAGCATCCCGAGCACGTCAACAAACTTCACGTCAATCATCTGAATGCCCTGTTCGGCAATCCTCTCCAGCACGCGATCGACCTGCGCCATGCACCGCTCTCCCCTTCGCCACAGCGTAGTGCGTCTCGTTCGAGGACCAGACCTCTTCGAAATGGCGACCGGTCGCTCAGCCGCTGGAGCTCTGCGCGGTCTGCGCCGATTTATCCCGAGCGCATCGGCTCAGCCGCCCGGGTGGGAAGCCGCTGGACAGTCCGGTCCCGCAACCGGGCAGGCCCTTGCGCCGCGGCGGCGGCCAGTCGCCTGCGGCTCCCCAGTGGGACCGGATCCGCCTCGGTGCAGAGGCG
>QGVE01000063.1 GCA_003242675.1 Bacillota bacterium | reverse complement strand
CACGCGCCATTTCGCACACGGGGCCCCCTTCCCCGGTGCGCGGCGACCCCGTGAGACTGCGGCACCCCGTTGCGCCCGGGAACTGGTCAGAGCGCCAGCGTGCCGTTTTCCGTGATCAGCATCTGCAGGATCCGCTCCTCCAGGCCGGTGTGGGCGTTCACGTAGACCAGGTACGTGTCTCCCCCGAGCGTGCCGCGGAACTCCCAGCACAGCACCTCGCCGTCCCCGGCTTCCGTCGGGATCAGGGCCAGCCGGGCCTCCTCCACCTGCAGCTCCGGGTTGACGGCCGCCCGGGCCTGCTCCCGGGTGACCGCCGGGGTCAGGCCGCCGCGCTCCCGGTGCGACATCACGTAGCTGCGGGCGTCCACCCCGACCACCTCGCCGCTGTCGAGGGCGATGCGCACCTTCACCTGGTCCGGGTAGATCCGCACGCCCCCGGGGGCGTACACGTACTGCACCGTGGCGAAGCCGCCGGCCACCTCGCCGTAGGTGGGCTCCATCTCCGTCCAGCCGTGGGCGGCGAGATAGGCCAGCCCGGCCTCCCGGGCCTCCTCCAGCGTGAGCCGGGGCTCGCCCGCCGGGCGGGCATTGATGTAGGACACCAGGTGGCCGCCTTCCCGGGAGAGGTCCACCGCCGCGGCGGGCCGTCCCCCGCCCGGCGCAAGCCGCACGGCGTAGACCGGCAGCCGCCCGTTCCGCTCGCCCACCTCCAGCACGTCGGCCGTGATCCCCTCGGGCAGGTACGCCAGGGCCTTCGCCTTCGCCTCCTCCGGCGTGATCGCCGGGCCGCCCATGGCCGGCGTCCGCTCCTCCAGGTGATCGGAGAAGGGGCCGTCGTAGACCAGGACCGGCATCTGGTCCATCTGGGCGCCCATCTGGTCCAGCCCCGGCGGGAGCAGGTGCTTCGCCGCCTGGCCCTGCAGCGGGTCCCTGCCGGCCCCGCGCTGCCGCCACGCCGTGAACAGGTCGGAGAGCCCGGCTCCGGCCCGGGCGAAGCGGAACCCCTCGTTCACGGCGGACTTACCCGCCTCCCGCAAGGTCGCCGTGAGGTCGCTGGCGGTCTGGTAGAGCCGGGCAAGCTCCGCCCGCTGGCTTTCGTCCATCGCCCGTCCTGCCGCCTCGTTCCGCACCACGCTGTAGGCGAAGTCGCCGATCTGGTTCAGGAACTTGCCGGTGGCCGCGCCCAGCTCCTCGGGCAGCGGCAGCGCCATGAAGTTCGCCGCCGCCAGGCTCGCCCGGCGGTAGACCTCCCCCATGTAGAGGGCGTTCTGCCGGGTGGACCCGGCCGCGAGGCTCTTGCCCATCAGCCCGCGCATGGCCTCGACGTGGCTGATCATCTCCGCGAAATTGCGCTGCCGCTCGACCTCCAGCTCCGAAGCGAGGGCCCGGACCTGCCGCTGGAGGTGCGCCGTCCACGCGCCCCACACCGCCAGCAGGCCGGCCGCCAAGAGGCCGGCGATGACCCCCGCGACCCAACGCCGCCGCATCGCGATCCCTCCTTCTCCAGCCGCCTGCTCCCGGCCCGTGATGCGCCCTCGCGCTCAGCGGGCGAAGACGTGGTTGCCGATCTGCGTGATGATCGTGCGCGTCCAGACCCAGGAGGAAACCGGCTTGTTCGGGTTCCAGAAGAACACGGCGCCGTAGGTCGGATCCCAGCCGTTGACGGCGTCCCGGGCCGCCCGCAGGTCTTCCGCCGTGGGCGGGCTCTGGTAGATGCGCCCGTTGGCCACGGACTCGAAGGCGTACGGCTCGTAGATGACGCCCTCCAGGGTCTTCGGAAAGCGGGGGTCGGCCACGCGGTTGAGCAGCACGGCCGCCACCGCGACCTTCCCCTCGTAGGGCTCCGCCTCCGCCTCGGCCCGCACGACCCGCGCCAGCAGGTCGATGTTCACGCCCGGGCGTTCCGGCCCGGCCGCGGCCGCCGCCCCGCCGCCGTACCCGAGCGCGGCCCACGTCTGGGGGCCCACGACGCCGTCCACGGTGAGCCCATTCCGCGACTGGAAGAAGCGCACGGCCTTCTCCGTCAGGGGGCCGAACTGGCCGTCCACCGGCCCCTCGTAGTAGCCCCAGTCCTTCAGCCGCTGCTGCACTTCCCGCACCGCGTCGCCCGTAGCTCCCCGGCGCAGGGTCGGCCGGGCGGCGGCCTCCGCCTGCCCCTGACCGCGGGGCAGGAGGCTCCCGACAGCCAGCGTGATCAGCACCAACAGGATCAAGGGGATAGCGGCTTTCCTGCGCACCTCGGACCCTCCGTCCGTCTCCGCATTCGGCCACCGCGGCGCGGCGACCCTTCACCTGCGCCCTCGCGCGCCGGCCTGCACCGCCGGCCGCGCGGTTCGCCTGGTGATTCCTAGTCTTCCCGCGCCGATCGCGTCTATGTGGCGGCTGGGCCGAGGTGACAGAAAAAGGATGCACAGGCCCCGAGGCCGGTGGACAGAATAGAGCACGGATGCCAGCCCGACTGGCGGCAGCCACAACGATGGCTCAGAGTGAGGGATCGCGGTGATGAAGCGGCGGTACCGCCCGTTCCTCCACACCCTGGTTCTCGCCACCATCCTGGCCGGGCTGCCCCTGCCTTCCGGCGGCCGGCCGGCGCGCCGGGCCGCGGCCGGTGCGGCGGCCGCGGCGGCCCCGGCGGCCCCGCCCGACGGGGCGGCGCAGGAGCCCCGGCCAGAAGAGCCGCACGCCCCTCCCGCGGCGGAAACGCCGGACTTCCCGGCCCGGCTGCGGGAGATCTACGAGCGCCGCGCCCAGCGGTTCCTGACGGGCTGGGAAGGCCCGCCTCTGGAGGAAGACTTTCTGCTCGAGCGGAAGACCGCCCGGTGGGCGCTTCAGCACGAGGAAGGCAAGTACCGCTACGTAAAGGCCTGGGCGGAGGCGCGCGGCGTCCGCTTCGTCCACGCGCAGACGAAGATCTGGGTGAAGGAACTGAAGCGGACCGAAGACCGGGCCCGGTTCTACGTCGCCCAGGCGCTGGAGCTGGGCTACCAGTACCCGGGGGAGGAGGCGGTCAACCGCTTCGGCGTGGGCAGCCGGCACATCGTCGAGCTCCACCGGGGGGCCGACGGGCGCTGGCTGATCGGCCTGGAATGGTACTCCGATCCCCTGGGCGACGAGACGGAGGTGCCGGCGGAGCTGCCCAGGCCCCGCGCCTCGGGCCCCCAGGGCGCCCCGCACAAGCCGGTCGCCGCCCTGGCACGGGCGTACGATCGCCGGAGCGCGGTCGAGTACGCCGACACGTTTTGCGGCCTGGCCGCCGGCTGCGGCAACGAACACAAGTACAACCCCAAGTTCCGCAACTACATGGGCGAGGGCGGCGACTGCGCGAACTTCGTCTCGCAGGCGCTCCGCTACGGGGGCAAGCTCCCGATGCCGCTGTTCACCCGGGCCGACGGCCTGATCGGGCACCTGCGCTACTCGGGACGGGGCGACCTGGTGGCGAGGGGCGACTTCGCCACGGTGTGGCGGATCGCCGCCGGCAAGCCGGAGGGCTTCCGCTCCTTCCTGCGGCCGGGCGACGTGGTGGGGTATGAGGAGAAGGGCAAGATGACCCACGTCGCCCTGATCACGGGCTTCGACAGCCGCGGCTACCCCGTGGCCAACTCCCACACGGCGGACCGGTACCACGTGCCGTTCGACCTGGGTTGGGACCGGAAGACGATCTACTGGTTCGTGGCCCTGCGCGACTGAAGGGCCGGGGGTGCTCCCCGGCCCTTGGCACGCTTGCGCCGGCGGCCCGGCAGACCCGCTCCTGGACCCCGCCTGGCCTGCGCACGGCGGTCAGTCCCCGCCCGCGGTGGCGGCCCGGGGCGGCATCTGCCCGAGCTCCCGGGCCCGCTCGGTGGCGCGGACGATGGCGCGGACGAGCGCCTGGGCGAAGCCCGCCTCCCGCAGCACCTGCAGGCCGGCCGCCGTCGTGCCGCCGGGCGACGTGACCTGCTCCCGCAGCACGGCGGGGTCGGCCCCGGTGAGCGCCAGGGTCAGGGCCGCGCCCTTGAGCGTCTGCAGCGTCAGGGCGCGGGCCACGTCCGGGGCGAGGCCCACCGCCTCACCCGCCTCGATCATCGCCTCGACGATGTAGTACACGTACGCCGGCCCGCTGCCCGAGAGCCCGGTCACGGCGTCCATGTGCTCCTCGGGCACCGTGTACACCTGGCCGACGCTGCCCAGCATCTCGGCCACCAGCTGCATCGCCTCGGGCGTGGCCGCGCGGCCGGCGCAGATCGCCGTCGCCGACTCCCGCACCTGGCAGGAGGTGTTGGGCATCGCCCGCACGACCATCACGCCGCCCGGCACCCGCTCCTCGATGTAGGACGTCGGAATCCCGGCGGCCAGCGAAAGCACGATCTGCCCCGGCCGGAACCGCCCGCCCACCTCGGCCAGCAGCCCGGCGACGTCCTTGGGCTTGCACGCCACCACGACCACCTGGCACACGTCCACCACGTAGCCCCGACTGCCCGCGGTGCGCACGCCGTAGCGCCGGTTCAGTTCGGCCAGCCGCTCCCGGTTGGAGCGGTTGCTCACCAGAACCTGCTCCGGCTGCACGACCCCTGCGGCCAGCATGCCGCGGATGAGGGCCTCGGCGATTGCCCCCGCGCCCAGGAACCCCACGTGACCCGTAAGCACCCGCTCCACCTCCACATTCCTTCGCCTTGCGCTGCCCGGATCGCCGGGCGAAGCCCTAACGAAAACGCCCTTCGCCCATCCTCTCGGAAGGGCGAAGGGCGTCGAGCCTCCGCGGTACCACCTTCATTGGCCGCCTGGCGGCGGCCCACTCTGCCGGGCACTGCGACCCGTGGCCCGCTCTAACGGCTGGCCAGGCCGGGGCGGCTCTTCGCCGCCGGCTCCGGGGCGGGTTCGAGCGGCTCGCACCGACCCGGGCTCTCAGCACCGCCTCACGGCGGGCCCGGGCTCTCTGCGCGGCGGAGGGTGCGCTCTACTGCTCCCCATCCTCGCCTTTCAGTATTGCCTGCATCTTACCAGCGAACCGCCGCCCCGTCAAGTCCTTTTTTGCTTTAACGCGGGCAATTCCCCGCAACGGCCGGGCGGAAGGTGCAGAAGGCCCCCGCACGCCGCCGGGGCGCTTGCACGATGAGAAGAGGCCCGCCGGTGCGCCTACGGGTTCTTCGGCGCGGCCCAGCGGGCCAGGAGGATCGCGAACTCGTAAAGCCCATAGAGGGGCACCAGGAAGATGATCATCGAGATCACGTCGGGCGGCGACAGCACGGCGGCCAGGATCATCAGGGCGAGGAAGGCGTACTTGCGCACCCGGGCCAGGCCCTGGTAGGTCACCAGGCCGATCCGCGCCAGGATCAGCACCACCAGCGGCAGCTCGAACGCGATGCCCAGCGGGTTGCAGATGCCGAGGACGAACGACAGGTAGGCGCTGGGCGTGATCGCCACGGCCACCTCATTCCCCAGGGCCATCGACTGGAAGAACTGCTTCGTGATGGGGACGACGACGAACCAGCCGAACGCCCAGCCCGCCAGGAACAGCCCAGCGCCGAAGGGCAGGCCGATGAACAGGATCCGCTTCTCCTCGGGCCTCAGGGCCGGCAGGATGAAGGCGATGGCCTGGTAGAGCACGACCGGGAACGCCAGCACGACTCCCAGGATCAGCGAGAGCTTGATCTGGGTGAGGAACGTGTCGGCGTAGGTGTATTGGATCAGCTGCACGCCGTCCGCCCTCGCCTGGTCCAGGATGGCTTTGAAGACGGGCTGGGAGAGGAACACGGCGACGAAGAAGCCGGCGGCGAGCGCGATCAGCGACTTGATGATGCGCTGCCGCAGCTCGGTCAGGTGCTCCACCAGGGTCAGCTCTTTGTCCTGCATTCCGCCCCACTCCCCCTGCGCGACTTCGGGCTTCCGCCGCTACCGCTCACCCCTGAAGTGTATCCCCTCGCCGCG
This sequence comes from Bacillota bacterium, assembly GCA_003242675.1. The sequence continues at coordinate 8,559 of QGVE01000063.1, read as the reverse complement.
AGCAGCGTCAATCCCGGCCGGACACCGGGCCCAGTCCCCCGCCGCCGGCGGCCGCGCAAAGGGCCCGGGGGCTCTGCCACCGGGCCTTACAGCCGGAACCGCCCGACGCTCTCCTGCAGCTCGCCGGCCGTGCGCTTCAGGGCCTGCGCCGACGCCGCCACCTGCTCCGCCGACGCCGTCAGCTCCTCCACCGACGCCGAAACCTCCTCCGCGGCGGCGGCGTTCTCCTCCGCCAGCCGGGCGATGCGGTTCACGGCCTCCGTGACCTCCGCCACGCTCGCCGCCATCTCCTCGCTCATCGCCGTGTTCTCCTGCGTCATCGCGGCCACGTTGTTGAACGTCTCCACCGCCGCGGCCGCCTGCTCCCGTACCTTCCCGGCCTTTTCCGCGATGCGCTTCGCCTCGTCCGCCGCCTTCTGCACCGCGCTGAGGATCTCCTCCAGGGACGAGCCCGCCTGCGCAGCCAGCTGGTTGCTCGCCGCCAGCCGCTTCGTGCCCTGGTCCATCGCCTTCACCGCCTCGCCGATGCCCGCCTGGATGGTGCGGATGAGCTCCGCGATCTCCCGGGCCGAGGAAGCCGACTGCTCGGCCAGCTTCCGCACCTCGTCCGCCACCACCGCGAACCCGCGGCCGTACTCGCCCGCCCGCGCCGCCTCGATCGCCGCGTTCAGGGCCAGCAGGTTGGTCTGTTCGGCGATGGCGGAGATGGCGCCGGTGATCGATCCCACCTGCTCCGACAGACGGTTCAGCTCCTGGATGCGGTCCGCGGACCGCCCGACCTCCTTGCCCGCCTCTTCCAGCTCGAAGAGGGCCTGCGCCACCACCTCGGCCGCGGCCCACGCCCGCTGCTCCGTCTGCGCCGACACCTGCGCCGTCTCCGTCGCAATCTGGGTCATCTCGTCCAGCTCGCGCGCCACCTCCTGCTGGCGGGCTGCCGCCGCAGTCACCTCCGCAGCCACGCTGCCGGCGCTCTCCGCGATCTGCTGGATCGCGTCCCGGAGCTCCTCGGCCAGCGAGTTCGCCTGGGCCGTTGCAGACGCCTGTTCGGCGCTTCCGGCCGCCACCTGGGTGATCGCCTCGGACGAGTCCGTCGCGGCCCGGGCGGCCTGGTCGGCTGCGGCCGACAGCTGCCCGGACGCGCTGAAGACGGACTGCGAGGCGCTCTGGATGCCGCGCACCACTTCCTGCACGCTGGCGAGCATCGCATTGAACGCCTCGGTCAGCCGCCCGATCTCGTCGCGGGAGGTCACCGGCAGCGCGCCGACGCTGAGATCGCCCCCCGCCATCCGCTGGGCGGCGTCAGCGAGGCCGTAGATCGGCTTCACGATCCGCCGCGCCACAAGGACCGCCAGGACCACCCCGACCACCAGGGCGACGCCCAGCGCGGCCAGCAGCGCGACCCGCATCGTCTCCGCATCGGAACGCAGGCGGGTCCGGGTATCGTCTGCGCTCCGGCTGACCTCATCGATGATCTGATCGATCGCCTGGAGCATGGTCTCCATGTGCGACACGGCCTGCGAACGAAGCTTCTGTGCGGCCTGCTGCGCGGCCCCCCACCGCACCTCGGCCGCCACCGCCTCGAGGATCGCGCCGTACTGCTCGTGCTCCGCCTGGATCTGGCGGTAGCGCTCCCGGAGGTCGTCCGTCGGGGCGACCTCCACCAGGCGCTCCAGCGTGGCCCGGACGCTCGCCTGCGCCGCCTCCACGCTGTCCAGCGACGCCTGATCCGCGAAGAGGATGTAGTCCCGGATGTAGGCCAGCTGCCGCAGCAGATCGGCCTGGACCGCGCGGCTGCCCTCGACCAGCGCGTCGGCCGCGGCGAGCCGGTCCACCGCCGAAGCGGTCTCCCGCAGCGACGTGTAGCTCTGGATCCCGATCGCGACGAGCAGCAGGAGGACGATGACGGGCGACACGAGGACCTTGCCATAGATGTTCAGGCGACTCAGCAAGCGGACACGCATAGAGGCTCCTCCCATGGGTGTACTGACGGAACAAAGGGCCGGCGACCGCTTTCCGCCTCGCCGTTCACGATTGGTAAGGGATGTAACAAGTGAAGGCAGTAAATGGTTAGGGGTATACAGAATAGATCGTAGTCGCAGGTAGGCCATTTGGTCAAGAGGACTAGTCCAAAATGAACCGAGAGCGCCATGCCCCCTACGCGCCAAAGGGAGCGCGCGCCCGCGCGCCGGCACCCGGCGGTCAACCCGCCGGGTGCCGGATGATCTTTCTATTCCCAGGTGAGCGGCCCGCCGAGCAGCCCGAGCAGCAGCTCGACGGCGCCCCGGGCGTCCCGGATGTCGGCCATCTCGGCGCCGGTGCCCGGGTACCGCACGGGGATGTCGATCACCGCCGTCGGCACTCCGGGACCGACGGACGCGACCGTCCAGCCCTCGCTGCCGGTGGGGCTCACGCAGCGCTGCAGCCCGATCCCCGCGGCGCCCGCTGCCGCGGCGATCCGCTCGGCCAGGCCGCGGTGGGCGACGAAGCCCGAGTCCTTCAGCCGCAGGGCGGGGCCCCCGCCCAGGCGGGTGGTGAGCTGCCGCACGCCGGGCTGGTCGCCGCTCACGGCCGAATCCACCAGGATCGCCAGGTCGGGTTCGGCGCCGAACGCGGCCACCGACGCCCCGCGCGGGGCCACCTCCCCCTGGGAGGTGAAGGCAAACACCACCGTGTGCGGGGTGTCCCCGAGCCGCTCCGCCACCTCCAGCAGCACCGCGCAGCCCAGCCGGTTGTCCAGGCCGGGTCCGACCAGCAGGTCGCCCCACGCCTCGACCGTCCCGGCCAGGGTGCACATGTCGCCCAGGGGCACCCGCTCCAGGGCCTCCTCCTTCGAGCGGGCCCCGATGTCGCAGAAGAGCTTCTTGAAGCTCAGCTCCTTCGGGTCGTCCACATGCTCATGCTGCAGCACGCCGGCGGCGCCGCTGCCCCACACGACCCGCTTCCCCACCGCGCAGTGGACCTTCAGCCCACCCACCGGGGCGAGGTAGATCAGCCCCTTGTCGCTGACGTTGAGGGCGATCGCCCCCGGCGTGTCCATGTGGGCGGCGAGCAGCACCCGGCGGCCGTCCTCCTTCCCCTTCCGCACGGCCAGCAGGTTGCCGAACCCGTCCGTGCGCACCTCGCTCACGAAGGGCGCGATCTGGGCCTTGATGGCGTCGCACACCCGCTGCTCCCGGCCGGACGGGCCCCAGAGCGGGGCCAGCTCCCGCACGCGCTCCCGCAGCTTCTCGCTCATGGGCGGAACTCCCCCTTCTCGACGCTTTCCAGGAACCGCCGGACCAGCTGCACCGCGCCGTCGACGTCGTCGAGGTGGCACAGGGCGGCGTTGGTGTGGATGTAGCGGCAGGGCACCGAGATGGTGCAGGCGGGGACGCCCTCCCGCGCCCGGGCGATGGCGCCGGCGTCGGTTCCGCCCGACGTCAGCCGCCGGAACTGGTGCCGGATGCCGTACTTGCGGGCCAGGCGGATCAGCTCCTCCTGGACCCGCTTGTGGGGGATGCCGGCCGCGTCCATCAGCGAGATCACCGGCCCCTCCCCCATGTTCGTGATGCTGTCGAAGGGGTCCACGCCGGCCACATTGGCCGAGCCGGTCCCCTCCAGGGCCAGGGCGACGTCCGGGTTCAGGTGGTACGCCGCGACCCTCGCGCCCCGGAGCCCCACCTCCTCCTGGACGGTGAAGGCCCCCAGGAGGGTGATGCCGGGGAAGTCGTACTCCAGCAGCACCCGGGCGAGCACGGTGCAGCCCACCCGGTCGTCCAGGGCCTTTCCCTTGGCCACCCGCTCGCCCAGCAGCTCGAACTCGGTGGCGAAGTAGACCGGGTCGCCGAGTTCGACGCCCAGGGCCTCCACCTCCGCCCGGGAGCGGCAGCCCAGGTCGACGTACATCTCCTCAAACGGGACGACACGCCTCCGCTCCTCGTCGCTGCAGCGGTGCCAGGCCTTGACGCCGATCACGCCCGGGATCCGCCGGTGGCCCACCCACACCTGCCGGCCGGGCAGCACCCGGTCGTCCAGGCCGCCCACCTTGCGCAGGGAAAGGTACCCCTCGTCGGTGATCTCGCCCACCAGGAAGCCCACCTCGTCCATGTGGGCGTCCAGCATCACCCGCACGGGCCCCGATCCCTTGCGGACGATCAGGTTGCCCATGGGGTCTGACCACATCTCGTCGACCCGCGGGGCCAGGATCTCCTTCAGGAGGGCGCGCACCTGTCCCTCGTCCCCGGACACCCCGCAGGCGTTGGACAGCCGCTCTAGAAGCATCGCAACTCCTCCACAAATGCCTGATCAATGCGCGCCACGACGTGCGCCAGCAGCCGGCCGGCCTGCCGGATGTCGGCCAGGTCCACCAGCTCCACCGGCGTGTGCATGTACCGGAGTGGGATCGAGAGGACGCCGGTGGCCACCCCGCCGCGCACCACCTGCATGCCCCAGGCGTCGGTGCCCGAGGGACCGGCCATGACCTCGATCTGGTAGTCGATGCCGACCTCCTCCGCCACCTTCCGCATCAGCTTCGCCAGCCGGGGCGTGCAGTTGGGCCCTACCCCGATGGTGGGCCCCCCGCCCAGGGGGAAGGCGTCCTTCTCGGCGCCGGGGTGGCGGCCGAAGGTGACGTCGACGGCGATGGCGATGTCCGGCTGGATGGCGAACGCGGCCGCCATCGCGCCGGGGTAGCCCCCGAACTCCTCGCCCACCGTGCCCACGGCGTAGAAGTCGGCGGTGTGGCGCAGCCCCTGCAGCTCCTGGAGGGCCACCATCAGGGCGGCCTGACTGGCCCGGTTGTCCAGGTAGCGGCTGGAGACGCGCCCGTTCTGCAGAACCCGGAACTGGTACCGGAAGAGCACCGGGTCGCCGATCTGGACGAGCTCCCGCACCTCTTCCTCCGGAAGGCCGGTGTCGATGTAGAGCTCCTCCACCGGGACCAGCTTCTTTCGCTCCTCGGGGCTGGTCATGTGCGGAGGCTTCGAGCCCACCACGCCGGGGATGACCCGGCGGCCGTGGACCTCCATCTCCTGGGCCATCAGGAGACGCCGGTCCACCCCGCCCACAGGGGAGAACCGGATGAAGCCGCCGGGCTCGATCGCGGTCACCACGCCGCCGATGGAGTCCAGGTGAGCCGCGGCCATCACGCGCGGGCGCGGCTCGGCCCCCTCGCCCCGCTTCAGCCCGACGTAGTTGCCGAGGCGGTCGAGGTGGGCCTCGTCCACCAGCGGGGCCCAGGCCTCCAGCAGGTACTCCGCCACCGCCCGCTCATGCCCGGTGATGCTGCTCAGCCGGGTCAGCTCTGCCAGGTGTTGGGTGATGTCCAATGCGCGGTCGCCCCTTCTTTCCCGTGTTGCCCTGAGAAATTCGCCATCAGCGTGCGCCATTTCCTGTCCCTGCCTGCCAGTTCTCCTCGGAGAAAACCTGAACGCCGTGCCGCCGGAGCAGGGCGGCGGTCACCCCCTGCCCGGCGCGGACCGCACCGCGGAAGGTGCCGTCGTAGATCGCGCCGCTGCCGCAGGAGGGGCTGCGCTCCTTCAGGATCGCCGCCTTCGCCCCCACGGCCCCGGCCAGCCGCAGCGCCTCCCTGGCGCCGGCCAGGAACTGCGCCGTCACGTCCTCCCCGGCCGCGCTCACCACCCGGGCGCGGCCCTCCAGCACGTCGTCGCCGTCCCCGCCCACGATCTCCGCGGGCGGCCGCGGCGTCGGCAGCCCCCCCATCTGCTCGGGGCAGACGGGCAGCGCCTTGCCCTCCCGAACCAGGGCGATGACCGGGCCGTAGGGCCTGGATCCCTGGTCGTAGCGGCAGCGGCAGCCCGCCAGGCAGGCGCTCACCAGCATCATGGGGCTCACCTCCTGATCTCCCGAACCATTTCGCAGGGAAGCCGCCGTTCTCCTACCGGATCCGGGGCAAGAGACCGGCGAGCCGGCGGCGGGCTCGCGCGGAAAAAAGACCGCGGTCCGGCGCGGTGCACCGGACCACGGTTTTCCTCACGGCAGACCAACGGGCGGGCGCAGGACTCACAGCTCGGCCTTGTTCCCCTCCCAGTACTTCAGCAGCGGGTAGGGGTTGATGGCGTTCCAGTTGGGGTCGTAGATCCCGAAGTGCAGGTGGTCGATGAACCTGCCGGAGGTGCCCTCGGGCCCCTCGCCGGTGGAGCCGACGTACCCCAAGAGCTGCCCCTTCTCCACGTGCGACCCGAGCTTCAGGCCCGGGGCGTACCCGCTCAGGTGGGCGTAATAGAACCTGTAGCCGGGGTGGTCGTCCAGCTCGATCGTCAGCCGGTACCCGCCCAGGGTGTTCCAGCCGTAGCGGATGATGGTGCCGGAGGCCACCGCCACGATCGGCGTGCCCTTGGGGGCCGGGATGTCCGTGCCCTCATGGCCCCAGGACTCGCCGTTCCACTGGCGCGCGGCGCCCATCGTGTCGGTGTAGGGGGAGTAGGTCGCGCCCTTCGGGAACGGGAACACGTAGGTGGGATCGGCAAAGGGCGAGTCGGGACGGGGGTTCGGGTTCACGCCGGGCGCCGGCTGCGCGGGCCGGTAGCCGTTGCTCACGGTGAGCGTGGCGTTGCTGTAGGCGACGTCGGCCCCAAGCCGCACGGCCAGCCACCATGCCGGCACCATCGCCTGGCCGTTCTTGAGGTACGGCTTCACCGGGGGCCACACCGGCCGGTCGTTCTGGAAGGCGACGTGCGTCCCGATCCACATCGTCAGCCAGTAGCCGGGCTTGTAGACCGTGATCATCTTGCTCGTGCTGTCGTAGCTCACCTTGTATCCCAGGCTCTCGGCAAAGGGGCGCACGGCCGTCATCAGCTGGCCGTCCACCATCTCGGGCTGGGCCGTGGACAGCACCACGCCGTTGCTGACCACCTTGTAGGTCGAGGCCAGGGTCGGTGCGGGCACGGCGCTCAGGAGGGCCGAGAGCGCCAGGACCGCGAGGAGCCGCTGTTTTCCGAAACGCTGCATCGTCGATCCGCCTCCGTCTCCGGGTGGGTCGGTCCGGACTCCGGCCGCGGGCACGATCGGCCAGGCGCGGTCTGCCAGGCTGACCCACTGTCCCCTGCAAGTATCAATTGTGGTGGCAGATATGTTCAATGCACGCTTAGACAACTCCTGCCTTGTCCAACAATTACCAGGATGTTCGGCCAACAACTGCCAGCCAACGAAGCGCCCACCGCCGCGCCGGGTCGGCGCGGCGGTGGGCGCGCGAAGGGGACGCGTCAGCGGTGCCGCTGCACGTATTCCTCGTAGGTCAGGCCGGACTCGTACACGGCGCGGGCGAGATCCTTGCCCAGGTAGCGCACGTGCCAGGGCTCGTACATGTACCCGGTGATGTGCTCCTTGCCCTCGGGGTAGCGGATGATGAACCCGAACTCGTGGGCGTGGGCGGCCAGCCACTCGGCCTCGGGGGTGCCGGCGAAGCACTCCTCCGCGGCGCACTCGCCGGTGCTGCCCGAGACGTCCATCGCCAGCCCGGTCTGGTGTTCGCTGTGGCCCGGGCGGGCGCTGTACCGGTCAGCCAGCTCAGGCCCGTCGGTGCTCACGTAGCTGGTGTAGAGCATCTCCTGGTATTCGTACGAGCGGTAGCCCGAAACGCCGGCCAGGTAGATGCCGTCCTCTTCGGCCGCGGCGAACATCTCCTCCAGGGCGGCGGCGGCCTCGGCCCGCATCAGCCGGCGTTCGTGCCACTCGTCGAAGATGAAGCGCACGTTGGGCTCCACGAGATCCGGCGGCACGTAGTCCGGCGGGAGCGCGTACCGCTTGTTGACCAGCACATCGATGGCCGTCGGATCTGCCACCAGCTGCACCTCGTCCTCGCCGGACGGCTCCGCCCCGCCGGTCTTGCCGGTGGCCGGCTCGGGCTCCGGTTCGGGCTCGGGCTCGACGGCGGCCGGCGATTCCACGGCCGGACCATCGGCCGGATCCGGGGCCGGCACCCGGGCGTCCACCGTGCATCCGGCCACCAGCGCGGCGGACAGCAGGGCCAGCAGGGTCAGGCGGACTTGCTGCGTCGAAAAGGGCATCTGCTCACCTTCCTGCCAGGTATCGGATTCGCAAACCACAGGTTAGACGATCCGCCGCCCCGCAGGGGTTCCCCGAAAAACCCGGCCGGCTCGCCGGATCCGGTCCCTCACACCGCCTTCAGCACCGACTCCGCCCGCTCGCGGGCCAGCCGGATCAGCTCATCGGGATCGGTGGTCTCGTCGGGATAGACCGCGACGCCGGTGGAGAACGACACGGGGTAGGCCGCCTCGAGCCGGCGCCGCACCGCCTCGCCGCCCGAGGCCCCCGTCTCGGCCAGGACCAGCGCCACCAGACGGGGCCCGATGCGGAGGGCCAGGTCGTACTCGCGCAGGCTGCGCGCGGCCGCCTCGACGAAGCCCGGCACCCGGTGCTCGGGGAGGCCGTCCGACAGCCGGACGATCATCAGGGTCACCGGGAACCCGCCGAGCGCGGCCCGCCGGAACTCCCGCCGCAGGTACTCGCTCAGGGTCTAGCCCGGCGGGTCCGGGCCGGCGGCGCGCTCCCGGGCCTCCGCCAGGCACTCCTGAAGCCGGCGGAGCAGCACCTGGGAGG
>QGVE01000062.1 GCA_003242675.1 Bacillota bacterium | reverse complement strand
ACTCACTACCATTATCCTCCACGCGCCGGATGTCCGCCCCCAGGGCCGCCAGCTTCTCCTCCATCCGGGTGTAGCCCCGGTCGATGTACTGCACCCCCGACACCTCCGTGACGCCCTCGGCCGCCAGGGCCGCGGTGACCAGGGCGGCGCCGCCCCGGATGTCCCGGGCCTCCACGGGAGCGCCGGTGTACCGCTCCACGCCCCGGATGATGCACGTGTTCCGGTCCACCTTGATCCTGGCGCCCATGCGGATCAGCTCGTTGGTGAAGCCGAACCGGTTCTCGAAGATCGTCTCCTGCACCACCGCGATGCCGTCGGCCAGGCCCATCAGGGCGACCCAGGGCGACTGCAGGTCCGTGGGGAAGCCCGGGTAGACCTGCGTCTCCACGTCCACCGACCGGACGGGGCGCGCCCGCACCCGGATGGCGTCGCCGCGCACCTCCACCTCCTGGCCGGCCTCCGTCAGCTTGGCGATCACCGTGCCCAGGTGCTCGGGGATGACGTTCTCCACCCACACCTCGCCGCCGGCGGCGGCGGTCATGATCAGGTAGGTGCCGGCCTCGATGCGGTCGGGGATGATCTCGTGCCGGGCGCCGCGCAGCCGCTCGACCCCCTCGATGCGCACCGTGTTGGTGCCCGCGCCCCGCACCCGGCCGCCCATGGCGTTGATGAAGTTGGCCAGGTCCACGATCTCGGGCTCGCAGGCCGCGTTCTCCAGCACCGTCACGCCGGGGGTCAGGCTGGCGGTGATGATCATGTTGACCGTCGTGCCCACGCTGGCCCGGTCCACGTAGAACCATCCGCCCCGCAGGTTCACCCGCTTGCTCACCATCGCCCCGTGCTCGACCACGACCTCGGCCCCCAGGGCCTGGAACCCCTTCAGGTGGAAGTCCACCGGCCGGGCGCCGATCTCGCAGCCGCCGGGGCACGCCACCTCGCCCCGCCCCAGGCGCGCGAGCAGGAGCCCCATCACGTACGTGGAGCCCCGCAGCCGGCGGGCCAGGTGGTAGGGGGCAACGTGGTGTTCCAGCTCGTGGGCCTGGATGCGGAGGGTGGTCTCTTCCACGCGCTCGACGCGGCATCCCAGCGCGCGCAGGATCTCACAGAGGTGCTGGATGTCGGAGTTGTCCGGGACGTTCTCGAGGATGGACTCCCCCTCGGCGGCCAGCGCAGCGGCGGTGATGATGGGAAGGGCGCTGTTCTTCGCTCCGTCAATGGGAACGGTGCCGGAGAGCCGGTTGCCGCCGCGGACGACGAACCTCGCTGCCAATCGCGGTCTCCCCTCGTCGGATGCGCGTTTCATCCTAGTATGCGCCGGCGCGGGGCGCATCAGGTCACACCCTGTCACTTTAACAGAAACCCGCATCCCCGTCCAGCAAGGCGGCGCGCCGCCGGGCAGGCCGGCCCGGCGCGGGCGTGCGGCGCATAGCCGCCGAAGAGGCCGAAAAGGGCCCGGGCGGAGCAGCCCGGGCCCAGTTTCCCTCCATCCTATGTCACGCTGTAGTTGGGCGCCTCCTTGGTGATCATCACGTCGTGCGGGTGGCTCTCCCGCAGCCCCGCGGGGGTGATGCGGCAGAACCGGCCGTTCTTGCGCAGCTCCTCGATGGTCCGGGTGCCGCAGTAACCCATGCCGGCCTTGAGGCCGCCCACCAGCTGGAAGACCATCTCCGCCAGGGGACCCCGGTAGGGCACCCGGCCCTCGATGCCTTCCGGCACCAGCTTGGGCGCGCCCTCCTGGAAGTACCGGTCTCCGGAGCCCTCCTTCATCGCGCCGAGCGAACCCATGCCCCGGTAGACCTTGAAGGACCGGCCCTGGTAGATCTCCATCTCGCCCGGCGACTCGTCGGTGCCCGCAAACAGCGAGCCGATCATCACCGCCGAGGCGCCGGCGGCGATCGCCTTGGTGATGTCGCCCGAGTACTTGATGCCGCCGTCCGCGATGATCGGCACGTCGTGCTCGTCGCCGGCCCTGGCCGCCTCGTAGATGGCCGTGATCTGCGGCACGCCGATGCCCGCCACCACCCGGGTGGTGCAGATCGAACCGGGCCCGATGCCGACCTTCACCGCGTCGGCCCCGGCCCCGATCAGGTCCCGGGCGCCCTCGTAGGTGGCCACGTTGCCCGCGATCACCTGGACGTTCGGGAAGTTCGCCTTCACGGTCTTCAGCGCCTCGATCACGCCCTTGGAGTGGCCGTGGGCCGAGTCCAGCACCAGCACGTCGACGCCGGCATCCACCAGCGCGCCGGCCCGCTCCAGCAGGTCGCTCGCCACGCCGATCGCCGCGCCGCAGAGCAGCCGGCCGCGCTCGTCCTTGGCCGAGTTGGGGTACTTCTTCGCCTTCTCGATGTCCTTGATCGTGATGAGCCCCTTCAGCACCCCGTGCTCGTCCACCAGCGGCAGCTTCTCCACCTTGTGGCGGCGGAGGATCTCCCGGGCCTCCTCCAGCGTCGTGCCGACCGGCGCCGTGACCAGGTTCTCCCGGGTCATCACGTTGGCGACGGGCTGGTTCCAGTTGTCCTCGAACCTGAGGTCCCGGTTGGTCAGGATGCCCACGAGCTTGCGCGTGCCCCGCTCCACCACCGGCGTGCCGGAGATGCGGTAGCGGGCCATGAGCTGCAGCGCCGTCTCGATCGGGTCATCGGGGTGGACGTAGATCGGGTCGACGATGATGCCGTGTTCGGAGCGCTTGACCTTGTCGACCTCCTCGGCCTGCCGCTCGATGGACATCGACTTGTGGATGATGCCGATGCCGCCCTCCCGCGCCATGGCGATCGCCATGCGGGCCTCCGTCACCGTGTCCATGGCCGCCGACACCAGCGGGATGTTGAGCCGGATCTTGCGCGTGAGCCGCGTCGAGACGTCGACGTCCCGGGGGAGCACCTCCGATTTCCCCGGGATCAGCAGGACGTCGTCGAAAGTCAAAGCCAGTGGCCCGAACTTGGCGTCCATGTTTCAGACCTCCGACTGAGCCTCGTGCTCGGAATTTGAAGTATTGTACCATAGCGCACAAGCAGGGGCAACCGCTCTCGCGAGGGGTGGAAGGGATTGGCCCGCTCCTCACCGAAACCTACGGGCAAACATCCCGCTTTGCAAGGTGGACGGAGATGATCTGCACAGGCGAGCTCGCAGAACTGGACGGCATCCCCACCATGGAGGCCCTGGCCGAGATCGTGAAGGGCTGCCACCGCTGCGGCCTCCGGGCGGGCTGCACGCAGGTGGTCTTCGGCGAGGGCGTCTGGCCCGCCGGGCTGATGTGCATCGGCGAGGGGCCGGGAGCCGACGAGGACCGGCTCGGCCGCCCCTTCGTCGGCCGGGCCGGCCAGCTCCTGGACCGCATCCTCGAGGTCTCCGGCTTCGACCGGAGGCGGAACTGCTACATCGCCAACATCGTGAAGTGCCGGCCGCCGGGCAACCGCGCGCCCGAGCCCGCCGAGCGGGCGGCCTGCCTGCCGTACCTGCGGGCACAGATCCGGCTTGTCCAGCCGAAGATCATCGTCCTGCTGGGCGCCACGGCCCTGCAGGCGCTCATCGACCCGAGCGCGCGGATCACCCGCATGCGCGGGCAGTGGATCGTGCGGGACGGGATCCACTTCATGCCCACCTACCACCCCGCTGCCCTGCTGCGGGACCCCTCCAAGAAGAAGGACGTGTGGCACGACATGAAGCAGGTCATCGCCCGCTATCGGGAGCTGGTCGACCCGAACCACTACTCGCCGTACGCGTAGCGGCCCCGGCCTGCAGCCGCCCGGCCAGCTCCCGCGCGACCTTCCAGATGTCACCGGCGCCCATGGTGATCACCGTGTCCCCGGGCCGGACCTCCGCCAGCAGGAACCGGAGGATCTCCTCGGGGTCGGAGATGACCGCCACCGGGCGGCCGGTGTTCTGCTGGATGCGGGCGGCCAGCGCCTCGGCCGAGACGCCGGGGATCGGCTGCTCGCCGGGCGGGCTGTAGATCCGGGTGAGCACCAGCACGTCGGCGTCCTGGAACGCCGTGGCGAACTCGTCCAGCAGCCAGTGGGTGCGGGAGTAGCGCTGGGGCTGGAAGACTGCGACGACCCGCCCTCGCGCCTGCTCCCGCGCCGCCGCCAGGGTGGCCCGGATCTCGGTGGGGTGATGGGCGTAGTCGTCGACGACCCGGATGCCGCCCACCTCGGCCCACACCTCGAACCGGCGCCGGGCGTTGCCGAAGGCGAGCAGGGTCTCCCGCATCTGGTCAAACGAGAGGCCCACGTGCGCGCCGGCGATGAGGGCCCCGAGGGAGTTGAGGGCGTTGTGCCGCCCGGGGATCGGCAGCCGCACCTCGCCGAGCAGCCGGCCGCCCCGGAGGCAGTCGTAGGCGATGCCCCGCTCCCAGGTCCGGATGTTCTCCGCGCGCCAGTCGGCCTCCGGCCCGGTGCCGTAGAAGACGACCTGCGCCGCCCCGGGGTCCGCCCGCATCTCCCGGCCGATGGCGAGCAGGGTGGGATCGTCGGCGCAGAGCACGGCGAGGCCCCCGGGCTGCACCTGGCGCAGGAACTGGCGGAACCCCTCCTGGATGCGGGCGAACGACCCCTCCCAGAACTCCAGGTGCTCCGGCTCGACGTTGGTCACGACGGCGACCCGCGGGCGGTAGCGCAGGAACGACCGGTCCGACTCGTCCGCCTCGGCCACCACCCACGGGCCGCGGCCCGCCTTGCCGGTGCCGCCGATGGCCTCCATCTCGCCCCCCAGCAGGACGGTGGGGTCCAGGCCCGCCTTCTCCAGCAGGAAGGCCACCATCGACGAGGTGGTGGTCTTGCCGTGCGTGCCCGTCACGGCGATGGAGGCCCCGTCATTGACGAACTCGGCCAGGAGCTCCGAGCGGTGGAGCACCCGGAGCCCCCGGGCGCGGGCGGCCGCCAGCTCGGGGTTGTCTTCGGGAACCTGCGTCGAGTAGACGACGACGTCCGCGTCGCCCAGGTGCGCGGCGTCGTGGGGACCGATGTAGATCTCCGCCCCCGCCTCCGCCAGCCGCTGCGTGCGGGCGGAGGCGGCCACGTCCGAGCCCGAAACCGCTACGCCCTTCTGCCTCAGCACCATCGCCAGCGCGCTCATGCCGTAGCCGCCGACGCCGATGAAATGGACCCTGTGGGCCTTCAGCACCCCGGCTTCCCCCTCGTGGGACGACGTTTTCTAGAGCCGATTCACCTGTTGCTCCGCCTGCGCCGCAGGCGGGCGGGCGATGAACTTCGCAAAGAGCCACGGCGCCGCCAGCGTCGCGGCCAGCGCCACCAGCCAGTACCGCACCAGGTCCCCCGGGCCGCTGTCGGGCAGCACCCGCTTCAACCCCTGCCGGAGCGCCATGAGCAGCACCAGCCCCACGGCCGCCTTCAGCAGGTGCTGAAGCGGCGTGCCCGCCCGCGGATCGAACCGCACCCACTCCTCCTCCAGGGCGGAGCCCAGGAGCAGCCCGCCCCAGGCGCCGATGACGACCCAGGCGATCTCATCCAGCGGGCCCAGCAGGGCCAAGAGCCCCAGGGCGGCGCCGGGAAGCAGGAACGACAGCAGCACCCGGAGGCCGAGCCCCTGCCCCTCGCCGGCCCAGAACGCCCGGGTGCGCACCAGGAGGTAGAGGACGGCGAGGCCGATCGCCCAGCCGCCGATCACGTCCAGAGGCCAGTGAACGCCGATGTACAGGCGGGAGAACCCGATGAGGAAGACGAGGACCCCCGCGGCCCAGGTGAACCAGCGGCGCCGCACGTGCTCGGCGATGGCCCCCCAGAAGACCAGGGGCGTCTGGGCGTGGCCGCTGGGGAAGGCGTACCCGCCCCCCGTCTCGGCCAGGATCACCCGCACCTGGCCCGGGTCGGGGCGGGGGGTGCGGAAGACCTCCTTCAGGGCGTCGTTGGACCAGAAGCCGATGACGAACACCGAGAACAGGTACCGGCCGAACCGCTTGTCGTAGAGCCAGTAGATGAGCGGAAGGATGAGGACATAGACGGCCTCGTGGTGCAGGTTGGTGATCAGCCCGAAGAGCCGGTCCAACAGCGGGGACTGGAGGGTCTGGATCGCCCTCAGGATCTCGACGCCGGACATGGCACCCACCCTTTCACCTTCCTGTCATTCTATGGCACCGCGGGGGCCGGATTTACTCCGCCGGGCCCAGCACCCGCGCCGGCACGCCGCCCGCCATGGCCCCCGGGGGGATGTCCCGGTTGACCAGGCTCATGGCGGAGACGGTCGCGCCGTCGCCGATGGTGACCCCGGGCAGGATGGTGCAGTTGGCCCCCACGAGGACGTCGCGCCCGATGTGGACCGGCCCGATGAAGGCCTCCTTCACCCGGAAGTCGTGGCAGAGGATGACGGAGTTGTACCCGACGACGCTGTTGTCGTCGATGCGGATGAGGTGGGGGTAGAAGATGTCGAACACGACCGCCAGGCCGATCGACACGTTCCGCCCGATCTTCGCCCCGGTCAGCCGGTAGAGCCAGCGCTTCACCGTGAGCGAGGGGCAGTACCGGGCCAGGTAGATCCAGATGAAGTTCCAGGCGACCCGGAGCGGGTTCACGTGCCGGTACCAGTACTGCAGCGGGTTGTGGGGCCCGTAGTCGGGCAGCCGGGTGAGCCGTTCGTGCCGGCGCGTCACGGCGGCCTCCTCCCTCATGACCCGATCCCGAGCCCCAGCCCGGGCACGGCGTTGAGGTCGAGGTCGTGGCGCACCCCGGCGCGCCAGAGGTAGTAGCCGGCCGCGGCGATCATCGCGGCGTTGTCCGTGCAGAGCACCGGCGGCGGGCAGCCCAGGCGGATCCCGCGGGGCTCCAGGGCGGCGCGCATCTCCTCCCGCAGGGCGCCGTTGGCGGCGACGCCCCCGGCCAGGATCACCTGGCGCACGCCCTTCTCCTCCGCCGCCCGCACGGTGCGCTCTACCAGCACCGACGTCACCGCCCGCTGGAACGAGGCGGCCAGGTCCGCCCGCTGCTGATCGTTCAGGGGACCGGCGCGCTGCACGTACTGCAGCACCGCCGTCTTCAGGCCGGAGAAGGAGAAGTCGTAGGGCCCCTCCGTGTGGGCGCGCGGCAGGGGCACCGCCTCCGGGTCGCCGGATCGGGCCAGCTTCTCCACCTGCGGCCCGCCGGGGTACCCCAGCCCCACGAAGCGGGCGACCTTGTCGAACGCCTCGCCGGCCGCGTCGTCCAGCGTCCGGCCGAGCAGCTCCATCTGGCCGTGGCCGGCCATGTAGAGGAGGTCCGTGTGGCCCCCGGAGACCACCAGGCAGACCAGCGGGAACTCGGGCTGGGGCTCCACGAGGAAGTTGGCGTAGATGTGCCCCAGCAGGTGGTTGACGCCGATCAGGGGCTTGTCCAGGGCGAAGGCCAGGGCCTTGGCGGCGGACAGCCCCACCAGCAGCGTGCCCACGAGCCCGGGGCCGTGGGTGACGGCGATCGCGTCGATATCCCGGAGCCCCACGCCGGCGGTCTCCAGGGCCTCCCGGATCACCGGCAGGATCAGCTCCAGGTGCCGGCGGGATGCGATCTCCGGCACGACCCCGCCGTACTTCCGGTGGAGGTCCACCTGGCTCGCGATCGTGTTGGAGAGCACCTGCCGCCCGCCCGCGACGACGGCCGCAGCCGTCTCGTCGCAGGAGGACTCGATGCCGAGGATCAGCCCGTCCGCCAACCCCTTCACCTCCCCGGGCCCTGTGCCCGCGTGCCGGCCTCGATGGCCGCGCGCGCCAGCTCGTCACACCGGTTGTTCTCCGCGACGTCGGCGTGCCCCTGCACCTTCAGCCACTCCACCTGGTGCGGGCGCGCCGCTTCCAGCAAGGCCTCCCACAGGTCCCGGTTCTCCACCGGCTGCTTCCTGCTGCTCACCCAGCCGTTCCGCTGCCACGCCTCCAGCCAGTTCTGCCGGAAGGCGTTGATCAGGTACGCGCTGTCCGAGTACAGCTTGACCTTGCAGGGGTACTTCAGGGCCCGCAGGGCCTCGATGGCGGCCTGGAGCTCCATGCGGTTGTTGGTGGTGTGGGGGTGGAACCCCGACAGCTCCTTGCGGTGCGGGCCGCAGAGCAGCACCGCCGCCCAGCCGCCGGGACCGGGGTTGCCGGAGCAGGCGCCGTCGGTGTAGATGATGACCTCCCGCACGGTCAGATCGCCTCCTCGACCAGCGGCTCCTTCCACATGATGATGGCGTCCTCCCCGGTGTCCGTGTAGTAGCCCCTGCGCACCGCCCCGGGCTCGGTGACGAAGCCCAGCTTCCGGTAGAGGGCACGGGCCGGCGCGTTCCCGACCCGGACCTCCAGCGTCATCCGGACGGCGCCGCGCCGCCGGGCGATGCGGATCAGCTCCCGCATCAGCCGCTCGCCGATGCCCTGCCCCCGGAACTCCGGGTGGACCGCGATGTTGGTGACGTGCGCCAGCTCGTAGAGCACGTGCATGCCGGCAAACCCCACGACCCGGTCCCCCGCGCGCGCCACCAGGTAGACGGTGTAGCGCTGCAGGAGCTCCGAAGCAAAGGCCTCCCGGGACCAGGGGGTGAGGTACGACAGCCGCTCGATCTCCATCACCTGGTCCAGGTCGGCCGGGGTCATGGGGTGGATGGTGATCTCCGGGACTCCCATAGGCTCTCCGCCTCGCTCTTGCGCAGATAGAGGGGCGACAGCGCGTCGGGGCTCACCGCGCCCCCGCGCTGCAGCAGGCTGAGCCCCAGGGCCGCCACGCTGGCGCCCCTGGGCAGAAGGCTGCCGGGCGCGGCGATGCGGATCACGCCGTCCGGGCCCAGCCGGGCCGCGTGCGCTTCCGCCGCGTCGCCGCAGAGGGTGACGTGCTGCCAGGTGTGCCCCAGCTCCTCCCGCAGGCGCCGCACCCGCTCCGCCAGCTCGTCGATGTGCAGGTTCGCCGGACCCACCAGCTCGGTCCAGGTCGCCGGGTCCCGGTCGCCGGCGAGGTACACCCCGGTGAAGACCTGGCCGCGCTTGGCATCGAACAGGGGAACCACCAGCCCCGCCTGCGCGCCGGTGCCGTAGGCGGCGGCCGCCAGCGTGGAGACGGGCACGACCGGCAGGTCCAGCGCGAACGCCAGCCCCTTGGCCGTCGCCAGGCCGATCCGGAGGCCGGTGAAGGAGCCCGGGCCGACGCCGACGGCGATGGCGTCCAGCTCCCGCTTGTCCACCCGGGCCTCCTGCAGGGCCTGGGCGATGAGGGGCATCAGCCGGACCGAGTGCGCCCGGGGCACCTGCAGCGTCAGCTCCGAGAGCACCCGCCCGTCCTCCGCGACCGCCACGGTGCAGGCGGCGGTGGCGGTGTCAAAGGCCAAAACCCGCATGCGCCAACTCCTCCAGGAGCGGCCGGTAGCGCACGGTGCCGGTCAGGTCCAGCACCCGCTCCTGCTCGCCGCTCCCATAACTGAGCCGGATCTCCAGGACCTCGTCGGGCCAGAGCGGCCGGATCCGGTCCGCCCACTCGACGAGGTTGACGCCATGGCCGCCGAAGAAGTACTCGTCGCTGCCCAGCTCCTCCAGCTCCGCGGGGTCCTCCAGCCGGTAGACGTCCCAGTGGAACACCGGGACGCGCCCCTCGTACTCCCACAGCAGCGTGAACGTGGGGCTGCCGCCGCTGCGGCTCACCCCCAGCCCCGCGAGGATGCCGGCGGACAGGGCGGTCTTGCCGGTCCCCAGGTCGCCCACCAGCGCGACGAAGTCGCCGGGCCGCAGCCGCTCGCCCAGCCACCGGCCCAGCGCGTGCGTCTCTGCGGGGCTTCGGCTGATCACGCGCACCATGGCGTTCATCCTCCCAAGGCCATCAAGACCTATTCTGGGCGTCTCTGCTACCCAGGTCAAGCAAAAAGCCCCGGCGGCCGCACGCCCCGGGGCGGAAGTCCCGCTCGCGGAAGGTCAGACGCCCATGATGTGGAAGCCGTTGTCGGCGTAGATCGTCTCGCCGGTGACGCACCGGGAGAGCGGCGACGCCAGGAAGAGGGCGACGTCGCCCACCTCCTCCTGCGTCACGTTGCGCCGGAGCGGCGCCCGCTCCTCCATGAGGTCCCGGATCGTGCTGATGCCCTTCACCGCGCTGGCGGCGAGGGTCTTCAGCGGCCCGGCGGAGATCGCGTTCACCCGGATGTTGCTGGGGCCCAGCTCGTGGGCCAGGTAGCGCACGCTGCACTCCAGGGCGGCCTTGGCCGGCGCCATGACGTTGTACCGGTCGACCACCCGCTCGGAGGCGAGGTACGTGAGGGTGATGATCGACCCGCCGCCCGCGGCTTCCATCAGCGGCCGGGCCGCCCGGGCGACGGCGATCAGGGACCAGGCGGAGACCTCCTGCGCGATGCGCCAGCCCTCCCGGGGGATGTCGACGAAGTCCCGCTGCAGGTCCTCGGTCCGGGCGTAGGCGATGGAGTGGACCACGACGTCCAGCTTCCCCCACCGCTCCCCCAGCGCGGCAAACGCCGCCTCGATCTGCCCGTCCTCCATGACGTCGCAGGGCAGGAGCGGCATCTCCTCGTGCCCTTCCAGCGTCTGGACCAGCTCGACCACGTTCTCCTTCAGCCGGTCGTTCACGTACGTGAACGCCAGCTCCGCGCCCTCCCGGTGCAGGGCCCGGGCGATCCCCCACGCGATCGAGCGCTTGTTGGCGACCCCCATCACCAGGCACTTCTTCCCCGTCATCAGTCCCACGGTGCGCCACTCCCCCTTGCCGGCCTAGTTTGGTACCTGGTACTAATAATAGCCTATCAGGTTTCCGTTTACCAGCCCTGCCCAGCCAGCGGGGTCGGGCCGGCCCCGCCCCGCTTACAGCCGCTTGAACTTCTCCTGAAGCCGCCTC
This sequence comes from Bacillota bacterium, assembly GCA_003242675.1. Next base: position 3,785 of record QGVE01000062.1, on the reverse strand, counting down.
ACCTGCTCCTCCAGGCTCAGCTCCCGCTCCGGCCGCCTCCGCTGCGGGCCGCCCCTCCGGCCCTCGCGCGGGGCGCCGGCCGCGCCCGGCCCCCGCCGGGAGGCCGCCGGCCCCTCCTCCGCGGGCGGGTCGCCCAGCTTCATGCTGAGGCCGATCCGCTGCCGCTTCAGGTCGACCTCGATCACCCGGACCCGCACGACGTCGCCCACCTGCACCACTTCCGACGGGTGCTTCACGTACTTGTGCGAAAGCTGGGAGACGTGGACCAGCCCGTCCTCGTGCACGCCGATGTCCACGAAGACGCCGAAGTCGACCACGTTGCGGACGGTGCCCATGAGCTCCATGCCCACCTTCAGGTCCTCCAGCTTCAGCACGTCGGTGCGGAAGATGGGCTTGGGCAGCTCGTCCCGGGGGTCGCGGCCCGGCTTCGACAGGGCTTCGATGATGTCCCGGACGGTGGGCACGCCGGCCCCCAGCTCGGCGGCCACCTGCTCGGGGGAGAGCTTCTTCAGGGCGTCCCGGAGCCCCGCCGCCCCCTTGCCGATGAGCTGCTCCCGGGTGGCCCCCACGGCCTTCAGGATCGCCTCGGCCAGGTGGTAGGACTCCGGGTGGACCGCCGTGTTGTCCAGGGGCTCCACACCGTCCACCACTCGGAGGAAGCCCGCGCACTGCTCGAAGGCCTTGGGCCCCAGCCCCGCGACCTTGAGGAGCTCCTGGCGGCTCCGGAACTTGCCGTGCTTCTCCCGGTACTCCACGATCGCCTTGGCGACCGAAGCCTTGATGCCGGCCACGTATCGCAGGAGCGAGGGCGAGGCCGTGTTCAGGTCGACGCCGACGGCGTTCACCACCGACTCCACGACCGCCTCCAGCTGCTCCGCCAGCCGCTTCTGGTTGACGTCGTGCTGGTAGAGGCCGACGCCGATGGACTTCGGGTCGATCTTGACCAGCTCCGCCAGCGGGTCCTGCACCCGCCGGGCGATGGAGACCGCCGAGCGGAGCGTCACGTCGAAGTCGGGGAACTCCTCCTGCGCGAGCTTGGACGCCGAGTAGACCGAGGCGCCGGCCTCGTTCACGATCATGTACGCCGTGGGGTGGCTGCAGCGGGGGATGACGCTGGCCACCACCTGCTCGGTCTCCCGGGACGCCGTGCCGTTGCCGATGGCGATCAGGTCCACCTTGTGCTTGTCCACCAGGCGGATCAGCGTCTCCTCGCCCTGCTGCCGCTGCCGCTCGCCCAGGGTCACGTAGATCACGCCAGTCTCCAGCACCCGGCCCGTCTCATCCACCACGGCCAGCTTGCAGCCGGTGCGGTAGCCGGGGTCGATGCCCATGACCGTCATGCCCTTGATCGGCGGCTGCAGGAGCAGGTTGCGCAGGTTCAGCGCGAAGATCCGGATGGCGTGCTCTTCCGCCCTCTCCGTCAGCTCTCCCCGGATCTCGGTCTCAATCGAAGGCGCGATGAGACGCCGGTAGGCGTCGGCGATCGCCTCCCGCAGGTGGCCCTCCCAGATGGAGCGGCCGGTGATGTACTGCCGCTCGATGCGGGCGAGGATCTCCTCCGCCGGCGCCTCCAGCGTCACCTTCAGGCACTCCAGCCGCTCGCCCCGGTTGATGGCCAGGACGCGGTGGGGCGGCAGCGTGCGCACCGGCTCCTGGAAGTCGAAGTACATCTCGAACTCCCGGGCCTTCTCCGGGTCGCCCTTGTCGCTGGCCGCCGACCGGATGACGCCCCGGGCGAAGGTCAGCTCCCGGACCATCTTCCGCACCGCCGCGTCGTCCGACACGATCTCCGCCACGATGTCCCGGGCGCCGGCCAGGGCGTCCTCGGCCGACGCGACCCCCAGGTCGGGGTTCACGTAGGCGGCGGCGAACTGCTCGGGGAAGCCGGCCGCCTCCGCCTGGGCGAGCATCTGCATGGCCAGCGGCTCCAGCCCCCGCTCCCGGGCGATCATCGCCCGGGTGCGCCGCTTGGGCCGGTAGGGGCGGTAGAGGTCCTCGACCTCCTGCAGCTTCTCCGCCTCCCGGATCGCCCGCTCCAGCTCCGGCGTCAGCTTGCCCTGCTCGGCGATGACCCGGAGCACCTTCTCCTTCTCGGCCTCCAGGTTCCGCAGGTAGGCCAGCCGCGCCTGGAGGGTGCGGATCTGGTTTTCGTCCATCTCGCCCGTGGCTTCCTTGCGGTACCGGGCGATGAAGGGCACCGTGTTGCCCTCGTCCAGGAGCGCGGCGCAGCGCTCCACCTGGCCCACCGTGAGCCCCAGCTCCCGGGCCAGCCGGGCAAAAATGGCGTCCTGGCTCAACTCACTCACCTTCCCGCGCGGGCGGCGCTGTGGGGAGCACGAGCCGCTCCATGTCCCGCCACATCTCGCCGTCCCACAGCATCACGGTCATGATCGGCGGCTCCTCGTCCCACTGGCAGACGAAGCGCAGGTCCTCCTCCTGCACCATGTGCGGGAAGTCGTCGGGCGCCCGGCTGCCGAGGTCGCGCCACACCGCCTCGGCCAGCGCCCGCGCCCGCCGCTCATCGTAGGCGGGGCCGCCGTGGTGCCGGATGGCCTCGGCCAGCTGGCGGAGGAAGCCTTCCTGGCTACCGCTGGCTGCGCACATACCGCACGATCCTTTCGCCATCGAAAGTATAAAGGTAGGGACTCACCGGGAACGCGGCGTGCCGGTGCTCGTAGGCCACCCGCCGCGCCACCACCCGGAGCAGTTCCTCGTCGGCGTCGCCGATCGCCACCAGCCAGTTGCGGTGGGGGACGCCGATCACGAGCCGTCCCGGCACCGCCTCCGCAAAGCCCTGCAGCCAGTCGGTCAGCAGGATGCGGGCCGCGTCGTACCCGTCCTGCAGGGCCCAGATGAACATCGGGCGGCCGCCCTCGGTCGAGTCGAGCTTGGTCACCCGCTTGCCCTCGGTCAGCCGCTTCAGGTTCTGCACCGCGGTGATGTGGACGGTGGTGTGGCTCACGCCCCAGTCGCGCAGGTCCTGGTAGGTGACGTACCGGATCTTGTCGCCCGGCTCCTCGATGCCGTAGATGACGTGGAGGCCGTCGGCGATCCTGCCGTTCACCATCTGGCCCCCGCCCTTCGCCTGGATCTGCACCGGATCCATCATGAGGGGATAGAGCCGGGTGCGGATGTCGGCGAACTCCCGCTCCATGAGCTTCATGGTTTAACCCTCCCGGGGCCCTTCCGGGCCCGGCCGGACGGGCCACCCGTTTAGGCCGCCCGGCCCTGGTCGATACTTTTCGACTGGATGGTGGAGGTGACCTCCGATGAAGGCCCGCGAGGCCATCGACCTGTATGCCACCCTGGCGGACATGAAGGCGGTCGACTACCGGTCCGTCCTCGCCCTCACGGCCCTGATCGATCTCCTCGTCGACAAGGGGATCATCACCCGGGAGGAGATGGCGGAACGAGCCAGGCGGCTCGACGCCGCGGGCGAGAAGAGTTTACCAGTCGGGGGCTAGGCCGTCAAGAAAAGCGCGGTGGAGTGCCAAATGGTGATCGTACTGGCTTGGCGAGCACGTTCATCTATGGAAAGCAGGAACCGGAGGGACTGCTCCTCCGGTTCTGCTGCGAGTTTTCTTATCTCAGGTTCCAATCATTCGCCTCGAACCGGTCTCCGAGGCTGTACTTGCCCCAATACCCCCAATCGACCCAGATCCAGATCTGATACTTGCCGGGCCAATCGCGGGGTGCACGGGGATGGTCCGGACCGTTCGCCCCCACCCAGTCAACCTTGGCGCCGAAGGCCTCCGCGATAAACCGCAGAGGAACCAGCGTCCGGT
>QGVE01000061.1 GCA_003242675.1 Bacillota bacterium | reverse complement strand
GGGAGGCAATGGCCCATGAAACGGCATCTGGCTCTCATTCTGGCGATCCTCCTGATGCTCGGAGGCGGTTGGCTCGCGAGTGCTGTGCAGACCGATTTCGGCAACGTGCGGGTCGTGGACGTGCGGATCGCCGGCAGCAACGGCAAGATCGTCAGCGGCCTTCTCTTCGTGCCGAAGAACGCCAGCGACCAGACGCCGGCTCCGGCCGTGCTCACCATGCACGGGTACATCAACAGCCGGGAAACCCACAGCGGGTTCAACATCGAGTTCGCCCGCCGGGGATACGTGGTGCTCGCGCTGGACATGGCAGGCCACGGCTACTCCGATCCCCGGAACTTCCGCGATGACCTGAGCCGCGGGGCGAGCGACGGGCTTCACTACCTGGCGAGCCTGCCCTTCGTCGACGCGAACAACATCGCCACCCACGGGCACTCCATGGGCGGCTGGTCGACGCTGCGGGCGGCCGTCGACAATCCGGACCTGGTGAAGACCGTCATCCTCCAGGGCTCGTCTACCGAGACCTTCTCCTCGGGAGAGGTGACCGCGGAAACGGAATTCAACTTCGCGGTCAACTTCTCCAAGTACGACGAGTTCTGGGACGCGATGTGGAACGACAAGGACGAGCACGGCAGGCCCTACGTGGATGAGGCGGGCAACCCGGTGATGACCAAGCCGTCGGATATCGTCCGCACGCCCAAGCTGAAGAAGATCTTCGGTGTCACCGAGGATGTGGTGCCGTTCCAGATGTACGGCGACCCGGCCACGGAGAGCGCCCGGATGCTCTACCAGTCCAACACCACCCACCCGGGCGATCACCTGTCCCGGGAGGCCATCGGCTACAGCATCGACTTCCTGCAGAAGACCATTCCGGCGCCCAACCCGCTGCCCGTCTCGGACCAGATCTGGCCCTGGAAGGAGTTTGGCACGCTGCTGGTGCTCATCGGCACCTTCCTCTTCCTCTTCGGCATCGGCAACGCGCTGCTGGAGGCGCCCTTCTTCCAGAGCCTGGTCCAGCCGGTGCCCGAGCACCCCGGCACCGGCTGGCTGGCCTGGTGGATCGGTGCCCTGATCGCCACCGCCATTCCGGCGATCACCCTCTTCCCGTTCAAGGACCTGGGCGCCAAGTGGGTCCCCGGCAGCGCCACCTTCCCGCAGACGATCACCTCCCAGATCGCGGTCTGGGCCGGGCTCAACGGGCTGATCGGCCTGGCGCTCTTCCTCATCTGGCACTTCACCCTCGGCCGGAAGCGGGGGGGCAACGCCCTGCAGTACGGGCTCTCCACCGAGAGTGGCCGGTTCCGCATCCACTGGGCGACACTGGGCAAGGCGGTGCTGTTTGCGGTCTGCGTGGTCGGCATCACTCAGATTGCGATCCACTTCGTGGAGTGGGCCTTCCTGGCCGACCCGCGGTTCTGGGTGGTGGCGGTGAAGCCGCTGACCGCCGCGCGGTTCCGGTTGGTGCTGACCTACCTGCTGCCGTTCGTCTTCTTCTGCCTGGTGAACGCCCTCATCATGCACGGCCAGCTCCGGCTGAAGGGGAAGAGCCTGGCGCTGGAGATGGCGGCCAACGCCCTCATCGTCGGCGCCCTCGGCATCAGCGTGCTGGTGGCGCTGCAGGTCGGCCACCTGTTCCTCACCGAGACGCTGCTCTTCACGGACGAAGCGCTCTGGGGCATCATCGCCTACCAGTTCATCCCGCTCATGGCGCTGGCCGGCGCGCTCTCCACCTACTTCTTCCGCAAGACCGGCAGCATCTACACCGGCGCCCTGGTGAGCGCCCTGTTCATCACCACCTACATCGTCGCTGGCCAGGCGATTCAGATCGCCGCCTGAGGCCGCCCCTTCGTGCCGCGGCCTGTGACCGACCGACCTTCCTCCCCTGCCACCTCCGCGGAAAAAAGCAGACCACCGCCCGGTTGCGGTGGTCTGCTTTTTTCCACCGGCAGAGGGGAACGGCGGCGCCCTGCCGAATCGGAAACGCAGCCTGTCTACAAGGGGGCAGCCGAATGTCCCTTCCTGCGCTCGCCACGGAGCGGCTCCTCCTCCGCCCCGTCCGGCCGGATGACGCGCCAGCCATCGCGGCGCTTCTCGCCGACAGCGAGGGCCCCGGCGGCTTCAGTTCGGGGCCAGCGCCCCTGCCGGGGCAAGTTGCGCACTGGATCGCCGAGCAGGAGGCCGGCTGGGCGGCCGGAACGCACTACAGCTTCGCCGTGCACACCCGCGCGGGCGACTTCGTCGGCGTGGTTCAGCTCCGGTGCAGTCCGTCCGCCCCCCGGGCGGAGCTGGGCTTCGCAACGGTGCCCGCCCTGCGGAGCCGGGGATACGCCACCGAGGCCTGCCAGGCGGTGCTCCGGTTCGCCTTCGAGCACCTTGGCCTGAAGCGGGTGTCCGCGCTCTGCCGCGCGACCAACCGGGCCTCCGCCCGGGTGCTGGAGAAGCTGGGCTTCCGGATGGAGGCCCGGATCGAACCCGACGTCCCGCCCGGCGCCGCCCGGGAGCCGCTGCTGTTTTACGCCGTGGGCGGGGAGGGACAATAAAGAACCCCCGCCCGGCGCGGGCGAGGGGCTCTCCACCCGAGGTGGCTAGTCCCGATCCAGGAACTTGGCCACCCGCTCCTCGTCCATGGGGGCGAAGATGCCCCGGGCCCGGGCGACCTGGTTGCCCTCGGCGTCGCGGGCCTCGGCCCGCGCGGCGATGATGCGGCTGTTCTGCTTGACGATCCACGCGGTGAAGGTGTAGGTCTGGCCCACACGGATCGGACGGCGATAGGTGATCTCGATCTTGCGGGTGACGGCGAGCTGGAGCTGGGCGTAGATCAGCTGGCTCATCACCTCGTCGAGCACGGTGGCGATGATCCCGCTGTGGGTGACTCCCGGCGGGCCCTGGAACTCCGGGATGGGCGTGAAGGTGCACTCGGTCCTGTCGCCGACCAGCCGGATGTTGAGCCGCAGTCCCAACCGGTTCTCCTGACCGCAGCCGAAGCACTGCCAGTGCAAGCCCTGCAGGTGGTCGCGCTCGGAGACAAACGGTTCGCTCATAAGATACCGGCCCCTTTCGGCAGGAGATCCTACCGGTTTATTCTACCACGAATCCGGGGACGGAGGCGATGCGGAAGCGGGCGGCCCGGCATGGTGGGCCAGCCACTGCAGCAAGTGCAGCTCGGCCACCGGGCCGGGCAGGCCGATGCGCTCGTTCAGAACGAAGTAGGGCACCGTGTTCACCCCGAACTGCTGCACCAGATCGGGGTGCCGCAGGAGGTCGACGGCGATGGCCGTCACGCGGCCCCGGCTCTCCAGGGCGATCTCATGGGCCAGGCGCACGGCCTGGACGCACCGCGGTCAGGCCGGGGTCGTCAGCACCTGCAGGCGGGTGCCCGCGGGCAGGGCGGCGGCCTGCTGCCGGCCGAGCGGGGAAAGGACAGAGCCGCCCCGGGAAGCCGCCAGAATCGCCTCCACCAGTGCGTCAAGCTCCTGCCCCACGGGCAGGTCGCGAAAGACCATCCCCGTATCCCTTCCGTAGCCGTCCCGCAGCGTGAGCCCCTCGCCCGGCCACTCCTCCACCGTCAGCAACTCGCCTTCGGCCAGGCGCTCCGCCAGGGCCCGCATCTCCGTGCTGCCCGACTGTACCCGCAGCACCACAGGTCCCACCATGCGGCTCAACCGGGCACGGGCGTGTGCCAGCGCTGCCTCGGATATCATTCCCATCGCGGCCGCTCCCTCCTGGCCAGGAACTCTTCGCCGCCCCCCGGCACGATACCTGTCGCGAAACTCCGAAAGCCCCATAAGCAGCGAGCCGCCCCGGTGCGGGGCGGCTCGCTTCCATCCCGTTGCCTAGAACGGCAGCAGCCCGTTGCCGAAGGTGGCGGCGAAGACCAGCGAGACAACGGTCATCAGCTTGATCAGGATGTTCATGGACGGGCCGGACGTGTCCTTGAAGGGGTCGCCCACCGTGTCGCCGACGACGGCCGCCTTGTGCGGATCCGAGCCCTTGCCGCCGTGGGCGCCGGCCTCGATGAACTTCTTCGCGTTGTCCCACGCGCCGCCGGCGTTGGCCATCATGATCGCCAGCATCACGCCGGTGACCAGGGCGCCCGCCAGCAGGCCGGCCAGGGCGGTGATGCCCAGCAGCCAGCCCATCGCGAGCGGCGCGATGACCGCCATGAGGCCGGGCACGATCATCTCCTTCAGCGCGGCGCTGGTCGAGATGTCCACGCACCGGGCGTAATCCGGTTTGGCCTTCTCCTCCATGATGCCCGGGATCTCCCGGAACTGCCGCCGGACCTCCTCCACCATGTGCATCGCGGCCCGGCCGACGGCGTTCATCGTGAGCGCCGCGAACAGGAAGGGCAGCATGCCGCCGACGAAGAGGCCGACGATCAGCTTCGGGTCCGTCAGCGAGACGTCGCGCAGGCCCGCCGCCGTGGCGAAGGCGCCGAAGAGCGACAGGGCGGTCAGCGCGGCCGAGCCGATCGCGAAGCCCTTGCCGATGGCCGCGGTGGTGTTGCCCACCGAGTCGAGGGTGTCGGTGGTCTTGCGCACCTTCGGATCGAGGTGGCTCATCTCGGCGATGCCGCCGGCGTTATCCGCAATCGGGCCGTAGGCGTCCACCGCCACGGTCATGCCCGTGGTGGACAGCATGCCCACCGCCGCCAGGGCGATCGTGAAGAGCCCCTGGCCGCTGGGGGCACCGACGGCGTAGCCCACCAGCGTGGCGAGGCCGATGACCAGGATCGGCAGGGCGGTGGACAGCATGCCGACGCCCAGGCCGGAGATGATGTTGGTGGCCGGGCCCGTCCGGGAGGCGTCGGCGATGGACTTGACGGGGCTGTAGTCGGCCGAGGTGTAGTACTCGGTCAGCTGGCCGATGAGGATGCCGGCGAGGAGGCCCGACACGACCGCGGTGAAGTAGATGTGGGTGCCGTAGCCCAGGAACGAGACGATGGCGGAGATGATCAGGGTGAGGATGCCCGCCGCGTACGTGCCGGCGTTCAGCGCCTTGGCCGGGTTGGCGCCCTCCTTGCCGCGCACGAACTGGGTGCCGATCACCGAGGCGACGATGCCGCCGGCGGCGATCAGCAGCGGCAGCACGGCCAGGTTCGGGTCGATGTCCTGGTCGACGACAGCGATGGCCATCGCGGCGATGACGGCGCCGACGTAAGACTCGAAGAGGTCCGCGCCCATGCCGGCGACGTCGCCGACGTTGTCACCGACGTTGTCCGCGATGACGGCGGGGTTGCGCGGGTCGTCCTCGGGGATGCCGGCCTCCACCTTGCCCACCAGGTCAGCGCCGACGTCCGCGGCCTTGGTGTAGATGCCGCCGCCGACGCGGGCGAACAGGGCGATCGAGGAGGCGCCGAGGGCGAAGCCGTTGACGATGTCCGGATCACGGAAGATGAGATAGACCACGCCGACGCCCAGCATGCCCAGGCCGACGACGGAGAGGCCCATCACGGCGCCGCCGGAGAAGGCGATGTCCAGGGCCCGGTTCAGGCCGTGCCGGGCGGCGTTGGCCGTGCGGACGTTGGCCATCGTGGCCACCCGCATGCCGAAGTTGCCGGCGAGCACCGAACAGAGGGCGCCCGCCACGAACGCGATCGCGGTCTGCCACTGCATGGCGTTGGTCGTAAAGCCGGCGATGAGGATGATGATAGCGAGGGCAAGCACAAAAACGACGAGGGTCCGGTACTCCCGGTTGAGGAAGGCCATGGCGCCGTCATGGATGGCGGCGGCAATTTCCTGCATGCGCTGCGTGCCTGGATCCTGCCTTCGGATCTTCGCGGCAAGCAGCCCGGCCACCACGAGTGCCAGCACGCCGGCCGCCGGGGCAAGCCAGGCAAGGTCTGCCATGTTCACTGCGATCCGATCTCCTTTCCCAAACCTAGCATAGACTTACCCAATGCTAGTTATCCAAGAGAGGGGATAATTCCTCCTAGGTTAGCCGCCCACAAACGGAGGAAGGAAACCGGGAAGCGAGTCCGCCCAAATGGGGTGATGAAAAAGTGTGAAGAGGAGGGCAATGAGCCCTCCTCCTGGACCAGCCTGAATGCACTAATGGGGCAGTGTGGCCGGGGAAGGTTCGCAGGCCTGGGCCCGGGGCGGATGGCAGAGGTGACAGCCCTCGCACTGCACGGTGCGGTCCCCGAACACGCCGAGGATCGTCTCCAGGGCCTCCTCCTGGCCGGGCTGCCGGTCAGATAGGTGGAGCGTGAGGGCCCGGGGCGCCAGCGTGATCAGGGCTGAGATCAAGAGGTCCTCGTAGCTGACCTCGCTCTCCGTCATCTCCGCCACGAACTCCTCCAGGGCCTCGCTGCGGATGGCGCCGCCGTCGTCGTCCAGCAGCCGGAAGGCGTGGCCGGGCCCCAGGACCACGTGGACGTGGTCGATGCGGGGCTCCTGGAGCTCCACGAAGTGCCTCAGGAGCCGGATGAACTCCCGGTGCTCCCGCTCCATCAGAAACTCGTCAACCGCCCGGTCTACGGCCTCTTCCAGCTCTTCGATGTAGTCACGCAGCCGGAAGTGGACGAAGCCCTCGAGCACCAGCTCGTCGGCGGTGTCGAAGTAGTCCCGCAGCCGGTGCAGGACCTGGCTCTTGCGGTTGACCTTGTATCCGTCGGGGGAGTCACTGCCGCCGCTCAGGGTGCGCCCGGTGTAGTCGGCGATGAGATCCTGCTCGTCCCGTGAGAAGTAGGAGTACGAGCCACGGATGATCTTCCGGATGAGGTCGCGCTCCCATTTCTCCACGATCACGTCGGACAGGGCACTGGCGACAGAGTGGCGCAGGAGGGCGTCCGCCCGGGGCGACGGGGCCGCGCCGTCCACGGCGCAGTCCAGGAAGGCGAAGGTGCCCCGGTGCGACTGGCCGATGCGCACCTTCACGCCCTCTTCCCGAAGAAAACGGAACTCGTCGTCGAGGCGCTGGCGGATTTCGTCGATGCCTGCCGCAGTCCCTATCGTGATCGCTGGCACGGCCGTTTCACCCCTTTTGGTAAGAAATCGGCTCCGAGGGATCGCACGAAGCGTCTCGAAGCCGAGGGTATCTGCCGTAGTAGTATATGACCGGCCGCGAAAAAGCTATACGGCGTCCGGGAGCCGCCGCCAGGCCGCGACCGCCAGCGCGAACAGGAAGACCTGAATGACGGCCGACACCGCGCACCAGAGGCAGATCGCTCGGATAACGAATATTTCCAGATAGGTCAGGTACGCCGAGAAGAGCAGGCCCACCAGGGACGTGCCGAAGAGCGCCAGCACGACCCACTCCGCCGGCTCCCGGCTGCGCAGGCCGAGGAGCGCCAGCGCCAGCACCAGCAGGTAGGCGGCCGCACCCAGGGTCGGGATCGGAATGCCCAAGATCCAGGCGTAGGGGCTGTACTGGACGGTTTCACAGCCGCCGCTGCCCAGGCAGATGGCCACCCGGTCCGTCGTGTAGACCCAGGTGAGGTAGAGCGAGATGCCAAGGCCGGCAAGGGCGAGGATGCCCATGGCCTGAAGCAGCCGCCGCAAGCTCACTCGCGGTTCAGCTCCTCCCTGACGGCGTCCAGGACGTCGTCAAAGTACTGGATCTCCAGGGGTTCACCGTTGAGGACGAACGTCGGCGTCCCCCGGATGCCGAGCGCCCGAGCCGTCTCGATCTGCTCGTTCACCCGGTCGATGTAGCCCTGTATCTTCTCTTCGGAAGTCAAGCACTGGCGGTACGCCTCCATGTCGAGCCCGAGCTCCTCCGCGTAGCGCGCCAGCAGCGCGTCCAGGTCTTCCGCGGTCTGTACGGCGCGAATCCCGTTCATCTGATCCTCCAGGATGCGGTCGTGCATCGCCCACCAGTAACCCTGCTCGCCCGCGCACTGCACCGCGAAGATCGCCGGGCCGGTGACCGGGAAAATCGGGAAGTAGCGGATCTCGTAGCGGATGTCGCCCGCCCGCGCCATGTCCGCCAACTGCGGACCCACGACCGCATGGGCCGTGGCGCAGGCCGGTCAGGCGTAGTCCATGTACTCGATGACCGTCACCCTCGCGTCCGCCGGGCCCATCGCGCCCGGGACGGCGCCGAGGTCGGCGTCGCTCAAGGTCGCTTCGCCCGACGGGACCTCGCCAGCCGGAGACTCCCCCGCCGGGGCCTCGCTCGCCGTGCCGCTGCCGGGTCCGCCGGGCAAACCGCTCCGGCCCTGCCAGAGGCTGACACCGATCAGGCCGGCGGCCACCAGCACGGCCGCCGCGGAGACCATCCAGAGCGCCAGGGAACGCCGCCTGCCGCGCTCGCGCGTGTTCACTGCTGCAACACATCCTTTGACCTTTGGTTCGCCGCTCTCTGCGTACCGTTCTATTTTGGCCCCGCCCGCGGCTTCTCCTCCCGCCGGCGGCCAGAATCCGCCTCCCGGGCGCGGCAAGGGCGGACCCGACTAGAAGGGCCCGCCCGGAACACGCACAAGACAAAGGATCGAGTCTAGATTCCCCACCACGGGAACTTAAAGAAGGGCCACTTAAAGAAGGGCTTCCCAAACTTGCCGAAGTTCTTACCGAAAGGCTTGCCGAAGAACATGGCCCCCACCTCCGCGTCCAGCCTATGCGGCGCGTGGGGAGGGTGTGAAAAACGCCCGGCTGGTCGATCCAGCCGGGCGCCCATCGCTTGGAGGTGGGTGTGGGATTCGAACCCACGGATAACGGTTTTGCAGACCGCCGCGTTACCACTTCGCCAACCCACCCTTTGACGGCACCGCCCATTCTATCACAGTCGGTTCCGCGCCGTCAACTGTCGGACGCCCCACCGGTCTGTAACCCTCGCCCAGCCTTTCGGACTAGACCATATCGAACCTTTCGTCTATAATTAGGCACCGACGGACATCACTAGGTATCATAGCACCTTTTGTCGGGGGAGGCGCTCCGATGAGTCTCAACCAGCTCATCCTGTGGTGGGTCCTGTTCCTGGTCGCCAACGTCATCCTGGCCGTGGCCACCGGCCTCCTGGCCAAGGTCGGGCCCTTTGCCCGGACGCGGGTTCCGCCGATCCTCAGCACGTTCCTCTTCATCTGCGGCATGACCCTCTTCCTGGTGGCGGGCAAGCAGAACCTGCTGCAGGAGACGATCGGCGCAATCTTCGGCAAGTAGGCCCGGGGCGGCCCTCCTGCACGCGCAGGTTGGCGACGGGCCCGATCTGCGGTACAGTGGAGGGCGAGAGGCCGATTCTCAGCCGAGGACGGAGACCGGATTGAAGAAGTATCGGGCTGGCAAGATCAAGCGGGAGCACAGCGTGATCGACCACCTGTGGCCGGTGCTGGAGCGCATCGCGGCCTGCGAGCACGTGACCAGCATCATCCCCGGGCCGATCCGCCCCCTGGGCTCCCAGGGATTCGAAGTGACGTTCCAGCGGTTTACCGAGACGGGCCTCCGGCTGCTGGCGAAGAACGGCGCGGCAGTCCAGGAGGTCTACATCGTTGCGCCCGACAAGCAGGCGGCCCTGGACTGGCTGGCCGCGGAGGGCATCGTCGAGTGGAAGCCGAAGCGGGAGGGCGCGGCATCGAAGAAGGACGCGCCGGAGCCGCTGAGCACGGTCACCCTGCCCGCCGATATGACGTGCGCCGTCTGCGGGCGGCCGCTGCGCGCCGGCACCCGCGCGGCGGTGCTGGGCCGGAAGCGACACGTCTACGCCCACGTCCGCTGTGCGCGCAAGTGATGCCCATCGGCAGGGATGATCCGGCAGGCGAGCGCGCAGACTACCCGCTGAAACCACATTCCAAAGCGATGGAATCGGCACAGGAGGTCTGCGCAGGATGGAAAACGTCTCTCCCGACACCCCGATCTTGGAGTCGTTCGAGCAGTGGAAGCAGTTCCTCTCCGAGCGGGTGAACGAGGCCAAGCAGGCTGGCGCCTCGCAGTCGGCGATCACCAACGCGGCGACCCGCATCGGCGCCTTCCTGGCGGAGAGGGTCGACCCCCGCAACCGCGAGCAGCGGCTCCTGAAGGAGCTCTGGGACGCGGGCACGGAGGAAGAGCGCAGGGCGCTGGCGAGCATGGTCACCAAGATGGTGTCGGACGGAAGGGTCCACTAGAGCGGAAAGGGCTGTCCTCGCGTCATCCCGGATGGCGCGGGGACAGCCCTTTTCCCCGGATCAGACGCCGAGCGCCCGCAGCCGCTCGCCGATGGCGCGGGCTTCGGCCAGGATGCGGCGGAACAGCTCGGCCACCGTCGGTACATCCTGGATGAGCCCCACGCCCTGGCCGGCGTAGACGAACCCCTCCTCCAGGTCCCCCTCCAGGGCCGCCTTCGCGTTGACCTTGCCGGAGATGAGCGGGAGCAGCTCCTCCAGGGTCGCGCCCCGGGCCTCGGCCTCCAGGATCCGCTGGGCACCGCCCGTCTTCAGCACCCGGGCGGGCCGGCCGATGGACCGCTCGACGATGACGGTCTCGTTTTCCTTGGTCTCCAGGAGCAGCTTCTTGTACGCCTCGTGCGCGGGGCACTCCTGGACGGCGACGAACCGCGTGCCCATCTCGATGCCGTCCGCCCCCAGGGCCAGGGCGGCCATCAGCCCGCGCCCGTCGACGATGCCGCCGCTGGCCGCCACGGGGATCTTGACCGAATCGACGATGCGGGGGATCAGGGCCATCGTGCCGACGTCGTCCCGCCCCAGGTGGCCGCCGCCATCGTAGCCCACGGCGATGATCGCGTCCGCCCCGAGGGCCTCCGCCTTCTGGGCGGCCCGCACGCCGGCCACGAGGATGATCTTCTTCACGCCGGGCACCCGGGCGTCGATATACTTCATGTAGGGCTCGGGGTTGCCGCCGGTGATCGTGACGATGCGCACCCCTTCCTCCAGGGCCACGTCGATGTAAGGCTCCAGGCTGCGGTAGCCCATGGCGAAGTTCACGCCGAAGGGCTTCTGGGTCCGGGCCCGCACCTTCCGGATCTCCTCCCGCAGCTCCTCGGGGCTGCTGAGCGTCGCGGCGGTGATCTGCCCCAGCCCGCCGGCCTCCGATACCGCCGCGCACAGCTCGGCCCGGGCCAGGTAGGCCAGACCGCCCTGGATGATGGGGTACTCGATCGAGAGCAGCTCGCACAGACGGGTACGCAGCATATCCGCTCAACCTCCTCCCACCATGTATTAACCCGGCGCGGAGGGGAATCCTGCCAGGGGATCGCCCAGGCGACACGAAAACCCCCTCCCGGACGGGGGGGTCATTTCTTGGGCGCACGAAACCAGGGTCACCATATGGCCGCCTTGAGCCGCCTCCGCCTGGAGCTGCCCCGGGGCACTCCCTCGGCGCGCCGCCTTTCACCTGCCGCCCCCCGCACCCATAGACTGTGCAGGAGAGGAGGTGCACCGCTTTGTACTACGGTGGCTTTGGCAAGCTCCCGGCGTTCTCTCCGTTTATCGGCGCCCAGGCCGGCGCGGACGACCTGTTCATCGCCCCGGGCGCGGCCGCCTACCCGGCGGCCAACGCGACGGTCTACCGCGTCTACGAGTACGCCGTCCCCGTGACGACCGTGGCGACCGTTCCCTCCGCGTACCCAACCACTGCCGGCATCCCGGGAATCGCGGCCTATCCGGCGGGCAAGGGATTCGGCATCTAAACCACAGACGAGCGGGGCTCCCCTCGGGGAGGACCCGCTCGCTCTATCTCTGCGGGGTTGGCGTTCACTCCCGCTCCCGTCACTCCTCGCCGGCGAGGGGCACCAGCTGCCGGCGCCGCCCGGCGAACCGCACCGTATGGGTGAAACCGGTCTCCAAGGCCAGCGCCCGGGCCTGCTCGAAGCCCCAACCCACCTGCTCCGGCGCGTGGGCGTCCGACGAGATGACCAGCGGAACCCCCCGCTCGCAGCAGGCCTTCAGCAGGGCCGGGGCGGGGTAGTACTCGCCCACGGGCTTGCGCAGCCCGGCCGTGGAAAGCTCGATCGCCACACCGGCCCGGGCGATGGCGCCGGCCAGGCGCGCGTAGGCCTCGCTCAGGTCCCGGTTCGGGCGGTGGCCGAAGATCTTGATCAGGTCAATGTGGGCCAGAATGTCAAACAGGCCGCTTTCCGCCGCCATCTGCTCCAGGGCGAAGAACCGGTCGTACAGATCGTCAATGTCCCACTCGGCGAAGCGGTGCACGAAGGCCGGATGGTCGAAGTTCCAGTCGCCCAGGAAGTGGACCGAACCGATCACGTAGTCCCAGGGGTAAGGCTCCAGCAGCCGAACCAGCTCCTCCTCGTGCCCGGGGATGAAGTCGGCCTCCAGCCCCAGCCGGATGGGGATCTCGGGGTAGCGCTCCCGGAGGCGCAGGACGTCGGCGACATACGCCTCCAGCTCCGCCATGGACATCGCCCCGCTGGGATCCCGCTGTTCCTCCGGCACCCAGTACATGGGCACGTGGTCCGAAAAGCCGATCTCGCCCAGGCCGCGGGCGATGGCCGCCTCGACGTACGCCTCCATGGTGCCCACGGCGTGGCCGCAGCGCACCGTGTGCATGTGGTAATCCGCGAGCCGGTGCAGCACGTGCATCAGCCTCCTTGCGCCTTGGGGTTCGCCCCGGCGGGCGCGGTCTCCTTCCGGTGCGGAGATTTCCGCACACGGCTTCCGGTTGCGGTGGAGATGCGGTAGGATGAAGGGAGAACGAGATCCAGTAGGGGGCTTCATGTTGATCAGACTGAAGTCGCAGCGCGAGATCGCGATCATGCGGGACGCCGGGCGCATCGTGGCCGAGTGCCACGCCGCCCTGGCGGAGAAGATCGAGCCCGGCATCACCACGTGGGAGCTGGATCAGTTCGTCGAGCAGTTCCTCGCCAAGCACAACGCCACGCCCAGCTTCAAGGGGTATAACGGCTTTCCGGCCTCCATCTGCGCGTCGGTCGACGACGTCATCTGCCACGGCTTCCCCAGCAAGAAGCGGCTGAAGGCCGGCCAGGTGGTCACGATCGACATCGGCGCCTGCTACAAGGGGTACCACGGGGACTCAGCCTGGACGTACGCCGTGGGCGAGGTGTCGCCGGAGGTCCGGGAGCTCATGCGGGTGACCGAGCAGGCGCTCTACGCCGCGATCGCGGTCGCCGTGCCGGGGAACCGCATGGGCGACATCGGCCATGCGATCCAGAGCCTGGCCGAGAGCCACGGCTACGGCGTGGTCCGCGACTACATCGGCCACGGCGTGGGCCAGGATCTGCACGAACCGCCCGAGGTGCCCCACTACGGGCAGCCGGGCACGGGCATCCTGCTCCGGGCGGGCATGACCATCGCCATCGAGCCGATGATCACGCTGGGCGACTGGCGG
Source organism: Bacillota bacterium (assembly GCA_003242675.1). The sequence continues at coordinate 1,461 of QGVE01000061.1, read as the reverse complement.
GCGAAGCTGGACCCCGACGGCTGGACCGCCCGCACCGTGGATGGCTCGATCTGCGTGCAGTACGAGCACACGATCGCGATCACGGACAACGGACCGGAGATCCTGACGAAGCTGTGAACGCTAAGGCCGCCCCGCCCGCGCACGGTGCGCGGCGGGGCGGCGAAGTTCCATTCGGAGGGGTGTGACGAGGCGCTGGTCCTGTTCCTGTGCGGGACCGGCGTGGCCTTCGGGATCGCCATCGGCGGCGCGGCGGCAGGCGCCTTGCTGCTCGGCCTCGGCGCCGTCATCGACCGACTGGACCTGCTCACGGGACAGGCCGCGCAGCGGGCGATAGGAGCGGTATCTGCACCGCCGCCCGTCGAGTCCGTGACCTGCCCGTCCTGCGGCGAACGGCAGGACGCCCCGGCCGACGAGCCGCACTACGACTGTGTAAAGTGCGGAGAGCCGGTCATCCGCGACTGGGTTTACCTCGGCCGACCAGGATAGGGGACCCACCAGACCGGCAAAGGGGCCATGCCCCGGAGCACATCACGCTCCCGGGCATGGCCCCGTTTTGCCTGGCATCGTCCTGCGAGAGGACGCAGGCCGGGATTGCTCCCGGCCTGTTCGTACGTACAAGCTTCACACGCCCGCCTTACTCCGTGTAGGAACTTCACGGTGCCGGAGAGGGCCATGGCCAGGTCACGGAGCTTGAAGTAGTTGTACCCATCGATGTTGTAGGCCCCGAAGGCGACCTCCTTGCCGTTCACCAGGACGCGGGACTTGGTCGGAATCGCCGAAGCGGGTTTCGGCTCAGCCGGCGTGGCGGACTTCCCGCTTGTCTCTCCCGCCGACGAATCCACGACCTGAATGTACACCTGAGTCGGAACAGCGGCCTCCGGGCCTGCCAGCACGAGGTAGTAGCCAGGGTTGGTGAGCATCGCGTAGAGTTGCCCGTGACGTACACGCCGATGTCCCACATCTCCTGGGTGAGCTCGTCGTGGACCTCGGTCTCGCCGATATACGTGTAGTTCTTCACAGCAAACCGGACGGACTCACCTGACTCGGGCAGGTGCAGGATGCCGTTCTCGAAAGTCCCCTCGGCGAAGTACTCGATGTCCTCCCGGCAGAGGGTGTCGCCGTGGAAGGTCACCGTCACGGGCGCCTCGGCCACGAAGAGGGGCACGTCCGGGTACGCATTCACGACGTTGGTGATGGCAAACGCTTACTATCCGATATAGCATGTTGGTTCCGGCTTTTCCCACCTCCCCTGCCCTATTGTGGAAGACGTGCGGCGCGAAGTAACCACTGAAGGGGCCGGCGGGTTCACGATGGGACCGCACCCCCGCCGGCCGCGGACCACAGCTCACGCATCTCCGCGCAGGTCTCCAGCAGTTCGTCCAGCCGGCCGGACCCGACGACGCGCCCGCCGTCCAGGACGATGATGCGGTGCGCCTGCCGCAGCACGGCGGGGCGGTGCGA
>QGVE01000201.1 GCA_003242675.1 Bacillota bacterium | reverse complement strand
TTTTTTCTTTTAAAGAAGATGACGCATTCCGAGATCAGTACCGGTCCCGTGGGCTGGGAATTTTTAAAAGGGGCCGGCCCCCCCCCGCCGCCGCCGCGCCGCCGGCCGCGCTGGCGGTAGAGGCCGCGCCCCTGCTGCCGCCGGCGGTGGACGACTTCCATTCCGTCCCGGCAGCCCCGGCGGCGGGCCCGGCGGTGGGCGAGGTCCGGACCCTGGTCGACGCCCGCACGGCCCTGGCGACCGAGTTCCACACCTTCACGGCCGGCGGCCGGGAATGGTTCCACGTGGACTACCAGATGGCGCGCGACGTGAACTACGACACCGTGCTGGTGGGCATCGTCAAGCTCGCCGAGTACAACAACTGGCTCGCCGCCGTGCGCGACTACCGCGACGAGCTCACCCGCTGGCTCACGGCCGCGGCGCGCCGGGTGCGGGACGCCGCACAGAGCGAGGGGTTCAATGTGACCTGGGCTGTGTTGGAGGTCGTCCCGGATCAGCCGTACGGCTTCCTGGCCAGCGAGGTCACCCCGCTGCCCCGGGGCCAGGGCTACCTCGTCACCCGCCTGCTGGCCGCGGTCACGGACTTCGCCGGTCCCACCGTAACCATTGCCACGGTCCCGGGCACCGGCCCGGTGACCGACCCGGACCCGGCTGCGGTCTATGGCCCCGTGCTGCGGTTCGACTCCACCGACCTCTACCGACCGCCGGCCGCACCCTGAGGCAGACAGGGGCCTGCAGACGGTACGGTGGGCCGCTTCCGGTCGTCAAAACTAAGAAAGCCTTTGATGGCTGCCGGCCGGGACCGAAGCGCGCCCGCGTGCGGCACCCGGGCGGAACTTTCGCGGCGAGGTGAACATCGCCATCATGACTGGGAACCAGAAGGATACTCAGCCGTCCGCGTCGGGGGAAACGCGCCGCTACCGGGTCCGGCGGGTTCGCCGGCGGCTCGCGCCCCGGGACGAGCGGGACGTGCGGGAACTGACGGATCTGGAGGACGACGCCGATCGCGGAACACCCGAACAGGACGCGGCTCTACAGTCTGGCTGCATGTCCATGGTGCGGGTGGTCGGCCTCTTTTTTGTGGTGATGATCCTGTCCATCATTGCGACCTGGTTCTTCCGTTGATCGCGGAGGGGTACACGCAGCGAATGGCCCGGGCGGGCCGCGCTCGCCGACCTGCCCGGGTGGGTCCGCGGGGCGGGCCGTGTTGCCCCGGCTCCCGGACTCGGCGCTCCTGGTCGGCCTCCTGGGCAACCGCGCACAGCGGGCGGCTCCTGCTGCTGCAGGCAGGAGCCGCCCGCCTTTTTCGATCCGCTACTTGTTCGCCGGCATGACCTCGTGGTCCACGTGCCGGGCGCCCTTGACGGCGCTGATCAGGTTGATGGCCACGCGCGCCCCGTCGCCGGCGGTGATGATGGTGTGCACGCTGGTCCCCGCGCAGGTGCCGGCCGCCCAGAGGCCCTCGACCCGGGTCCGGCCCTCCCGGTCCACGGCCACGACCTCCTGGATGCGCGGCTCCGGCCCCGGGACGATCTCCGCCCCCGCCTGGCGGGCGAGCTCGCAGTTGGCGCCCAGGCAGAGGATCACCTGCTTGGCCTCGTAGGTCTCCCCGCCCTCGGTCTCCAGGCGGAACCCCTCGCCCTCGCGGCAGATGGCGGTCACCTTCGCCTTCACCAGGTGGGCGCCGGCGGCCTGCGCCTGCTTCCGGCCGAGGTCGACGAGGTCGCTGCCCGACACCCCGTCGGGGAAGCCGAGGTGGTTGGGAATCCAGGCCCGGCGGGTCATGGACTGGTCGGCATCCAGCACCAGCGTCTTCAGCCCGGCCCGGGCGGTGAAGGTTGCGGCGCTCGCACCGGCGGGCCCTGCACCGACGATGGCTACGTCGTACACGTCTGCTTCCTCCTCCTGTGCCATACTCCGTCATGTATGACGATGTTTCCACCATGAAGGAAGCGGGGTGACCGACCACGACCTCCTCCCGGGGCGGCCACGGGCTCAGCGCGGCCCGCGGGGCAGGCGCTTCTCCATCTGATACCGGGTGACCTCGTAGCCCATCGACTCGTACAGCGACAGGGCGACCCGGTTGGTGGCGGTGACCATCAGCATCACCGAGTCGCAGCCGCACGACCGCAGGTACTCCTCGCCGGCCTCCATCAGCTGCCGGCCCACGCCCCGCCCCCGCGCGCGGGGGTGGACGTACAGGGCGCTCACCTCGCCCCGCCGGCGGCGCTGGTAGTCCTGCTCGATGACGAGCCAGATAAAGCCGCACGGGCCGAGGTCATCCTCGGCCACCAGCACCATCTGGGAGGGGTCGCGGGCCGCAGCCCGCAGCTGGCTCCGCCGGCGGGCCATGAACTCCACGTCCACGACGAAGCCGGGAAAGTTCGACTCGTACAGCTCGGGCATGAAGGAGAGGAGGGTCGCGGTGTCGGCCGCGTAGTCGAAGCGGCGGATGCGCACCCGGGCCTCCGGCCTATCCTTCTCGGGGCTTGGTTCCCACATGAATCGCCACCGTCCCCAGCATGAGCAGCTGGTAATCGGTCTCCACGAACCCGGCCTGCCGGAACATGTCTTCCAGCTGGTCGGGGAAAGGATAGTTGTCCAGCGAGCGGGAGAGATACGTGTACGGGCGCACCTTGGCCTCCCGGCCGGCCTTGACCACGATCCAGTCGAGGAGGGGCAGGAAGGTCTTCCAGTACAGGAAGAAGCCGAAGCGGATCACCCGGCTGTACGGCTTGGAGGCCTCCAGGCAGATGAAGCGCCCCCCGGGCTTCAGGACCCGGTAGATCTCCGAGAGGGTCCGGGGGATGGACGCGACGTTGCGCATCGCCCACCCCATGGTCACGCCGTCGAACGTGTTGTCGGGGAAGGGCAGGTCCATGGCGTTGCCCAGCTGCAGGGTGATCAGGTCCTTGTACGGCGAGGCCGCCACCCGGCGCCGCCCCACCTCCAGCATGCCCTCGGAGATGTCGACCCCGATGACCCTGCCGTCCGGCGCGACCTGGGCGGCGTCCAGCAGGGTGAGGTCGCCGGTGCCGCAGGCGACGTCCAGGATGCAGTCGCCCGGCCGGAACCGGGTGTGGGCGACGAACTCCCGGTGCCACCGGTCCCACTGGCCGGCCGACATCACCTGGTTCAGCGCGTCGTAATTCTCCGCGATCTTGTTGAAGAGTTCGCGGACGTACTGCTCCTTCTCCTCCGGCGACGGAGGCTGGAAGCCAGGGGCCATCGACATGCCTCCTCCGCTGTTCTGCATTGGCACCGTCTCCGGCCGCGGCCGGCGCGGCCCGCCCCGCCGGGCCCGTCAGCCGCTGCCGGCGCGGCGCACCCCGCCGGACCTGTCGGCGCTGCCGCCGCCTCACGACACCCGGTCCAGCCCCTCCCCGCTCCTTCCCCCCCCACGGGCAACGGAACGCCCCGGCAAGCCCACCCACCCCGAAAACCCCAAACCCAACACGGCC
>QGVE01000200.1 GCA_003242675.1 Bacillota bacterium | reverse complement strand
CCGTCCACGACCAGCGATGCGCCCGTGACGTACGCGGAGTCGTCCGACGCCAGGAAGAGCACCACCTTCGCCACATCCTCCGGCTGGCCGGCGCGCCGGAGCGGGATGCGGCCGATGATCCGCTCCCGGACCGCCGGGTCCGTCACCCAGTTCAGCGGCGTGTCGATGAAGCCCGGCAGCACCGCGTTCACCCGGATCCCCTTCGGGCCCGCCTGCGCCGCCAGGCTGCGCACCAGGCCCACTACACCGGCCTTGGCGGCTCCGTACGGGACCGAGTGCTCGGCGCCCCAGATCGGGCCCGAGATTGACGCGTTGAGGATGATGCTGCCGCCGCCCTGGGCCGCCAAGTGCGGGACGACCGCCTTGCAGAGCGCAAACTGCGCCCGCAGGTCGATGTTGGTGATCAGGTCCCAGTCCTCCAGGGTGGTCTCCGTGATGTCCCCCAGGTGCGGGTTGATCCCGGCGTTGCCAAAGAAGACGTCAAGCCGGCCGAGGGCCTCCACCGTCTCCCGCACAATAGCCTCTGCATCCGCCACCGCCAGGTCGGCCTGGAGAAAGAGGGCCCTGCCGCCGGATTCCCGGATGGCGGCAGCGACCTCGCTTCCGCCGGCGGAGCGGTCCACCAGCGCCACGGCGGCACCTTCGGACGCCATAAGCAGGGCCGTTGCCCTGCCGATCCCGGACGCGGCTCCGGTGATCAGCACAACCTTGCCCTCCAGCTTTTTCATACGCTCACCCCTCAGGCACGCTGAAGATCTGCGGAACCCAGCACCTGCCGCCAGTGGACGCGCGGGAGCGCGGGAGCCCTGCCGCGGCGCTCCGTACGCTGGCTTGCGGCTCTCCGCAGGGGCTGAATCGCCTTACTTTTGCTGATATTCCTTGCAAGGAGTCGGTTTCCTGCTTGCGCACGGGGGCAATCGACCTTCCGTTCGCCGGGGAACCGGCAACCCGAATTGGGCGCGGGCCGCTGCCGCAGGCGCCCGCTGATTGGGAGAAGAAGAGGGCCGCCGGGACGCATACGGCGTCCCAGCGGCCCAGTTGATACCGCGTCCCGCTTCAGCCCGGAGCCCCCGTTCAGCCCGACGGCTCGCGACCTGGGCCGACCGGCCCGTCCGAAAGGGCGGCCGCGGCGAACCACTTCCGCGCCGGAGGGGCGTCCTGCAGGGTGACGGTGACCACGTCGCCATCCTGGAGCTGCAGCGCGTCCCGCAGCCGCACCGGCGCCAGGAACTCTAGCTGCGCAGGGGCGTAGCCGTGCACCAGCGGCCGGAACAGCACCGCGGAAACCGCGCGCCCGGCACGGCCGAGGCGGGCGGGTACCATCAGCGAGCAGCAGACGTCCGGCGAGGGGGGCACCAGCACCGTGCCGGCGGAGAGCAGCAGCCGGTGGACCTCCCGCCAATCGCCCTCCGCGATGACGTTGAGGGTGCCGGGCGCCGGCTCGAAACCCCACAACTCGCGCATGGCGGCCCGGAACCAGGCGAGGCCTGTGGCCGGTCCGGCGATGCCCCGGCCCGTGGCGACGCGCCCGCTGAGCTCAACCTGATCGCCCATGTGGCTACTGCGCACCCCTTGCGCGCGCGAAGGCGCTCACCGCGGAGTCCACGAGCAGCGCAGCCATGCCGTTGATGGCCCCCTTCAGCAGGTTGAAGGGCACCACCACGGGCAGGATGACAGCCAGCGCCGAGCGGAGGTCGCCGAAGAAGAGCGGCCCGAGGATGAAGGTGAGCGCCACCTCGGCCAGCGTGTAGACGACGATCCCGGCCACGACGCCGGTCAGCTTGCTGCGCGGCCGCCCCGCGAGCCGCCGGTAGACCCAAGCGGCCGTGAGCGCCAGCGCGGCGCTGCCCACGAAGCGGCTGACCGCGCCGATCAGGCCGCCGCTGCCCACCAGCGCCATCACAATGGCGACGGCGCCGGACATGGCGGTTACCCACCAGGGGGAGAGCCGGAAGGCCCCGAGGAGGAGGGGCACGTCGCTGGGCTCGTAGATGAGGTACGGCGCCGCGGGAAGCAGCGGGAACCGCACGGCGAGGGCCAGGATCACCGCCAGCGCCGACAGGACGCCGGAGGTGGCGACCTGCCGGGCCACCTTCACAGATCCGGTGGTTGACGCCATGGGGATGCGACCTCCTTCCGTGTCGTCCCGCCGAGGCAGGCGACTGCTGGGAGTCCGGCCGCCTCGCGGGCAGGCTTGCCGCCCTTGGGGGGACAAACGCAAACACTTTGTATAGTAATTGCTCTAAGTGGGTTCGGTCAAGTACGCGGTTGAAGCCCCCCGTGCGGTACCGCCCCCCTCGCGGGCCGCCGGTCGTCGCGGGGCGGCTTCACCTCAGGCCCCCATCCGCCTCATCCGTGGCGGTATGTCCACGTCGTTATTGTAGCAGGAACCAGGCGGATACGGTGCACGCGGAGCGCCACCGTCGCTCTCCCTCCGTCCGGTTGCCCCAGCCAGCACGGATGCACTGCCCGATTTGGGCCCGCCCCCACCACCTCGAACGGGCAAACTCTGATCTGAACCGGTGGCCCTGGTCGGTGGGCAGGAGCCAGGCGGTAATCAGCATGTCCTTCCGGACGGCGGTGCCCGGGACAGTGATCGCGAAGGCCTGCTCAAGGCGGTCCGGCATCCTCGAAGATCACGCTCTTGCGGGCATGGGCGCTTCGGGATGACGGGCCGGAACGGGCGGAAATGACCTGTGCTCGGAGGAGGTCCGACCGTATGGCCCGCCCGTGCCCGGCGGTGCGACCAGGGATACTCCCGTTGTGCCGACGAGCACGTGTCGGGCGAGACGCGCAGGCCCCCGTGGCAGATGGCTGCCACAGGGGCCTTGTTTCGCGTGACGGGCCTCGTGATGTGCGCCGGTCGGCGCGGGTGGCGCCGGAGTGCCGCTAGTGGCACCGGAGCCCCTCCAGCATGACCTTCACGAGTTGCTCCAGGTCCTCGGCGCTGGCGGTCGGCCTGCTGCCGCGCAGGGCCGGGCTCAGCTCCAGGCGGAGCCGCCGGCCGGTTTCCGGGCAGTCGATCTCCACCTCGGCCGCCGGCACCTCCCGCCGGGGCAGGAGCCCCCGCCGGACCGTGGTGAACCGGTGCCGCACGCCATGGGTCGCTCCCGGGGTGGGGGTGGCCGTGAGGCGCAGCTCCACCTCGGCCCGGGCGAATCCGGGCGCGTCGGGGGCGACCCAGGCCAGCCGGTAGACCGCGTGGCCCTGGCTCATCCAGCGCAGATCGCCCCGCTGGGTCCAGCGGTCCACCTCGGGCTGGGACGGACCGTCCAGCACCCGCCAGCCGTCGGGGACGGCCAGGATGAGGATGTTGGTCGTGCCCAGGAGGGCGTGCCGGGCCGAAAGCAGGTGCTCCCGCATCACGAGGCGAGGTAGAGGGAGGCGTCGGCCGGGGCGAACATGTCGCGGGCGACCTCCTGCAAGGCCTCCAGGCCGTGCACCTCGTTCTTGTAGAGCGGGATGTAGGA
>QGVE01000199.1 GCA_003242675.1 Bacillota bacterium | reverse complement strand
GGGGGGACAAGCGGGGACGGGGGAACCCGGCGACCCGGGCGGGGCCCCCGGTTGGTAAGGGGCGGCGGACCCGGCCGCCGGCGCGCTCGGCCGCACGCCGGAGCCGGAGGAGCCGGCCGTGACCTGGAAGCCCGGCGGCATCGGCTACCCGCTGGTGCCCAGCGACCCCGCGGTCGACCGCAAGGTGGCCATGCTCACCTTCGACGACGGCCCCTCGATCTACACCCCCGAGGTGCTCGACCGGCTGGAGGAGGCCGGCGTGAAGGCGGTCTTCTTCATCACCGGCTACGGGGCGGCGGAGCACCCGGACCTGGTGAGGCGCATCCACGAAAAGGGGCACGTGCTGGGCATTCACACGATGACCCACCCGGACATGACCCAGCTCAGCCGGGAGGAGCAGATCGCGGAGATCCAGCCGCTGATCGACCTGATCACCGAGGTCACCGGCCAGCCGCCCCGCTATTTCCGGCCGCCGTTTGGCGCGTACAACGACGAGCTGCTCGCCACCCTGGAGGAGCTGGGGCTGGAGCTGATCAACTGGAGCGCCGGCTCGCTGGACTGGGAAGGGGTCGTGGACGGGTACAAGGACCCCCACCGGGTGGTGGCGGACGTGCTGGACCAGCTGCACCCCGGCGCGGTGATCCTGGCGCACGACACGCTGCGGCACACCGCCGAGGCCGTGCCCTTGATCATCGAGGCCCTGCGGGCGGAGGGGTACGAGTTCGTCGTCCTGCCCTGACCGGGGCGGGACCCCGGCCAACGAAGGAAGGGGAGCGTTCCCCTTCCTTCTTCTGCTTTCGGGCCGGCGCGCGCCGCCGGCAGGGCCAGGGCCGGAATGCCGGACGGGTGCGTGTTGAACACTTGAGAGTCACCCTTGTTGATGTTAAGGCAAGACCTAATAAATCTTAAGGGTAGGTCTTGACATGACCGGAGGCCGGCGCGTATCATCAGCATGAAGCTCCCACTTTAGGAAACTCAAGGGTCAGCTTTAATACGGGGGATTCAACCGACTCAATGGGGAGAGGTGATCGGGTTGCGAAAGTGGCGGATGCCCGGCCAGTGCCCCGTCTGCAGCGGGGAGCTGGCGGTCGCACGGCTGGAGTGCGACCAGTGCGGGACGGCGATTGAGGGCAGCTTCGACCCTTCGCCGTTTGCGCGGCTCACACCGGAGCAGCAGGAGTTCGTGATCATCTTTCTGCGGGCGCGGGGGAACATCAAGGAGGTCGAACGGGAGCTCTCCATCTCGTATCCGACGGTGCGCGCCCGGCTGGACGCGGTGCTGGAGGCCCTGGGCTACCGGGTGGACCGGGCGGCGGCCGAGGAGGAACTGCTCCAGAAGCAGGCCCGGCGCAGGGAAGTGCTGGAGCGGCTGAGCCGCGGGGAGATCACCGCCGAGGAAGCGGTGGCCGAGCTGAAGAGCCTCTGAGGAGGTGGCAGCGGTGGACAAGGAGCGGCTCATGGTCCTGCAGATGCTGGCCGAAGGCAAGATCACCGTCGCGGAGGCGGACAGCCTGCTGCAGGCCCTGGAGGAGGCCGCCGCACACGCTGCCGGAACGCCCGCGGCCGGGAGAAGGCCCGGCGGGCCGGGGGGCCCTGACGTGGGGGCGCGCCTCGGCGAGCTCCTGCGGCAGTCCCTGGAGGAGGCCGACCGGGCCTTGGATCGGGCCGTGCGCAGCGTGGAGGAGCGGCTGGCGGAACTGGAGCGGCGGGAGCCTTACCGGCAGATCCGGCTGCTGGCCGAGTCCCTCGAGCAGACCCGGTCGAGGGCGGCATCGAGGGCGGTCAGAGCCGTGGCCAAGGAGGCCGAGCGGGCCGCCCGAGCGCTCGAGAAGCTGAAGGAGAAGATGGCCGAGCTGGACGAGAAGCTCGCCGAGTAGACGAGGAGGGGAGACTGGATGTCCCAGGAGGAACGGCTGCTCATCCTGCAGATGGTGGCGGACGGAAAGATCACGGCCAGCGAGGCGGCCGAGCTGCTGAGGGCCCTGGAGGGGCGCCCCGAGGGGGAGCCGGACCGGGGGTCCGCACCGCAGCCCCAGCCCGAGCGGCGGCGCAGCCCCTCGGCGACGCTCGGCTCCGGCCTCTCCGGCCTGATCGAGGAAGTGATGGAGCGGGTGACGGGGGTGCTGACCGACTTCAAGGGGCAGCGCTACGAGTTCCCGTCGGAGATCACCGGGGTCTTCACGGCCGACCGGGTGCCGATCCGGCTGGCGACCGGCAACGGCCACGTGGAGCTGAGGGGCTGGGATGAACCGGGCTACAAGGCGCAGATCCTCGTGAAGGTCCGCGGGGCCAGCGAGGCGGACGCCCGGCGGCGGGCCGAGGAAGCCTACCGGGTGACCGCCACGGAGACGGAGTTTGCGCTGGAGACCGAGCGGCAGATCGACGGATTGGACCTCGCGGTCCACGTCACGCTCTTCCTGCCCAGGGATCACGCGTATCACCTGGAGGCGCGCACGGGCAACGGCCACATCCGGCTGGAGGGGATCACGCTCACGGAGGGGACGGCGAAGACCGGCAACGGCCGCATCACCATCCTGAACGTGACGGCCGACCGGCTCTATCTGAAGTCGGGCAACGGCTCCGTGGACGTGGAGGGCGACGTGGCCGACCTGGAGGTCTCCGCCGGCAACGGGTCGCTGCGGGTGGTGCCGCTGGGCCGCCGGTCCGAGCGGATCCAGCTCAAGACCGGCAACGGCTCCGCCGAGATCGACACCGGCCGGCTGAGCCGCACGGTGGGGCTCTTCATCGACGCCCACACCGGCATGGGCGGCCTGTCGGTGAACCGCTCGGACCTGGTGTACGAGCTGGACGAGCGGAAGCTCGGCTACAAGCACGTCATCGCCCACACCGAGGGATACGACCGGGCGGAGCAGAAGGTGGACATCCGGGTGCGAACCGGCATGGGGTCGATCTCCGTCGAATAAGTCGGAGGGATGCAAGAACGGGTTCGCCGCGGCCGTGGCCGCGGCGAACCCGCGCTCAGGAGGGAATGGCCATGCGTCTGCTCGTCCGCTGGGCGCTGGGCGCCCTCACGCTTCTGGTCATCGCCTACGCCGCCCCTGCACTGGACATCCTGCCCGGCTTTCACGTGGCGGGGTTTGAGGCGGCGCTCGTGGCGGTGGCGGTCCTCTCCCTGCTCAACCTCACGGTCCGGCCCATCCTGAAGTGGCTCTCGCTGCCGATCACCTGCCTCACCTTCGGCCTGTTCACGCTGGTGATCAACGCGGTGGTCATGATGCTGACCGACGCGCTGGTGCCCGGCTTTGAGGTGGGCGGGTTCGTGAACGCGCTGATCGTCTCGGTGCTCTACGCCATCGTCACCGGGCTGCTGAACCAGCTGGTCGAGCGGGAGAAGGACTGAGGCCGGCTATTGCGGCTGTGTGCCCATGGGGTCCTGGCCGCCCTGCGGCCAGCCCATGGGGCCTGGCATCATCTTGCCCCAGGGTCCCATCATGCCCTTGCCAAAGCCATCCTTGCCCCAGCCGCCCATGCCGGGG
>QGVE01000060.1 GCA_003242675.1 Bacillota bacterium | reverse complement strand
CCGTCTGCCGGCAGGCGTTGGCCATCCAGTACGCCGCGCCCCGGTCCAGCCCGCCGCCGTCCTGCAGGGACTCCACCACCAGGTTGGCCAGGGGCACGTCGTCCGGCCCCTTCCCCTCCACGCCGAAGAGCCGCACCACCGCCCGCTCGATGGCGGTGGTGGTGTGCCGCTCGATGAAGGGCTGAACCTGGTCCACGATGCGGCCCGCGAGCGCCCTCGCCCGCTCGATCCGCGCCGGGTCGATGTTCAGCTTCAGCGCCAACGTGTTCTCCCTCCGCTTTCTGCCGCTGTGTGCGATTCCGGCCGCCCCCGCTCACGCCGGTGCAGTGCGCAGTTCCGTCGCTCTCCCTCCGCCTTGTGCCGCTGTGTGCCCTCCCTCAGGGCAGGTTGTGGGCGATGCCCGCCACCAGGTCCACCACCGGCCGCCCGGCCACCTCCGCCACCCGGGCGCAGAAGGCGGCCGCGTCGTACCCCGGCCCCACCGGCGAGTACGGGTTGGTCGTCACGGCGGCGATCACGATGCGCCGCTCCACCCAGACCTGCCCTCCCTGCCGCCGCCACCGGCGCCAGGCGGTCCGGTCCACCAGCACGTGCGTCGCATCGGGCACCAGAATCGGTACATGCGCACACCGCCGCGCCAGCAGGGCGAGCAGCAGCCCGTCCGTGAGGGCGCCGCGCAGGCAAAGCACCGAGCCCGCCGGCGCGCCCGCCGCCGCCTCAGCCACGGCGCCGGGGTCCGACAGGGCGCTGGCGACCGGGACCGGCACCGGCGGCCCTTCGGGGGGCAACAGGAACACCGCAGGGGGACTTTCGCTGACCCGCTCCTGCACCTCGGGCGGCGCCTCGGGCAGGTCGAACAGCTCCAGCAGGTACCGCACCTGCGCCACCGTGGACTCCAGCGAAGCCGAGTACGCCGCCCCCGCCGCCAGGATCGCCTGGCCCGTCACCGCCGGGGCAGCCGCCGCGCGCCGGTCCAGGGACCCGTCCACCAGGCAGACGCGGGCCCCGGCCTCCTCCAGGGCGTCCAGCAGGGCCGCGATCCGTGCCGCGCTGCCCGGTCCCACCAGCAGGACCTCGCCGGCCCGCTCCACCCGTCCGATCACCACCGGGCCGAGCGGCGTCGTGATCCCCGTCTCCCGCAGCACGCGCACACGGGCTCGTTCCGCCTCGCCTGCACGGTCCCGGTCACGGACCCCTATCCGGTCACGGGCCCCTCTCCCGTCTAGGGCCCCGATCTCGCCCCGCTCTCCACGCTCCAGCGCTGCGCCCTCCTCGGGCTTCAGCGCGGCGGCCGCCGTCGCCACCAGGGCCCCCTCCGGCACCCAGATGGGCGGCTTGGGCAGCTCCGTCACGGCGTCCACCGCCTCGCCATCCCGGCCGGTGGAGAGCAGCCCCAGCGCAAGCCCCTGCGCCGCGGCGGCGCGGATCAGCCGGTTCAGGGTCACCGTCTTCCCGGCGTTCTTGCACAGCCCCACCAGGCTGATCCGCCCCCGGTCCCGGCCGCCCAGCGCCGCCCGCAACAGCCGGGCCGCCAGGTCGTCCGCCTCCGGCTGCGCAGCACCCAGGTGATCGCCCAGTCCGGGCACCCGGCCATTCGCCCGCCCGGTGTCCAAATGATCACCCGCCCCCGGCGCCCGGTCATCCGGCCGCCGGGCGTTCGACCGCTCAGTCATCGCCGCCCTTGCTGCCCGCCGGCTCCAGCTCTGCCAGCTGCTCCGGCGTGATGACGGGCTTCGCCGCGCCCAACCGCGTGACGCCCTGGGGCAGCTCCACCTCGCCGGCCCGCCGGCGGACTGCCCAAAGTTCGGCAGCCGGGCCGATGTTGATCGAGCTGTGGTCGGTGCCGCAGAGCGTGCACTTGCCGTCGACGATGTGGTCCTCCGCCGTGCCCTCGTGGTAGATGCTGATCTTCCCCTCGAAGTTGCGCAGGATCACCCGGCCGTCGGACTGGGCGATCACGTACTGCGGCATCACCGGGATCTTGCCGCCGCCGCCCGGCGCGTCCACGACGAACGTGGGCACGCAGAAGCCCGAGGTGTGGCCGCGCAGGGCCTCGATGATCGCGATGCCCTTGGCGACGGACGTGCGGAAGTGGCTCAGGCCCTCGGACAGGTCGCAGTTGTAGATATAGTAGGGCCGGCACCGCACCTTCACGAGCTCGTGCACCAGGCGGCGCATGACGACGGCGCAGTCGTTCACGCCCTTCAAGAGGACCGACTGGTTCCCCGTCGGGATGCCCGCGTCCGCCAGCCGCTCCATCGCCTCCCGCGCCTTGGGGTGCTGCACCTCGAACGGGTGGTTGAAGTGGGTGTTGAGCCAGATGGGATGGTACTTGCGGAGCATGCCCACCAGTTCGGGGGTGATGCGCTGCGGCAGCACCACCGGCATGCGGGTGCCGATGCGGATGATCTCCACGTGCGGGATGGCGCGCAGGTTCTTGATGACGTACTCCAGCCGCCGGTCCGGCACCGCCAGCGGGTCGCCGCCTGAGATGAGCACGTCGCGGATCTCCGGGTGCGACCGGATGTAGTCGATCGCCCGGTCGATCATGGCCGTGGACATGGCCTCCTGGTCCCCGACGATGCGCCGCCGGGTGCAGTGACGGCAGTACAGCGAGCACTCGTGGGTGATGAGGAAGAGCACCCGGTCCGGATAGCGATGGGTGATCCCCGGCACCGGCGAGTCGACGTCCTCGTGCAGCGGATCGTCCATCTCAAAGTCGGCCCAGCACAGCTCGGCGTACTTGGGCACCGCCTGCAGCCGCATCGGGCAGTTGGGGTCGTCGGGGTCGATGAGGGTCGCGTAGTGCGGCGTGATCGCGAGCCGGAAGAGGTGCTGGGAGTCGCGGATCGCGGCCTCCTCCTCCTCGGTCAGGTTCACCACCTGCTTCAGTTCGTCCAGGGTGGTGATGCGGTGGCTCACCTGCCAGCGCCAGTCGTTCCACTGCTCCTCGGTCACATCGGCCCAAAGCGGGATCTCCCGCCAGTCGCGCGGTTTGGTCAGCATGCGCAGTCCCTCCCATGTGTTCCCATCCGGGCCCGCGGCCCCCACCGCGGGCGACGATGTCTTCGGGATCTCGCTCGGGTGCTCCCCTCTGGCGCCAGGGTATGGCGCGGTGCCGTGCCTTGGCCCTGCGCCTCACGCCTGCGCCCCTGCGGCGTGGCCTTGCGCCTTACTCCGGTGCCCCTGCTCGACGGCCTTGCGATTCACTCCAGAGCCCCTGCTCCATGGCCGTGTCCACACCCCTGTGGCCCTACTCCACGGGCTTGCGTGTAACTCCCGTGTCCCTGCTCATGGCCTTGTGCTTCACGCCTGTGCCCATGCTCCACGGCCTTGCGCCGCAACCCTGTGGCCCTACTCCAGGGCCTTGCGCCACACCTGTTTTCCTGCTCCACGGCCTTACGCCTCGCGCCTGTATCCCTGCTCCACGGTCGTGCGCCACAACCTAGTGGCCCTGCTCCAGGGCCTTGCTCCCCACCTGTGTCCCTGCTCCACGGCCTTACGCCTCGCGCCTGTATCCCTGCTCCACGGTCGTGCACCACAACCTAGTGGCCCTGCTCCAGGGCCTTGCTCCCCACCTGTGTCCCTGCTCCACGGCCTTACGCCGCACCTGTGCCTCTACTCACGGCCTTGCACCCCACCCCTGTGCCCCCGCTCCATGGTCCTTCGCCTCGCTCCCGGCCGCCCAGCACACCGCGGCGGGGCGCAGCGCCGGGATCACGCGTACAGCTCCTCAAACAGGGCCCTGAGCTCGGGGCTCTCCCGGAGCAGGTTGAGCGTGAGCTCGGCGTGGCCGGGGTAGTAGCCGTTGCCGATGAGCATCTCGACCTGGCTGCCCACCCCCTCCGCGCCCAGCGCGGCGGCCGTGAACGAGGTGGCCATGCTGAAGAAGTAGATCATCCCCGTCGGCTTGGTGGCGAGGATCGCCCCCAGCTCGGCGCCGGGCACGTTGACCAGCGAGAGCGTGAGGTCCACCTTCTCGCCGACCGCCCGCATCACGCCCAGGGCGTCGCGGGCGTCGCCCTGGATGTACCGGTGCGCCGCCCCCAGCCGCCGCGCCCGGGCCAGGCTCTCCTCGCTGTAGTCGAAGCAGATGACCTCGGCGGCCCCTGCGCGCCGGGCGACGTAGGAGCAGAGCAGGCCGCTCTTGCCGCCCCCGCCCAGGATCAGCACCCGGTGCCCGGGTTTCACCAGCCGGGCGGTCTGCGCCGGGGCGCCGCACACGTCCAGGACGGCAAGGGCGAGGTTGTCGGGGATGTCGCCCGGCAGCTTCGCGTAGACGCCGGTCTCGAACAGGATGGCGGTTCCGGTGACCTCCACCTGGTCCGACTCCGGCAGGATTCGGTGGATGGCCTCCAGCCTGAGCGGGGTCAGGCTGAGGCTGACCAGGGTGGCGATCCGGTCGCCCGGGCGCAGGTCGGTCTTCAGCGCCGGGCCCACCTCCCGCACGGTGCCGATCAGCATGCCGCCCGATCCGGTGACGGGGTTGTGCATCTTCCCCCGCTCGTCGACGATCCGCCGGATGATGGCGGCGATGCGCTCCGGGTCGCCCCCCGCCTCCTCGCTGATCTGCCGGAACGAGGCCGAGTCGATGTTGAGCCGCTCCACGTCGATCAGGATCTCGTTGTCGTAGATCTCCGGGTCGTTGTTCAGCCGCCACGCCGGCTGGGGCAGGACCCCGGCCGGCTCGAGCACCCGGTGCGAGCCGTACGGACAGCCCATGGTCATGGCGTGCATCACTCCCGATATCTGAAGCTAGCAAGAATCGTGCCAATGTTCGCTGTGGGCAGCCACACCACGGAGCGGCTGGCTCGGGCCGGCAAAGGGCTGGATCCGACCGCCGCGAAAAGCCGCCGCGCAGAAGGGAGCCAACCGCCACGCAAGAGGCCGCCGCGCAGAAGGGAGCCAACCGCCGCGCAAAAGGCCGGCGCGCAGAAGGGGCAGCGGGTGCCGAAAGTTCAGCACCCGCTGCCCCTGCCGAAAAGCCCTGCCGAAATCTCAGCAGCACCGCTCCGGATCGCCGGAAGGACGAGCCGCAAGAACGGTAGGCCCTAGCCGCGCCACAGGAGAACAGCCCACGGAATCCCGTAAGAAACCGCCACCACGTGAGAACAGCGCACCGAATCGCGCGACAAGCTGCCGACCAAAGATGGGCACTGGCCCCGCCGTGCCAGTACGGTGCTCTCGGGCCCGTCGCCTCGGGCGGCCCCACGGCATCAGATCGGGGGAATGACCTCCGCCTGGCCGATGATGTACTCCGGGGAATCGAGGCCGGCGACTGCGGCCAGCCTGGCGTCGTATTCCGCCTTGCACCCGGGGCTGCACACGTACACACGCCCGGGGATGGCGGGCACGGGCCACGCCTCGCCGCAATTGGCGCACTGCCCGGCCTCCCACGGGATGTCCGGATACACCCGGCTTGCGCGCTCCAGCCACACCTGCAAGCGCTCCGCCTCCACCATCCGGGCGACGTCGCTCTCCTTGATTCGCCACCCGCGGCCGATCTTGATTCCCACCAGCTTTCCGCTGCGCAGCCACTCCCGAACCGTCTTCGGCGTCACCTGAAACCGGTCCGCCACCTGCTCCGGCGTGAGGTATTCGGACATCGAAACCTCCCCCAGCCATAAACCAATACCCACCAATTCTCCCATGATCCTCCTGTTCCCTGCCCCCAAACTGCCACAACGTTCGCTAACGGTCAAGATCGGACCTAACGTTCGCAAACGGCCACAAACGGATGTTGGGGCCCCAACACCCCCCAGTGCCCAGGCCAAAAAACAAAAAACTCCGGCCCGCGCCTCACAGGCGTCCAGGCCGGTTGCCCAATCGCTTATCCCTCGCTCTCTGGCCGCTTCAGCCCCAGCACCTTGATGCGGTACTGCAGGGTCTGCCTCGGCATCCCCAGGAGCCGGGCGGCCCGGGTCAGGTTCCATCCGGCCGCTTCCAGGGCCTGCCGCACCGCCTCCCGCTCCAGGCTGGCCAGGCGGTGGCGCAGCTCCCGCGGCGAGGCCGCCGGGCCGTCCTCGCCGGTGACAGGGGCCGCCGTCCCCGCTTCGGCCTCCCGCTTCTCCCACTCGGCCGCCGCCCGCTGCAGGGGGGCCGGCAAGTCGCCCATCTCGATTTGCGGCCCGGAGGCCAGCTGCAGGGCCGCCTCGATCGCGTGCTCCAGCTCCCGCACGTTGCCCGGCCAGCTGTGCCGCTGGAAGAACCGCTCGACCTCCGGGCTCAGCGGCCGCCGGGGCAGCCCCAGGCGTGCGCTGTGCTTGTCCAGGAAGTGACGGGTGAGCAGGGGGATGTCCGAGGCGCGCTCCCGCAGCGGCGGAAGCTCCAGGGTGACGACCGCGAGGCGGTAGTACAGGTCGCGCCGCAGCCGGCCGCTGGCCAGGGCCGCCGCCGGGTCCTCGTTGGTGGAGGCGATGATCCGCACGTCCACCTGCCGCTCGGTGGACTCGCCCAGCCGGCGGATGCGCCCGTCCTGCAGCACCCGCAGCAGCTTGGCCTGAAGCTCCGGCTGCATCGAGTTGATCTCGTCCAGGTAGAGCGTGCCCCCGTCGGCCAGCTCGAACAGCCCCGGCCGGTCCTCGGCCCCGGTGAACGAGCCCCGGGCCGTGCCGAACAGCAGCGACTCCAGGAGCCCCTCGGGCAGGGCGGCGCAGTTCTGCGCCACCAGGGGCCGGTTCCGCCGCGGGCTGGCCGCGTGGATGGCGTGGACGAGCAGCTCCTTCCCCGTCCCGGTCTCGCCGTAGACCAGGATCGGCGAGTTCGTCGCCGCCGCCCGCCGGGCCTGCTCCTTCAGCCGCACCATGGTGGGGTGCTCGCCCACCAGGTCGTCGAAGGTGTACCGGGCGCCGCCCACCGGCGCTCCCTTGCGGGAGCGGGGCTTCAGGAGCGCGGCCTGCAGGCCCGCCACCCGCTCGGACAGCTCCCGCACCCGGGTGACGTCTTTAGAGACCTCGATCGCCCCCACCAGCCGCCCCTCGTGGAAGATCGGCAGGGTGGAGTTGATCGTCGTCACCCGCTGCCCCTTGTAGTTGGCGAAGGTCTGCTCGTGGGCCGGGATGGGCTTGCCCGTGGCCAGCACCTTGAGGAGGGTGGACGTGGCCGGCGTCAGCGACGGGAAGACCTCCAGCAGGTGCCTGCCGATGACCTCCTCGGGAGAGAGGCCGTCGAACTGCCCGGCCTGCTGGTTGTAGAGCACGGTGATCCCGTTTTCGTCCACCACGTGGATGCCCTCGTCGATGACCGACAGCACGGCATTCAGCAGCCAGGGCCGGTCATTCACGCCACTCCCTCCCGTCCGTCGGGCCGTTCCTTACGGGCCCGCCGCCTCCAGCGCCCGCAGCCGCTCCCGAATGGCCGGTATCGCCTCCTCCGCCGCCTGGCGGCCGCGCGCGACGATCTCGCCCACGTGATCCAGCTCGATGGGGCCGAACCCCCGGAGGTCCGGCCGGATGAGGATGTCGGCCGCGGCGGCCGCCTCCCGGATGAGGGGACGCTGCACGAGGGCGAGGCTGGTCAGCATGATGTCCAGGAGGTTGCGCGGCCGGTAGCCGGGTTCCGGGTCCTGGGAGAGCACCACCCCGATGACCAGGTCGGCCCCCATGGACCGGACGGCCTGGGCCGGGACCGGCTGGGTCAGCCCGCCGTCCACCAGGGTGTGCTCGCCCACGCGCACCGGCAGGAAGATGCCGGGGTAGGCGCAGCTGGCCCGCACGGCGGTGGCCACCCGCCCCTCCCGGATGAGCACCGGCTGCCCGTCGTAAAGGTCCGTAACCAGGGCTCCAAAGGGCAGCCGCAGGTCCCGGAAGTCCAGGTCGCCCACCCGCTCCACCAGGAAGCGCTCCAGCCCGGAGGTGTCCAGGAGGCCGTCCCGGCGCAGCCGGAGCCGCACCAGCGAGCGCCAGTTCATCTCGGCCGCCAGCGCCTCCAGGTCCCACGGGTCGCAGCCGGCCGCGTAGAGGGCCCCGACCAGGCTGCCCGCGGAGGTGCCCGCCACCAGGTCGATGGGGATGCCGTGCGCCACCAGGGCCTGCAGGACGCCGATGTGCGCCATGCCCCGGGCAAAGCCGCCTCCCAGGGCGAGTCCCACCTTCACCGCCGAGGCCATCGCCCGATCACCTCTCTTCGCCGGCCAGCCGCCGAACTCCTACGGTCCGGCGGAAGCCCCGCGTCACCCCCCAGACTATGCGTACGGCAGGGAGCCAGAACCTCCCTGCCGTCTGCCGTACCCCGTTCAGTTGGTGAAGGTCGCCGTGATCGAGGGGAACGTGCCGCCGGACCGGCGCGGCAGCTCCGGCAGCGTCAGGGTGATGGTCTCCCCCTTCGGCACGGGCTCGCAGTGAAGTTCAAAGCGAATCGCGCCCCGCTGCTGGTCGACCGTCAGCGACGGGCAGGTGAGCGGCCCGGACGGCGTGGACACCTGCGGCCGCAGGGCAGCCTCCTCCGCGGGCAGCACGAGCCCCTCCCCCTCCACCGTGTAGTCGATGCGGGTCGCCGATTCGCTGGTCGCCACCGAGATGATGGTGAGGCGCAGGCCATCCACCGATTTCCGGAAGAGGGCGCCCGTCATGCGCTCCTCGGGGTTCAGGTGGATCTCCAGGTCCGGATCCAGCAGGCGGGCCGAGGCCGCGATGAGCACCACGGCGGCCACGGCGGCGACCGACGCCAGCACGGCAGCCGTGCGGCGCCACGTGGACCGGCGGATCTCGCTCCGGAGGCTGGCCTGGATGCGCGCCGCGACCTCCGGCGGGCACACCCCCTGGTTCACCCACTCCTTCAGCCCCTGTGACAGCCTGTCGCCGATGTCTCGCATCGCGTTGGCCTCCTCTGAGCAGGCCTCGCACTGCATCAGATGTGCCTCGATGGCGGCGCGCTCCTGCTGCGGCAGCGTACCGAACAGGTACGCCATCAGCTGCGACTGGATCTGCTCACACTGCATCGACTCCGCGCCCCTCCTTCCGTTCCTCGAGCGCCTGCAGGCGGCTCCGCAGCTGCTTCAAGGCCGCGTGCAGCCGGGACTTCACCGTGCCCAGGGGGATGTCCAGGGCTGCCGCGATCTCCTCCAGCTGCATGTCGTTCAGGAAGCGGAGCACGACCACCGCCCGGTAGCGCTCGTCCAAGCTGCGCACGGCGTCCCAGACGTCGCCGTCCAGGGGCAGGTCCACCTGGGTCACGGGGTGGTCCTTCAGGTCCTCGGGCCGCTCCACGGGGATCACCCGCATGCGCCGGCGCAGGATCTGGGTACAGGTGTTGACGAGGATGCGCCGAATCCAGGCGGGGAACGCCACATCCCCGCCCCGGAGCTGCCCGAAGGCCCGATAGGCGCGGATGGTGGCTTCCTGCAGCGCGTCGGCGGCGTCGGCTTCGTTGCCGAGAATCGCCCAGGCGGTACGGTAGAGCTTGCCCTGCTCGGGCCGGTACAGTGCGAAGAACCGCTCCTCCTTGGTCAATCTGGTACCCCCTCCTTCTCGGCGCGCCCCTGCCGCCGAACGCCTCTATGCATGAAGATCACGTCACGGGGAAAAAGGTTCGGCAGGCGATGCCCCATGCACAGCGAATCAGGTGAACGAGGTGATTTGCGCATGAAGGAAGCATTGGTGCGGTGGACAGGCGGTATGGCGTTCGAGGCCCGGACGGGCTCGGGGCACACGATCCTGATGGACGCGCGGCGTGAGGCGGGCGGCGAGGACAAGGGCCCCCGGCCCACCGAGCTCCTCCTGGCCGCGCTGGGCGGCTGCACCGGGATCGACATCGTCTCGATCCTGCAGAAGATGCGGGTGGACTTCGACCGCGTGGAGATCGCCGTGGAGGCCGACGAGCGGGAGGAGTACCCGCGGTACTTCGAAAAGTTCCGGCTGGTGTACCGGGTCTTCGGCAAGGACGTGCCCGCCGACAAGGTGAAGCACGCCGTGGAGCTTTCCGAGCAGCGCTACTGCTCCGTGGCCGGCCTCTTCCGCCACGGTGCGGAGATCACCTACCGGATCGAGATCAACGGTCAGCCCGTGGAGTAAGCCCGAACACGCGAACGGAGCCCGCACCGCGATGGCGGGCTCCGTTTTATTGTAACATAACACGCCAGGGCCTACATCCGCTCCGGCGCCGAGACCCCCAGGATCCCCAGGGCGTTGGCCAGCACCGTCCGGGTGCAGTCCACCAGCAGCAGGCGGGCCCGGGTGAGGGGCAGGTCGTCGGACACCACGCGGCAGCGGGCGTAGAACTGGTGGAAGAGCGTGGCCAGCTCGTTCAGGTACCGGGGGATGCGGTGCACCTCCCGGGCGTCGGCCGCCCCGATGATCTCCTCGGGGAACTCGGCCAGCTTGCGCATGAGCTCCACCTCGGACTCGTCGGCGAGGAGCGACAGGTCGACCTCGGACGCGGCCGGCACCTCCAGCCCCTGCTCCTGCGCCTGGCGCAGGATGGAGCAGATGCGGGCGTGGGCGTACTGCACGTAGAACACCGGGTTGTCGCTGGACTTCAGGTTGGCCAGGTCGAGGTCGAAGTCCATGTGCGTGTCGAGGCTGCGCATGAGGAAGAAGTAGCGGGCGGCGTCCACCGAGACCTGCTCCAGCAGGTCCTCCAGGGTGACGTAGTTGCCCCGGCGCTTGGACATGCGGAACTCCTGGCCGTCCTTGAAGAGCCGGACCATCTGGCTGATCAGGATCTCCAGCGAGTCCGCCGGGCGGCCGAGGCACTGCACCATCGCCTTCATGCGGCCCACGTAGCCATGGTGGTCCTGGCCCCAGATGTTGATGAGCGTGGAGTAGCCCCGGTCATACTTGTCCCTGTGGTAGCAGGCGTCGACGGCGAAGTAGGTGTACTCGCCATCGGACTTGACCAGCACCCGGTCCTTGTCGTCGCCGTAGGCGGTGGTCCGCATCCAGATGGCGCCGTCCTTCTCGTAGGCCTCGCCCCGCTCCAGCAGCCACTGCACCAGCTTGGCCGGGGCGCCGGCCTCCCGCAGCGAGCGCTCGCTGAACCAGCGGTCGAACTCGACGCCGTAGCGGCGCAGCACCTCCTCGTGGCCCTTCCGGAAGTACTCCGGCGCCCAGTGCTCCAGGAACGCGAGCCGCTCCTCCTCCGGCTTCTCCAGGAAGTCCGGGTACTGCTCCAGGAGGGCGCGGGCACACTCGATGACGTCCTCGCCGGGGTAGTAACCCTCGGGGATCTCGACCTTGGCGCCCCGCAGCTCCTGCGCCCGCAGGTCCACGGTGCGGGCCAGGATCTTGATCTGGTTGCCGGCGTCGTTCACGTAGAACTCGGTGTGGCACTCGTAGCCGGCCCAGTTGAGCAGCCGGGCCAGGGCGGACCCGAAGGCCCCCGCCCGGGCCTGCACCAGCACCATCGGCCCGGTGGGATTGGCGCTGACGTACTCCAGCAGGATCCGCTGCTTGCGGCCGTGGTCGCTCTTGCCGTAGTCGGCCCCCTCTGCCTGGATCGCCGGCAGCACCTGGTGCACCCAGCCGCGGCGCAGCCGCAGGTTGATGAACCCGGGGCCGGCGACCTCGGCGGATTCGATCCACGTGCCGTCGGTCCGCAGGTGATCGACGATCGCCTGTGCGATGACCCGCGGCGGCTTCTTCTCCTGGCGGGCCATCACCATGGCGAGGTTGGTGGCGAAGTCGCCGTGCGCCCTCTCCTTGGGCGTCTCCAGGACGATCTCGGGGGCCGGACCGATCAGGGCGCCCCCCGCCACGGCCCTGCCGACCGCCTCCGCCAGGGCCTGGCGGATCTCGCTCTTGACTTGCTCCACAATCCGCATGCCGTCCGCCCTCCTAAGTCGATGTCAACCGCTTATGTAGATGCGCCGTCGCCGCGCGGCCACGGCCGCCTGCGCTCAGGCGAACGCGAGAATCGCCTCGCGGATCAGCTTGGCCGCCAGCACCGACGTCCGCTCGGTGGGGTCCAGCCCGGGCGCCACCTCGACGACGTCCAGCCCCACCACGTTGAGGCCCCGCATGGCCAGGATCGCGTCGATCATCTCCCGGCTGGTGATGCCGCCGGGCTCGGGGGTGCCCGTGCCCGGCGCGAACGCCGGGTCCATCACGTCGATGTCGATCGTGATGTAGACCGGCCGGTCCCCCAGGGTCGGGATGACCCGCTTCAGGGGCTCCAGCACCTCGTGGGGGAACAGGTGGCACCGGCTCATGCCGAACTCGTACTCCTCCCGGGTGCCGCTGCGGATGCCGAACTGGTAGAGGTTGCCGGGCGGAAGGAAATCGAGGCAGCGGCGCATGACCGTCGCGTGGCTGAGCGGGTTGCCCAGGTAATCCTCCCGGAGGTCGGCGTGGGCGTCGAACTGCAGGAGCACCAGGTCGTCGCCGTACTTCTCGTAGGCGGCCTTGACCACCGGGAGGGTGACCAGGTGCTCGCCGCCCATCATCAGCGAGAGCTTGCCGTCGGCAAACAGCCGGCGGGCCACCTCCTCGGCGCGCCGCAGCGACTCCGCGACGTCGCCGAACACCACCGCCACGTCGCCCAGGTCGAAGAAGTTCTTCTCGGTCAGGCTCATCCGGGAGTGGTAGCTGAACTCCTCGATGCCGTAGGAGGCCTCGCGGATCCGGCCCGGGCCGAAGCGGGTGCCGGGCCGGTAGGACGTGGTGAAGTCCTGGCCGATCCCCCACAGCACCGCCCGGGCCGAGGCGTAATCGCCGGAGGCCGCCATGAAGTCGGCCAGCCGCTCGATATGGGGGAAGTCGGGCAAACAGCGGCCGCTCACGGCTCTTCCTCCTCCTGCTCGGCCTCCGCCACGATCTGCGCCACGAAGACCGGGAGCTGGAACGCGGCGCGGTGCACCGCGGGGGTGTAATACTTCAGCTCGCCCAAGGCGCCCACGCGCTCCTCGGGGCGGGCCTCCAGCGGGTCGTACTTCTTGGACCCCAGGGTAAACGACCAGAGCCCCGTGGGATACGTCGGCACGGCGCAGGTGTACAGCCGGGTGATCGGGAAGGATCGTCGGATGCCCCGGTAGGCCCGCTTGATGATCGGCGCGTTGACCCAGGGCGACTCGGTCTGGGCGACGAGGATCCCGTCGTCCCTCAGGCACCGGAAGACGCCGGCGTAGAAGTTGGCCGTGAACAGTCCCTCGCCGGGGCCGATGGGCTCGGACGAGTCGATGATGACCACGTCGTATTCGGCCTCGTGCTCCTGCACCCACTGGATGCCGTCGGCGATGTGGACGTGCACCTTGGGGTTGCCCGAGAGCGCCACCGCGATCTGCGGGAAGTACTGCTTGCAGCACTCGACGACGCGCTCGTCGATCTCGACCAGGTCGACGCGCTCGACCTGCGGGTGGCGCACGACCTCGCGCGCCATGCCGCCGTCCCCGCCGCCGATGATCAGCACCCGGCGGGGATCGGGGTGGGTGCACATGGCGACGTGCGCGCCCATCTCGTGGTAGACGAACTCGTCACGGTCACACGTCTGGAAGAAGCCGTCCAGGGCCATCAGGCGGCCCCACTGGGGCGTCTCCACGACGAGCAGCTCCTGGTACGGCGTCTTCTCGTGGTGCAGGACCCTGCTGACACGGACGGAGAGCCGCATGTCCTCCGTCTGATTCTCGGTCAGGAACAGCTCCACGGCACTCGGGCTCCTTTCCGGCGCGCAGTCGAGGTAAAGCATCGTCAAATTATAGCACATGCCCCTGCGGGCGGCAAAACCATGGGTGAAGTGCAACAGGACCCAGCCAGAGCGGCTGGGTCCCGGATCTATGTTGGCGGAGAGGGTGGGATTCGAACCCACGGTGGCCGTTCAGACCACACCGCTTTTCGAGAGCGGCACCTTAAACCACTCGGTCACCTCTCCGGCTGCGAACGAGGGATGGAGGCGCCCGAAACGGGCGCCTGCTGGAGCTGGTGGCCGGACTCGAACCGGCGACCTGCTGATTACGAATCAGCTGCTCTACCGGCTGAGCTACACCAGCGTGCGGAGATAGGGGATTCGTGGTGCGAGGGCCGGGATTCGAACCCGGGACCTCTCGGTTATCAGCCGAGTGCTCTGGCCTACTGAGCTACCCTCGCATGTGGTGCAGATGGGGAGACTCGAACTCCCACCGGGGGTGGTTACCCGACACGGTCCTGAGCCGTGCGCGTCTGCCAATTCCGCCACATCTGCACGTTGGCGGAGGCGACGGGATTCGAACCCGCGATCTCGGCCGTGACAGGGCCGCATGTTAGGCCTCTACACCACGCCTCCGCATGTACGGGCAACAAAATGATTCAGCCGGCGCCCCGGCGCCACGGGTGCGCCGACTTACGAGGGCCTGTTCCACGCTGCCTGGCCTCCGGAAGTGGCTGGCGCCACTTCCGGAGCCCCCTGGTGCGCGGTAGAGGATTCGAACCTCTGACCTCATGAACGTCAATCATGCGCTCTCCCAACTGAGCTAACCGCGCACTTGAATTGGAGCGGGTTACGAGACTCGAACTCGCGACCTCCACCTTGGCAAGGTGGCGCTCTACCAACTGAGCTAAACCCGCAGGATATTCTGGTGGCCCAGGCCGGAATCGAACCGGCGACACCGCGATTTTCAGTCGCGTGCTCTACCAACTGAGCTACCGGGCCATTTGAGTTGTGAGCAGTGAGTTGTGAGTTATGAGAGGATGTGAGTTGTGGGTTGTGGGTGTCCTTGGGGCCGGGCGGCAGGACTGCTGCCCGGCGCTCTCGACTCTCTGGTAGCGGCGGCAGGATTCGAACCTGCGACACTGCGGGTATGAACCGCATGCTCTAGCCAGCTGAGCTACGCCGCCAGGAGCTGGAGCGGGTTACGAGACTCGAACTCGCGACCTCCACCTTGGCAAGGTGGCGCTCTACCAACTGAGCTAAACCCGCTTGTTGGCTCCGGCAGTAGGATTCGAACCTACAACCCTCCGGTTAACAGCCGGATGCTCTACCGTTGAGCTATGCCGGAATGTCCGACGTGCGACCCCGGTCGTTTGCGACCGGGACCGCTCGTCGTGAAAGAGTTTGGGCAGCGACCTATTCTCCCCCTTGCGGAGTACCTTCGGCCCTGGAGGGCTTAACTTCCGTGTTCGGAATGGGAACGGGTGATCCCCTCCGGTATCGCCACCCAAAAGGTGTGAGGTTCTAC
>QGVE01000059.1 GCA_003242675.1 Bacillota bacterium | reverse complement strand
AACATCTCCTCCAGCACCCGCAGGAACGCCCTGGCGGTCCCGCTCCAGATCTTTCCCCGGCGGTGGATGAGGATGTTCTGCCGCTTCAGCCCGTCGCTGTTGGCCAGGGGCACGGCCACCACCTGGCTGAGCTCGATCTCCGACTTCACGGTGGAGTAGGGCAGCATCGTCAGGCCGAGCCCGCAGAGCACCATCCGCTTGGCCGCTTCAATGGAATCCAGTTCCATCGTAATATGGGGGACGAAGCCCTGGCTGGCCCACCACTGCTCCACCAGGGCCCAGTAGCCGGAGGCCCGGTCGGTGGTGATGAAGGACTCCTGGGCCAGCTCGTCCAGGGTGACCTCGCTGCGCCGGGCGATGGGATGGTCCGGCGGCACCACCAGCAGGATGGGCTCCTCCGAGAGCGGGTACGAGACGATCTCGGCGTGGCTGGGGAGCGGGGCGTGGACCAGCCCCACCTGCACCGTGTCCTCCAGCACCAGCTGCTGCACCTGGTGGGAGCGCCCGGTGTGCACGAGCACCTCCACGTTGGGGTAGCTGCGCTTGAACCGCAGCAGGATGTCGGGCAGGAGGTAGGCCGAGGTGGTCAGGGCCGACCCGACGGAGAGCGTCCCGCCGCTCGCCGTCTGCAGGTCGATCATGGCCTGGCGGGCCCGCTTGATGTCCTGCAGGACCCGCTCCGCGTGGGGCAGGAGCGCCCGGCCCGCGTCGGTCAGCCGCACCCCGCGGGGGCGCCGCTCGAAGAGCTGCACGCCCAGCTCCTTTTCGAGGGCCTGGATGCGGGCGGTCACCGAGGGCTGGGTGAGGAACAGGCGCTCGGCCGCCCGGTTGAAGCTGCCCGTCTGGGCGATCCACCAGAAGGCCTCCAGTCCCTGCACGTCCATGGCTGCTCGACCTCCCGGCCAGCGCTGCGCTTCCCGCTACTATTACCATACCATAAAAATAATCTATCTGGGCGCGTGACAGATCCGGCCCGCGCAAATCGCAACCCTTCCGACCGCTCCGACCGCTCGGTCGCGGCGGTACATCGGCGCGCTCTGGCAGACGAACACTACCCCGCGGAGAAGGGATTTGTCCACCGGCGTGGTAATCTTTTGTTGAGACGTTTAACAAAGTCCCGGGATCATCCCGCCCCGGCCGGGGCGCCAGAAAGGAAAGGGGAATGGCAAGATGGCGCTGATGACCGTACGCGACATCGACGTCAAGGGAAAGCGCGTGTTCGTGCGCGTCGACTTCAACGTCCCGCTGGAAGACGGCCGCATCACGGATGACACACGGATCCGGGCCGCCGTGCCGACCATCCGGTACCTGGTGGAGCAGGGGGCGGTCGTGGTGCTGGCTTCGCACCTGGGCCGGCCCAAGGGCAAGCGGAACGAGGCGTACTCCCTCGCCCCCTGTGCCCGCCGGCTGTCCGAGCTGCTGGGCCGGCCGGTGGTGTTCGCCCCCGACTGCATCGGCGAGGAGGTCGAGCGGCTGGTCGCCGAGCAGCCGCCCGGGTCCGTGGTCCTGCTGGAGAACGTCCGGTTCTACCCGGAGGAGGAGAAGAACGACCCCGAATTCGCGAAGAAGCTGGCGCGCCTGGGCGAGATCTTCGTCAACGACGCCTTCGGCACGGCGCACCGGGCGCACGCCTCGACCCGCGGCGTGGCGGACTACATGCCGGTCCGGGTCGCGGGATTCCTGATGCAGAAAGAGGTCGACACCATGGGCAAGGCGCTGTCGGACCCCGACCGGCCGTTCGTGGCGGTCATCGGCGGCGCCAAGGTGTCGGATAAGATCCTGGTCATTGAGAACCTGCTGACCAAGGTCGACCGGCTGATCATCGGCGGCGGCATGGCCAACACCTTCCTGCGGGCCAAGGGCTACGCCACCGGCAAGTCCCTGGTGGAGGAGGACCGGGTCGACACGGCCAGGGAGCTCCTCGCGAAGGGCGGGGACAAGATCCTGCTGCCCACCGACCTGGTGGTGGCCTCGGAGTTCAGGGCCGACGCCGAGCAGCGGGTCGTCCCGGCCGACGCCATCCCGGAGGGCTGGATGGCGCTGGACATCGGGCCGGAGAGCGCCCGGGCCTTTGCCGCGGTCATTCGGGAGGCCCGGACCGTGGTGTGGAACGGCCCGATGGGCGTGTTCGAGATGGAGCCGTTCGCGCGCGGGACCTTCGCCGTGGCCCAGGCGATGGCGGAGTGCGAGGGCGTGACCATCGTCGGGGGCGGCGACTCCGTGGCGGCCGTGGAGGCGGCCGGCGTGGCCGACAAGATGACGCATGTCTCCACCGGCGGCGGCGCATCGCTGGAGTTCCTGGAGGGGAAGGAGCTGCCCGGCGTCGCCTGCCTTGCGGTGAAGGCCTGAGATGAACCTGCTGGGGCGGATCTTCGGGCGCCGGCAGCCGGAGTCGCCGGCTGCCGCGTGGCTGCGCCGGCGCGCCCAGGCGCAGCCGGCGGAGGTCGTGGCCGAGCACTTCCGCGCGATCGAGGCCCACGACCTGGAATGGATCCTGGCGACCCTGACGCCGGAGCGGGCCCGCCTCTATAGCAGCCCGACCACCCTTGACCGGCGCCGGCTGTCGGTGAAGGCGGCGCGCGTCACCCGGGTCGAGCCCGCGCCCGACGCGCCGGTGCCCCGCGCTCCGGGGTATGCGGAGCAGCAGGTCCTGCGGGTGGAGTACGAACTGGAGCTGGCGCCCGGCGAGGAGCGGCGCGACCCGACGCTGGTGGAAGGTCCGCAGTGGGCCTATTTCCTGCTGGTCCGGGAAGGGGACGGGAAGCCCTGGCTGATCGCGGACTGGGGCCGCTAGCCGGGACGAGACATGGAAGGGAGGAATCAGGCCATGCGGACACCCGTTGTGGCAGCCAACTGGAAGATGCACAAGACGCAGCAGGAGGCCCGGCAGTTCCTGGCTGACTTCCTGCCCCGGGCCGAGGGCCTCGGCGGGGTCGAGATCGTCATCTGCCCGCCCTTCACCGCGCTCGCAGCGGTGGCCGGGGGGCTGAAGGGCACCCGGGTCGGGCTCGGGGCGCAGAACATGAGCGACAAGCCGTCCGGCGCCTACACCGGCGAGGTCTCCGGCCCCATGCTGGTCGACGCCGGCTGCCGGTACGTCATCCTCGGCCACTCCGAGCGCAGGCGGCTGTTCGGCGAGAGCGACGAGCTGGTCGGCGCGAAGGTGCGCGCCGCGCTGCAGTGCGGGCTCATCCCCATCCTCTGCATCGGGGAGACCCTGGAGGAGCAGCAGGCGGGCCAGGCCGACGCCGTCAACCGGCGCCAGCTGCTGGCCGGCCTTCAGGGGCTCACGGCTGAGCAGGTGGCGAACCTCATCATCGCGTACGAGCCGGTCTGGGCCATCGGCACCGGCCGGAACTGCGACCCGAACGACGCGCAGGCGCGCATCGCCGCCGTGCGGGCCGTGGTGGCGGAGGCCTTCGGGCCGGAGGCGGCCGAGCGCGTGCGCATCCAGTACGGCGGATCGGTGAAGCCGGAGAACATGGCCGGCTACATGGCCCAGCCGGACATCGACGGCGCCCTGGTGGGCGGCGCCAGCCTCGACCCGAACTCCTTCGCGGCGATCTGCGCGGCGGCCGCCGAGGCCCGGTCCCGGTAGGCCCCGGGTCCGGACCGCGGGGAGGCGCAGGGCGCCGGGTACTGCGATCCCGCGCCGTAAGGCCCGCCGCACGGGGGTGCGGCGGGCCTGTTCCCGCGTGCCTTTGACAGAGGGTACGGGGTACGGTAATCTAATGGCGGGAGGCGGATGGCATGAACATCAAGGAGGTCAACCCGGCGCTCTACGAGGACCTGATGCGGCGGCTGAAGCGCATCGAGGGCCAGGCCCGCGGCATCCAGCGGATGCTGGAGGAAGGGCAGGACTGCGAGCAGATCCTGATCCAGCTGGGTGCCATGAAGGCGGCCATCAACCGCGTCGGCATGAAGGCCGCCGCCTGCAGCATGGGGGTGCAGGTGACGGAGGCGCTCCGGCGCGGCGAGGATCCCCTGGCCGCGGTCGACGAGGTCATCGAGCAGTTCCTGAAGCTCGGATAAAGCGAAGGGAACCGGACCGGTGCGGGTCGGGTTCCCTTTTCTGCGGGCGGGCCCGGGCTCAGGCCGTCTCCAGCTTGTCCAGGGCGCTGTCGAGGATGCGGTACATCTCGTGCTTGGGCCGGAAGCCGACCAGCTGGCCGACCGGCTTTCCCTTGTGGAAGAGGATCATCGTCGGTATGGACATCACGCCGAAGCGGCCCGCCCACTGCTGCTCCTCGTCCACGTTGAGCTTGACGATCTTGATGCGGTGGGCGTTGTCGCGCGCGTACTCCTCCAGCACGGGGCCGATCATGCGGCACGGCCCGCACCAGGGAGCCCAGAAGTCGACCAGCACGGGCAGCTCGGACTGCAGCACCTCGGCCTCGAAGGTGGCGTCGGTGATGGGAATGGTGTACTGCGCCACCAGCGATTCCCTCCTTCCCTCTGATACCCGGCGGGGTATTTGTCCGCCCTTAGGACGCCGGTCGTGCGCGCGGGGATACGGCCGCGCGCGCAGACTAGCGGAAGGCAAAATAGTCGGAGGGGAACAGGCCTTTCATCCTGGGCCGGACTTTGGTAAAATTACTTGGCAAAAGTTCTGCGGCAAGCGGGGACGCGAGCGCGCAGACTCTAACGGGAACGCAGGAGGTGACCCGGCTTGTCCGCCTATCGCAGACCCGTGGCCCTGATCGTGCTGGACGGATGGGGCCTGAACCCCGATCCCCGGGCGAACGCGGTGGCCATGGCGAGGCACCCGAACTACGACCGCCTGATGGCCCGGTACCCGCACACGACGCTGGAGGCTTCCGGCGAGGCGGTGGGCCTCCTCCCCGGCCAGATGGGCGACTCCAACGTCGGCCACCTGAACCTGGGGGCCGGCCGCATCGTGTACCAGACCCTCGTTCGCATCCACCGCTCGATCCGGGACGGCTCATTCTTCACCCTGCCGGCGTGGCGCAAGGCGCTTGACCGCGCCCGGCAGCCGGGGGCGGCCCTGCACCTCATGGGGCTGGTCTCCGACGGCGGCGTCCACAGCCACATCGATCACCTGTTCGCGCTCATCGACCTGGCGAAGCGGGAGAACGTGCAGCGCCTCTACGTGCACGCGTTCCTCGACGGGCGGGACGTGCCGCCCAAGTCGGCCGCGCCCTACCTGGAGCGGGTCGAGGCCAAGCTGAAGGAGGTGGGCCTCGGGGCCATCGCCACCGTGGCGGGCCGGTACTACGCCATGGACCGGGACCGGCGGTGGGACCGCACGGAGAAGGCGTTCCTGGCGGTCACGCAGGGGATCGGCCACAGGGCCGCCTCGGCCGTGGAGGCAGTGGAGCAGGCCTACGCGCGGGGCGAGACCGACGAGTTCGTGCAG
Source organism: Bacillota bacterium (assembly GCA_003242675.1). The sequence goes on along the minus strand of QGVE01000059.1, from coordinate 9,776 downwards.
CCCACCGTGATCGAGGGGGTGGGCGGCTGCGTCCGCCCGGGCGACGGGGTCATCTTCTTCAACTTCCGCGCCGACCGGGTCCGCCAGCTGGTGCGGGCCCTGCACGAGACGGCCTTTGACGGGTTCAAGCGGCCCGAGGGCTACCAGCCGGTCGAGCTGGTGACGATGACCCAGTACGATCAGACCTTCACGGACATCCCCGTGGCCTTCGGCCCGCAGTTCATCGACATGCCGATGGGCCAGGTGGTGGCGGAGGCCGGTCTCCGGCAGCTGCGCATCGCCGAGACCGAGAAGTACGCCCACGTCACCTACTTCTTCAACGGTGGCGAGGAGCGGGTCTTTCCCGGTGAGGAGCGGGTGCTGATCCCGTCGCCGAAGGTGGCCACCTACGACCTGAAGCCGGAGATGTCGGCCTACGAGGTGGCGCGCGAGACGGTGAAGTGGATCGAGGAGGATCGCACCGACTTCATCGTGCTCAACTTCGCCAACCCCGACATGGTCGGCCACACCGGCGTGCTCGAGGCGGCGATCCGCGCGGTGGAGGCCGTGGACGAGTGCCTGGGGATGGTCGTGGACGCCCTGCTGGCCAAGGGCGGCGCGGCGATCGTCCTGGCCGACCACGGCAACTGCGACCAGATGGTCGATTACGAGACCGGTGCGCCCCACACCAACCACACGCTCAATCCCGTCCCGTGCATCCTCGTGGACGACCAGCGGCTGGGCGCCAGGCTGAAGCCCGGCGTGCTGGCCAACGTGGCGCCGACCTTGCTGGAGATCATCGGACTGCCCAAGCCGCCGCAGATGGAGGCGGATTCCCTGCTGGTGAGCAACGCGGAAGGAGCCTGATCTGAGATGACGACGATCAAGCATGTGCACGCGCGCGAGGTTCTCGATTCCCGGGGAAACCCCACGGTGGAGGTGGAGGTCATCCTCGAGTCCGGCACGACCGGCCGGGCCATCGTGCCCTCCGGCGCCTCGACCGGCCAGTTCGAGGCGGTCGAGCTGCGTGACGGTGATCCGAAGCGCTACCTGGGCAAGGGCGTGCTGAACGCCGTGCGGAACGTGAACGAGGTGATTGGCCCAGCGGTCGCCGGCCTGGACGCCACCGACCAGGTGGCGGTGGACCAGGCGATGCTCGCCCTGGACGGCACGCCCAACAAGAGCAAGCTGGGCGCCAATGCGATCCTCGGGGTGTCGCTGGCGACGGCCCGGGCGGCCGCGGCGGAGCTGGGGATCCCGCTCTACCGCCACGTGGGCGGCCTCACCGCCCGCACCCTGCCGGTGCCGATGATGAACATCCTGAACGGCGGGAAGCACGCGGACAACAACGTGGACATGCAGGAGTTCATGATCTTCCCCGCCGGCGCCCCCTCCTTCGCCGAGGCGCTGCGCATGGGGACCGAGGTCTTCCATGCCCTGAAGGCGGTGCTGAAGAGCAAGGGGTACAACACGGCGGTCGGCGACGAGGGCGGCTTCGCGCCCGACCTGAAGTCCAACGAGGAGGCCATCCTGGTCATCCTGGAGGCGATCGAGAAGGCCGGCTACAAGCCGGGGCAGGACGTCTTCCTCTGCATGGACGTGGCCTCCAGCGAGCTGTTCCACGACGGGAAGTACGTGCTGGCCGGCGAGGGCAACAAGGTCCTCACCACCGAGCAGCTCATCGACCTGTGGGACAGCTGGACCCGCCAGTACCCGATCGTCTCCATCGAGGACGGCCTCGCCGAGGACGAGTGGGACGCGTGGGTCGAGCTCACCCGGCGGCTCGGCGACCGGGTGCAGCTGGTGGGCGACGACTTCTTCGTCACCAACACCAAGCGGCTCGCCCGGGGCATTGAGATGAACGCCGCCAACGCGATCCTGGTCAAGGTGAACCAGATCGGCACCCTGACGGAGACGCTGGAGGCGGTGGCCCTGGCGCACCGGCACGGGTACGCGTCCGTGATGTCGCACCGCTCCGGCGAGACCGAGGACACCACCATCGCCGATCTGGCGGTGGCGCTGAACTGCGGCCAGATCAAGACCGGCGCGCCCTCCCGGACCGACCGGGTGGCCAAGTACAACCAGCTGCTCCGCATCGAGGAGGAGCTGGGCGAGGCGGCGATCTTCGCGGGGCTCTCGGTCATCCGCGGCCGGAAATAGGGCGCCGTTGTCCAAACCGGTGAGATGTGGTACAATTAGCAGGCCGAGTGGGCGCACGCGAGGGGGTGACGGGATGAAAACGTTCGTTCTGGTCCTTCATACCCTGTTTGCCCTGGGCCTGATCTCGACCGTGCTGATGCAGTCCGGGAAGAGCGCGGGCCTGTCCGGGGCCATTGCGGGCGCAGGGGAGCAGATCTTCGGCAAGAAGAAGGGCTTGGACGAGATTCTGAACCGCTTCAGCATGGCCTTTGCCACCCTCTTCGTGCTGACGTCGCTCCTGATGCTGTTCCTGGAGCGCGCCTAAACCTGCAGCGCATCGGAAGGCCGGGGGAACGACCCGGCCTTTCTTGCGTCTTCACGGGAGGGAGCTGAATGCCGATGGTCAGGCGCAGCAGCGCGGCCGTGTACGTGCGCGGCGGCCCGGTGGGATGCCTGGTGCTGCACGGCTTCGGCGGTTCGCCGGCCCTGGTCCGGCCGCTGGTGGACGAGCTCGCGGCGCGCGGGATCACCGTGCACGCCCCGCTGCTGCCCGGGCACGGCGCCGGCGTGACGGTTCTGGGGCGCACCCGGTTCCGGCACTGGATCCGGGGCGCGGAGGAGGCCCTGAGCCGGCTGCGGAGCGACTGCCGCGCGGTGCACCTGGTCGGGTGCTCGCTCGGGGGGCTGATCGCCCTGCACCTCGCGGCCCGGCACCCCGTCGCCTCCGTCTGCACCCTGGCGGCGCCGATTCTGCTGCAAGACCCCGCCGAGATCGGGGCGCGCCTTACCCCTTACCTCGGGGATCCGGCCGAGGCCATGCCGGCGCTCCGGTCGCTGGCGCGCCTGGCGCGGCTCACGCGGCGGCAGCTGGGGCGGGTGCAGGCGCCCGTCCTGGTGGTGCAGGGCGACCGTGACACCTGGATCGCGCCGGAAAGCGGCGCCTACCTGGCGGCGCACCTGGCTTCGGCCAGGCTCGTGGTGCTTCCGGGGCGCGGCCACTTTCTGACCCTGGAACCCGGCCGGAAGGAGCTGGCCGCCCTGCTGGCCGATTGGCTCATGGTACTGAGTGAACCAAAGTATCCACCGAGAAAATGAGTCTTTCCCAGAATAGTCTATTGCCAGAGAACCCGCTAGTATATTTGTGACGGCTGTCACAAGAGGCGGGTGATCGTCGTGATTGGGCCGATCCTACGGCGCGCCGAAGCGGGACGCACGCCCAGTCGCCGGGAGATACTGCTCATGCTGCGGGCCGAGGCCGACGAGTATCGCAGCCTGCTCGAGGTGGCCGGCCGCATCTGCCGCAAGACGAAAGGTGAGGAGCCCTCGCTGCGCTTCCTGGTGGATCTCGAGGTCAGCGAACCGCAGCAGGTGCGCGACGAGGTGATCCACGCCTGGAGAAGGGGCTGCCGGTCGGTGCTGCTGTGCGCCTCGCCGCAGTACGACGCCGTGGGAGAGGTCGCCGCGCTCATTCGGCACATCGCCGCGGAGACGGAGATGGAGATCGCCCTCGGCCTCGGGGAGCGGCCGTATGACGTCTACGCGCTGTGGCGGAGCGCCGGCGCCGGCGAGTACCTGCTGCCCCACGACTGCTGCAATCCGGAGCTCTTCGCGCACCTGTACCCGGGCCAGTCGCCCGCCATGCGGCTCACCCGCGGCCTGTGGCTCAAAGGGCTGGGTTACCGGGTGACGGGGGGCATCTGCGTGGGCATCCGGGGCCAGACCGACGAGGATGTGGCGGACGACCTGGAGGTGCTGCGCAACGCGGGGTTCTCCGGCGTGGTGGTCCGCGCGGCCGACGGGGCGGCCGACGTGCTCCGGGTGCTGGCCATCGCCCGGCTCTGCCTGCCGGAGGCCGACCTGTGGGTGGCCACCGAGGATCCCGTCCTGCAGGCCAGGGCCCTGAGCTGCGGCGCCAACATCCTGGTGACCGCGCACCCCGATGGCGCAAGGCCAGAGGTGCCGCGCATGCTGTCGTACGGGACCTCCCGTTGAGGAGGTCCTCTACTTTTGTATTGACTGTGGTCATATGGCGTGCTAGATTTAATGTCAATCGCATAGGGGTCCGTTGACTCTTATCCAGAGGTGGCTGAGGGACTGGCCCGATGACGCCACGGCAACCGGCACGCCTCCCGGGCGTGCATCGGTGCCAATTCCTGGTGGAGGGCGTACGCCCTCCCGAAGATGAGAGGCAGCCGGAAGTCGACCATTCTGTGCGCCTCTTCGGGCGCACTTTTCTGTTGCCGAAACGAACGGAGGGAGATCCGGGTGATCGATCTCAAGGGCCTCACCAAGGTATTCAAACAGAACGGACAGGAGATCGTGGCCCTGCGGGACGTCACCCTGCACGTGCCCCGGGGGCAGATTTACGGCATCTTGGGGGAGAGCGGTGCCGGCAAGTCGACGCTGATCCGCTGCATCAACCTGCTGGAGCGCCCCACGTCGGGCGAAGTCTGGGTGGACGGCAAGGAGATCACCCGCCTGCCGCCCCGCGCGCTGCGGGCGGCCCGGCGGGAGATGGGCATGATCTTCCAGCAGTTCAACCTGTTCGACTCGCGGACCGTCTTCGGCAACGTGGCCTACCCGCTGGAGGTGGCGGGCTGGCCCCGCCAGCGGATCCGCGAGCGGGTGCACGAGCTGCTTGCCCTGGTGGGGCTCTCGGACAAGGCCAACGCGTACCCGGCCCAGCTCTCCGGCGGCCAGAAGCAGCGGGTGGGCATCGCGAGGGCGCTCGCGCCGGGGCCGAAGATCCTGCTCTCCGACGAGGCGACGTCGGCCCTGGACCCCGACACCACCCGGTCGGTGCTGGCCCTGCTGCGGGAGATCAACCAGCGGCTGGGGCTGACGATCCTCCTCATCACCCACCAGATGGAGGTCGTGAAGCAGGTCTGCGACTCGGTCGCCATCCTGGAGGGGGGCCGGGTCGTGGAGCAGGGCGGCGTGCTGGAGCTGATCGGGCGGCCCGGCTCCCGGCTGCGGGAGCTGTTCTACGAACCCACCGCCGAGGCCGCCGCCCCGATCCACCCCGACGGGGTGCGGGTCGTGCTCTTCTTCGTCGGCTCTTCCGCCGACCGGCCCTTGATCAGCGCCGTGGTGCGCCGGTTCCAGGTCGACGCCAACATCCTGCAGGGGGCGGTCGAGCGGGTCGCCGGGGCGACGGTGGGCCGGCTGCTGGTGGAGTTCACCGGGCGACCGGAGGACATTCAGGCTGCCCTGCGGTTCCTCGAGGAGCAGGGGGTCTCGCCGGAGGTGCTGCCCCATGGGTGACCTGTGGACGATGATGCGGGAGGCCACGTGGGAGACGCTCTACATGGTGGGCGTCGCCGCGCTCTTCACGGTCCTGTTCGGCGTGCCCCTGGGGGTCCTGCTGGTGATCACCGGCCGGGGCGGACTGTGGGAGCAGCCCGCGCTGAACCGCGTCCTCGGCGTGCTGGTCAACATCGGCCGGTCGACGCCGTTCGTCATCCTCATGGTCGCGGTCAGCCCGCTCACCCGGAAGATCGTGGGCTCGGCCATCGGCACCACGGCGGCCATCGTGCCGCTGGTCGTCGCGGCCGTGCCGTTCTTCGGCCGGGTGGTGGAGCAGGCGCTCCACGAGGTGAGCCCCGGCAAGGTCGAGGCGGCCCTGGCCATGGGCTCCTCCACCTGGCAGGTCGTGACCAAGGTCCTCCTGCGCGAGGCCCGGCCTTCGCTGGTGCGGGGCACGGCGCTGATGATGGTCAACCTCGTCGGCTACTCGGCGATGGCCGGCGCCATCGGCGGCGGCGGGCTGGGCGACGTGGCCGTGAAGTGGGGCTACACCCGGTTCCAGATGGACGTCATGTACGTCAGCCTGGTGATCCTGGTCATCATGGTGCAGATCATGCAGTGGATTGGCGACAGCCTGGCCAACAGGTTTACGCATAAATAGACTCTGGAAGAAATGGGAGGTTGAGCGTATGAAGCGGATCGCGAATCTCGTACTGGCCGCCGTCCTGGCCGTGGGCGTGTTGGCCGGCTGCGGCGGGGCCAAGGAGTCTCCGGGCAATGGGGGGCAGACGGCACAGCAGGCCCCGGGGCAGAACCAGGCGCAGACGCAGGAGCAGGCGAAGGAGCCTGTGACGCTCAAAGTGGGGGCCACCGTGACGCCGCACTCCGAGATCCTGGAGTTCATCAAGGACGAGGCCCTGGCCGAGGGGATCAAGCTGGAGATCATCGTCTTCACCGACTACGTGCAGCCGAACCTGGCCCTGGCCGAGGGGGATCTGGACGCGAACTACTTCCAGCACCTGCCGTACCTGGAGAAGTTCAGCGAGGAGCACGGCCTGGATCTGGTCTCGGTCGGCGCGATCCACCTGGAGCCGCTGGGCCTGTACTCGCTGAAGCTCACGAGCCTGGACCAGCTGCCCGACGGGGCGAAGGTCTCGATCCCGGACGATCCCACCAACGCGGGCCGGGCCTTGAAGCTGCTCCACGACCACGGGCTGATCACGCTGAAGGAGGGGGTCGGGGTCGAGGCGACGCCCAACGACATCGCGGCGAACCCCAAGAACCTGAAGATCGAGATGCTGCAGGCCGAGTTCCTGCCCCGCAGCCTGCAGGACGTGGACGCCGCGGTGATCAACACGAACTTCTACCTGGACGCGGAGAAGAACCTGGGCGTGAAGGCCAACGTGCTGGCGCGGGAGTCGGCGGAGGGCAATCCCTACGCCAACGTCGTCGCCGTCCGCCGCGGCGATGCGGATCGCCCGGAGATCAAGAAGCTGGTGGAGCTGCTGCAGTCCGAGGCTGTCGCGAAGTTCATCGAGGAGAACTACGACGGCGCTGTGATTCCTGCTTTCTAGGCAAGGCCACCGGAGCCGGGCGCACGTACCGCCCGGCTCCGGTGATCGCGTGGTGGCCCGCTCTGCCCCGGCAGACCTTGACAAGGCCGGTGGCAAATAGTCGAGCTTGACGACGCTCCGGGCCACTTGGTAGAATTGTCTCGCTTGTGGTAACGGAATACTCGCTGGACCCGCCTGATCGCTGAATCCCCGCGCGTGCGGGGAGCGGGGGAACCACTTTCCTGGGGCGAATCGCACCGAGGCTCCGACGGAGGTCGGAGGGGAGGATGCGTAGGGGCACGCTTCGGCGCCCCGAGTCCGTCAGCTAACCTCGTAAGCGTGGCTGAGGCGGTGGGCCCTTGCATTGTTGTGCACAGGTGCAAAGGGGTCACCCGCCCTCCGACAGCGCGATGCCGTCAGGCGGGCGCCGGCCGGTTCGGTCGGCGCCTTTTCCGTGCCCCAAGCCTGGCCGCGTGCCAGTCACCATGCCGGTGAGGAGGGAGGAGACCGTGCTGCGCTACTGCGTGATCGGGGCCGGCCACGGGGGGCTCGCCATGGCCGGTCACCTGGGCGTGATGGGGTTCCCGGTGACGCTCTGGGCCCGGAACCCGCAGGCACTGGATCCGATCGCCGCCGTCGGGGGCGTGTTCCTCGAGGGCGCGGTCGAGGGGTTCGGTCCCGTGCAGGCCGCGTACAGCCTGGAGGTCGCCCTGGAGGGGGCGGACGTGATCCTGGTGGTTCTGCCCGCATCGGCCCACCGCGAGGTGGCGGCGCTGAGCGCACCCTACCTGCGGGACGGGCAGCGGGTCCTCCTGCTCCCGGGCCGCACGGCCGGGGCCATCGAGTTCCGGCACGCGCTGCGGGAGGCGGGCTGCACCGCCGACGTGATCGTGGGCGAGGCGCAGACCTTTCTCTACGCCAGCCGCAAAACGGGGCCCTTCCAGGCCCGCATCCACGGCGTCAAGCGCCAGGTGCTGGCCGCGGCCCTGCCGGCGTCCCGCACCGGCGAGCTGCTGGAGGCCATTAAGCCGGCGTTCCCGCAGTTCATGCCGGCCCGCTGGGTCTGGAAGACCTCGCTGGACAACATCGGCGCGATCTTCCACCCGGGTGTCGCCCTCCTGAACGCCGGGCGGATCGAATCCACCGGCGGCGCCTTCCGCCACTACGTGGACGGCATCACCCCCTCGGTGGCGGCGCTCTTGGAGATCCTGGACGCGGAGCGGGTCGCGGTGGCGCGGGCCCTGGGGGTCGGCGCCCTGACCGCCCGGGAGTGGCTGGCCGAGGCCTACGGGGTGGAGCGCCCCACCCTCTACGAGGCGATCCAGGCCACCCGGGCGTATGCCGACGTGGGGGCGCCCGCGCAGCTCCACCACCGGTACCTCCTGGAGGACGTGCCCACCGGACTCGTCCCGATCGCCTCCCTCGGAGCGGCCTGCGGCGTGCCGACGCCGGTCACCGACGCGCTGATCCAGATCGCCAACGCGGTCTGCGGCGTCGACTTCCGGGCGACGGGCCGGACCGTGGAGCGGCTCGGCATGGCGGGGTGGGCGCCCGAGCGGATCACCCAGTATGCGCTGGAAGGAGACGTGGTGGATGTTGCGTAGCCGGCGTGTGATCGGCGCGGCGATTGGCGACGACGTCCACGTCGGGGGCGTCGTCCGCTTCCTGGAGATTGCGGAGCAGCTGGGCTACGAAGTGCGCTGCCTCGGGCCGGCCGTCCCGGTCGAGCAGCTCCTGGCCGAGGTGGCCGCGTGGGATCCGGAGATCGTCGCGGTGGGCTATCGGCTGACGCCGGAGTCCGGGCGCGCGGTGCTCACGCACCTGGCGCAGGCGGCGCGGCAGCAGGGCCAGGCGGGGCGCCGGTGGGTTCTGGGCGCCACGGATCCGGTGGCCGAGCACGGGCGGGCCCTGGGGTTCTTCGAGGCCGTGTTCGGCGGATCGGCGGACTGGCAGGACGTCGTCGACTTCCTGCGCGGCGCCCCGGCGCGCAGGGCAGGCGGTATCCCGCCGCAGACGCTGGTGGAGCGCATCCTCTGGAAGCGGCCCTTCCCCCTGTTGCGCCACCACTTCGGCCAGCCCACCGTGGAGGCGACCGCCCGGGGCATCCGCCGGATCAGCGAGGCCGGCGTGCTGGACGTGATCAGCCTGGGCACCGACCAGAACGCCCAGGAGCACTTCTTCCGGCCGGAGGAGATGGATCCGCGGGAGCACGGCGCCGGCGGCGTGCCGGTCCGGACGCCCGACGACCTGCGGGCGCTCTACGCGGCCTCCCGGACGGGCAACTACCCGCTCATGCGCTGCTACGCCGGCACGCGGGACCAGCTCGCCTGGGCGGAGATGCTCCACGAGACCATTCACAACGCCTGGGCGGCGGTGCCCCTGTTCTGGTACAGCCAGCTGGACGGGCGCTCGCAGCGGCCGCTCCTGGAGTCCATCCCTGAGGTGCAGGCCGTCTTCCGGTGGCACGCGGAGCGGGGCATTCCGGTGGAGTCCAACGAGAGCCACCACTGGTCCCTGCGGGACGCCCCGGACGTGGTGGCGGTGGCCGCTGCCTACATCGCCGCGTACAACGCCAAGAAGGCCGGCGTCCGGGACTACGTCCAGCAGCTCATGTGGAACAACCCGCCCCCCACCTCCCCGGCGATGGACCTGGCGAAGATGCTCGCCAAGCTGGAGTTGGTGGAGTCGCTGGCGGGTCCGGACTTCCGGGTCTGGCGGGAGTGCCGGACCGGGCTCACCTCGATGCCGGCCGGGGTTGACCCGGCTAAGGGCCACCCCCCCGCGGCCACGTTCCCGCCGATGGCGGTGAAGCCCCGCAACGTGGCCGGCGTCCGGCCCACTGCAGAACCCTACACCGCG
>QGVE01000058.1 GCA_003242675.1 Bacillota bacterium | reverse complement strand
TGGAGCTGGAGGTGTCCCAGCGGATCGCCGCGGACCGATACGAGCGATCGGCCGAGCGCAGCACTTACCGTAACGGCTATCGTGAGCGGCAATGGGATACGCGGGTTGGGACGATTGACTTGCAGATTAATCCGTCTCGCCGGCGCCGTCGTAATCGAACAGCAGGACGAATGGACGGCAGCCCCACGACGGTACTTCAGCCAAGCGTCGATGGCCACACTGTACACAGGCAACCCGAGCGTCCGCGGCGCCGACTTCCCGGCACTGAGTGCTGACTACGGTAGCTACTCGCGGGAACCCAATTTACACCACTTGACGGGACACGATCGGTTCTGCCCGCAACGCCAAGCCCCGGCGGCCTTCCACGCGCAAAACCTGCACCTCCCGGCCACCCTCAGGTGCAGGTTCTACACGGAAACCCGGGTCCCGGGGGCCTTCCACGGGCAAGACCTGCACCTCCCGGCCGCCCCCACGTGCAGGTTCTGCGCGGAACTCCAGGCCCCGAGGGCCCTCCACGCGCAAAATCTGCACCTCCCTGCCTTCCCCAGGTGCAGGTTCTGCGCGCAACCCCAAGCCACGGAGGCCCTCCACGCGCAAGACCTGCACCTCAGTTGCGGTCTGAGGTGCAGGTCTTGCCCACTCTACGGCATCGGCAGCTGGCCGGCCGCGCTGATCAGGGCGGCGACGAAAGCGATGCCCGCCACCAGGACCAGGGCAACGGCCACCCCCACCGGGATCAGGTAAATGACGATCGCCCACCCGGTCTCCGTGCGCAGCGCGGCGCGAATCGCCAGGACCGTCAGAATCACCGTCCACAGCCAGAACCCGATCCCCAGCAGCATCGCCAGCCAGGCTAGCCCCAGGCGGTTCAGCATGAGGTTGAGCGGCGCCTGCAGCAGCACCGGGAGGGAGGCGAACCCCAGCGTGGCCAGCATCGCCCTTCCGTCCCGCTGGGCTCCTACCAGTTCGCCGATCAGCCCGTAGACGGCGGCCTTGGCGAACCACCACAGCACGCTGCCCAGTACCCAGAAGATCGTCCCGAACACCGCCGCCGACTCCATGAACACGCTCATAGCCTCCATGATCTCCGGCGGCATATCGGAAGGCAGCAGGCTGGGGTCCAGCGCCGCGGCGCCGCGCGCGCCGGCTAGGCCGATGACGCCGGTGAAGGCCGCCAGCCCGGCCACCACCAGCGCGGCAGCGCCGACCGGCCGCTGGTCGGCGATCTGTGCCATCGCCTTGCCCGGTGCGACGAACACGTCGAGCATAAGCTCCCAAACAGACGTCCGACGGCTCTCTACATACTGGTCCGACATTGGCTTAACCCTCCATATGAATTAGCGGAGCAGGGGCAGTTCCGGCTCCAGGGCGTAGAGACCGCTGGGCATTGCCCCGGAGACCGGCGCAAACAGCTTCCCGAGCAGGGCGCCGAACAGCCAGTCCGAACCGTTCATCTCCCGCACGAACGGTTCCCCCGGGAGGCCTGCCATTTCGGCGGCCACCTGCACCGCGCGCTTCAGGTCGCCCATCTCGTCGACCAGCCCCAGGGCCAGGGCTTCCTGGCCCGTAATCACGCGCCCGTCGGCGACCCGGAGCACCTGCTCCCGGGACATCCCCCGGCCTTCGGCCACGACCTGGACGAAGGCCTCAAATGTCCTGTTCACCATCTGCTGCAGCATGACCCGCTCCTCATCGGTCAGGTCCCGGGCCGGATCGCCGGTGTCCTTGTAGGGTCCGCTTTTAAACGTGTCCGTCTTGTAGCCGATCTTGGTGTAGAGCTCGGACAGGTTCTGGACCTGCAGGATCACGCCGATCGAGCCGGTCAGCGTGTGGGGGCTGGCGATGATCCGGTCCGCCCCGGCGGCGATCCAGTACCCGCCCGAGGCGGCGGTCTCCCCCATCGAGACCACGACCGGCTTCCCCGCCGCCTGGACCCGCTTGATCGCCTCTCCGATCTCCCAGGAGGCCACCACGCTGCCGCCCGGGCTGTTCACCCGCAGGACGACCGCCTTGATGGCCGGGTCCTCCGCCGCCCGGTCCAGGTGCTCCACGATGTCGTCGGAGCCGGTCATGGCGCCGCCAAAAAGGCTGCCGCCGCCGCTCCCGGACACGATCGGCCCCTCGACCCGCACCAGGGCCACCTCGCCGCCCGATGCCGACCGCTCGACCCCCATGCCCGGCCCCTGCCAGAGGGCGACCGCCAGCGACAGGATCACTACGCCCAGGATGGCCGCTGCTGCGATCCAACGCTTCATGCGCTTCGTCATCCTCCCCCTTGTCGATGCTCAATCCAAAGCCGCTCCACTGCCCCCCGGGCAGGGAGCGGCTGTCCACATCCTACGCAGTCTGCTCTGGGGCGAGCCCGTGAGCCCGCAGCCAGTTCAGGATGTCGGTGAAGACGTCCTCGTATCCCGGGTCGTTGAAGATTTCATGGTACTTCTCGGGGTACAGCTTGAACTGTTTGTCCGCGTGCCGGATCCGGTCGAAGACCGCCCGGGTGGCATCCGGATCCACCAGGTGGTCCGTGCCGGCCACCAGGAAGAGCACCGGCACACCCTCGGGGAAAGTGACGGTGGTTCGGCACTCCGCGGCCGCCCGCGTGCACTCCACGAACCAGCGGGGCGTCGCCGTCTGGCAGCGGAGGGGGTCCTGCCGGTCCCGGGCGATGCGTTCGGCGCTGCGGGTGCAGATCTCGGGCGGGATCGCCGACTTCACCTGCAGCCGCGGGGCGATGACGGCCAGAAGCGGCGCGAGGGCCTGCTCCAGGCGGCTCACCTTTGCGCGGCTCAGGAACCACGGCGACGAGAGCACCAGCGCCGAGATCGTCTCCGGGTGCTCAGCCGCGTAGCGGTAGGCGATCAGCCCGCCCATGGAGTGGCCGATCATCACCGGCCGGCCGTGGGACGCCGCGGCCATCTTCACAAACTCCGCCAGGTCCACAAGGTAATCGGAGAACCGATCCACGTGCATCCGGACGCCCTCGGACCGGCCGTGCCCCCGGTGATCCATGGCCCAGACGGCGAAGCCCCGGTCGGCGAACCACGCGGCGACGTGCTCGTAGCGGCCGACGTGTTCGCCTGCGCCATGCACCAGCACCAGGCTGCCCTGCGCCCGCTCGGGCTCCCAGCAGCGGTAGAACAGCTTCAGGCCGCCGAGGCCCGTCAGAGTGCCGCTTCTCTCCCTCATGGCTCCTCCTCCGTTCAGCTCTGTCTCGAAGCGAAATTCGTTAACCTGTCGCGCATTTCCTCTATGGCAGGGATTCTCTGACAGGGGCACGAATGTGTCAAACAGCAGCGAACGGAGGCGAGCTCGGCGATGACACAATTGAGACTGAACTGGAAGAATACGTTCATCATCGGTCTCGGCTTCTTCGGGGTCGGTTTGGTATGGCCGCTCTACAACGCCTACATGCCGATCTTCTACTCCAAGTTCATCGAATCCAAGGCCACCATCGGCTACCTGATGACGATCGACAACTGGCTGGCCCTCACGCTCACGCCGCTGGTCGGTTTCCTGAGCGACCGCACGCGCACCCGCTTCGGGCGCCGGATCCCCTACCTGCTGGTCTTCGCGCCGCTCTCCGCCCTCTTCCTCATGCTGATCCCCGTCGGCTGGGAGACCAGCCTCTGGCTCCTGCTCGGAGCGGCCATCCTGATGAACCTCGCCATGGCCTGCTGGCGCTCGCCGATCGTGGCGCTCATGCCCGACGTCACCCCGCCGCCCCTGCGCTCCAAGGCCAACGGCATCATCAACTTCATGGGCGGCCTGGCCTACATCGTGGCGATGTTCGGCGGGGCGATCCTCTACCGCATCTACCCCGGCCTGCCCTTCGTCAGCTCCGCCCTGCTGCTGCTGGCGATCACGGCGATCTTCTACTTCTTCATCCGGGAGCCGGAGCACAGCACCGAGCCGTCCGAGCGGTTCCGGTTCACCTTCGTCCGGGACCGGAGCGCCCTCTTCATGCTCTTCGCCATCTTCTGCTGGTTCGTCGCCTACAACTCCCTGGAGACCTGGGTGACCACCTACGGCCGTGAATACCTCGGCATGCACGAGGCGGACGTCGCCGGGCTGCTCACCTTTTCGGGCGCCGCGTTCCTGCTCTTCGCCATCCCCTCGGGCTTCCTGGCCGACGGCCTGAGCTTCCGGCTCTGGCCGGGCGGCAGGCTCTTCCAGTTCCGGGGGCTGGGCCGCAAGCGGACCATCCTCGGCGGCCTCATGATGATGATCCTGGCCTTCTTCCTGCTCGACCTGCAGACCAACCTGAAGTCCGCCTGGTACCTGTTCGCCTTCGTGGGCTTCGCCTGGGCCTGGGTGAACATCAACTCCTACCCGATGATCACGCAGATGGCCGGCCCCGGCCAGATCGGCGCCTATACGGGGATGTACTACCTGTTCTCCTCGCTGGCCAACATCGCCGGCCCGCCCCTGTTCGGCTGGGTCTTCGACCACTACGGCTTCCGCTTCTTCTTCCCGCTCGGCATCCTGTTCATGGCCCTGGCCGCCCTGTGCATGCTCATGGTGACCAAGGGCGAGAAGGAGACCCTGCCCGAAGCCCAAGCCTGATCGTCAAGCCCGCAGCCCGGCGCCGCACGCGTCGGGCTGTATCGCTTGGGCCGGAAGCTGCCGGGGTCCGGCGGCCGCTCAGTCCCCGGCGGCGGCCAGGATCTCCTCCGCCAGCCGCTGCGTGGCCAGGGCCTCGGCGGCCGAGGTCTCCGGCGTCCGCCCCTCCCGCAGGCAGGCGAGGAAGTGTTCCAGCTCGGGTGCGATGCCCCGCTTCTCCAGGGTGGGCGTCCACGACCCGAAGAGCGGCTCCACCCGCTCGGCGCCGTTCTCCCGGACGATCAGCCGCTCCATCTCCTCCACAATGACCGTCAACCCTCCCCCCTGGAGTTCGACCCGCTCGCTCACGGCCCCGGCGTCAAAGCACTGGGCCAGCTGCACCAGGGTGCCTCCGGCCGACTCCATCTGCGCGGCGACCAGCCCGGCCCGGCAGCAGACGGCCCGGAGCTGCAGGTCGCCGGCGAAGAACCGGGCCAGGTCGATGATGTGGATCACGTCGTCGGTCACGTAGAAGCGAAGCGGCCAGCGGGTGCCGCCGCCCGTGCGGTGCTTCTGCACCAGCACGTACTCGATCTTCCGCCCCGCCTCGGCAAAGAGCGCCTTCGCCCTGCGGTAGGCGGGCGCGTACCGGCGGTTGAAGCCGACCATCAGCAGCCGGCCCGTGCGGCCGGCTGCCTCCGCGATCGCCTCGGCGTCGGCCAGGTTGTCGGCCAGGGGCTTCTCCATGAAGACGTCGATGCCGGCCTCCAGGAGCGCGACCGCCTGCGCGCGGTGCGCGGGCGTAGCGCTGAGCAGATAGGCGGCCCTGGGCCGGACGGCCAGGATCTCCTCGAAGGTGCGGGCCTGCAGCCGCAGCCGGTACTGAGCCGCCAGCGCCTCGACGTTCCGGCCCGTGCGGCTGGCCAGGCCGATGATCTCGACCTCCGGGTGGCGGGCCAGCACCGGGAGATGGGCCTTCTGCGCGATGTTCCCCAGCCCAACCACGGCCATGGTGATGCGCGCCTGCATAGCATCCCTCCTCAGAAAAGGCGGCGGAGTACCCTCCGCCGCCATCGTGCTGCTGGTGGACTATTGACGCTGGGCCTGCGCCCCGCTCCCCTGACCGGCCGTCTGACCGCCTGCCTGTCCGCCGCCCGCCTGCCCGGCCATCTGCGCGAACTGCGGGCTCGGGGGGAACGGGAACTGGGTCTGGTACTGCACGAACTGCTGGAACGTGTGCTGCACCATCTGGGCGTCGGCCACGGGCAGCTTGTACCAGCCCTTCTTGAACATGAGGTTGAAGACCTGCCGCTGCATCTGGCAGCTGGAGTCGCAGTTCTGTTTGATGACATCAAAGAGCTTGTCGTGGCTGGCCTCGAGCAGGGCCGTGCTGTAGCTGGACGTCAGGTACTTCTCCTGCGCGAGCAGGTCCTGCAGGCGGTCGCGGTCGTTCATGGACGGGTCCTTCACCTTCGGCAGGCCGGTCTGCTCCTGGTGCGCCATGATCAGGTGACTGCCCTGCATGCTGAACTGGGGCTGAACCCCTTGCTGCTGCATCGCTCCCCCTCCTCACATGACGGTGGTCGGACGGTCGGCGCCCGCCACGCTGATCTGCATGGGCTGGCTGACGTGCTCGTGGAGGTGCAGCAGCAGCCGCTCCAGGTTGCGCTGGTGCTGCTCGGCAATCTGGAACATCGCCTGCCGGCACTCGGCGTCCTGGGTCTCGTTGGCGTAGTGATAGGCCTTCTTGGCCGCCAGCAGCTCCCAGGACATCATGTCCTTCAGGTAAGAAAGATCCTTCTCGGTGAGCGGCAGCATGCCGCTGGTCTGATACTGCATCTCGGCCATTCCTCCTCTCGACAGGGCACGCCCATAGGTTGCCCCCGCGCCGGAAGCGGCATGCCCGCCGAAGGCGTCAGCGGCCGAGATAGCGGCTGAACAGCCAGCCGATGCCGAGCAGGATGAGGAGCGCGAGCAGCTCCACGCCGGCCCGCTCACCCAGCTCGAGCCGATCCCGGCTGCGGTCGCGCCCGCGCAGGATCGCCAGGGTCGGCCCGATGGTGAGCACGCTCAACATGTAGGTCACCGTGATCGGCCACCGAAAGAGCAGCGCGCCGGCGACGCCGATCGCCACCGCGCCCAGGAAGCTCCAGCCGACGATGGCGAGGGTCTCGTGCAGGATCCGGTTCATGCATCCACCCTCCAGGTCATTCATTCGCCGCCGCCCGGCCAAATCCCGTCGCGCGCACGGCGAAAATAAAGAAGGCCGTCCCGCGGGCAGCGCCGCAGGAACAGCCCCCACTCCATTCTGCGCCCGGCATCTACCCGGCCACGGCCCGGCGCACGGGACGAGCCGGCGTCTGCAGGAGCCCCCGCATCCGCAGGGACTCGGCGATGCGGTGGATGGCGTACATGTAGGCCGCCGTACGGGTGTACGCGCCGTGCCGCTCGGCCATCGCGACGACCTCCCGGAAGGAGGTCACCATGCGCTGCTCCAGCCGCGCGTTCACCTCTTCCGCCGTCCAGTAATACTGGTTCCGGTTCTGCACCCACTCGAAGTAGGAAACGGTCACGCCGCCCGCATTGGCGAGGATGTCCGGAATGACGAAGATCTTGCGCTGCGCCAGGACGTGGTCGCCGTCGGGCGTCGTCGGGCCGTTGGCCGCCTCGGCGATCACCCGTGCCCGGATCGACCGGGCCACCTCGGCGTCGATCTGGTT
This sequence comes from Bacillota bacterium, assembly GCA_003242675.1. Next base: position 7,895 of record QGVE01000058.1, on the reverse strand, counting down.
CTCCAGGGCCGCCGGCACCAGGATCTCGCAGTCGGCCGTGAGCACCCCGAACTGGTCCGTGGGCCGGCTGCCGGGGAAGCCGACGACGCTGCCCGTCGCCTGCTTGTAGGCGATGAGGTCCGCCACGCGCACCCCGCCGGGGCAGAGGATGCCGCCGCGGCTGTCGCTGGCCGCGACCAGGACCGCGCCCTCCTCCTCCAGGAGCCGGGCCGCGTGCTGCCCCGCGTTGCCGAAGCCCTGCACCGCCACCCGGGCCCCGCGCAGCGGAACGCCCAGGTAAGCCATGGCCTCGCGGATCGTGATCACCGTCCCCCGGCCGGTGGCCTCCTCCCGGCCCAGCGAGCCGCCCATCAGGATCGGCTTGCCGGTGAACACGGCCGGGCAGCTGGCGCCGACGATGGTCTCGTACTCGTCGGTCATCCAGGCCATGATCTGCGCATTCGTGTTCACGTCAGGGGCTGGAATGTCCTTGTCCGGCCCGAGATAGGGCCAGATCGCCCGGACGTACCCGCGGGAGAGCCGCTCCAGTTCGCCCAGGCTCAGTTTGCGCGGGTCCACGGCGACGCCGCCCTTGCCGCCGCCGTAAGGCAGCCCCACCACCGACGTCTTGAACGTCATCCACATCGAGAGCGCCTTCACCTCGTCGGCGGTGACTGCCGGGTGGAACCGGATGCCCCCCTTGGCGGGCCCGAGGGTCGTGAGGTGCTGGCTGCGATACCCGGTGAAGACGCGCAGGCTTCCGTCGTCCATGCGCACCGGGATCTGCACCTCGATGAAATGGGCCGGCGCCTTCAGGAGCTCGTAGAGCTCCTCGCTCTCCCCCAACGCCGCCACCGCATTGCGCACCTGCTGCTGCGCGATCAGAAACGGATTCTGGGCGCCGCCCATCTCGTCTCCCCCCATTCGTGACCTGCCTCACTTTACGCCTTTAGCTCGTTAGTATAAGGGAGGGGCCAGCGCGGTGCCAAGAAAAAAAGTCGAATCAAACCGATATGGACGATGAATAAGGACCGCCGGCGGGCGGCGGCCAGGGTAGGCCCCAACCCACCCATGCGCCGCAGGGCGGTCTTGTTATTCTAAAACGGAATCTATATTTCCATGTTCCCCGTGTTCCCAGTGCATACTCGTATACTATACTCGTATTGCGGGGGACGAGAGGGGGGAACCAGCCTGGCGGTCAAGCACGGTATCCTCGGCATCCTGGCGGAACGGCCCTGCCACGGCTACGAGCTCAAGTCCCGCTTCGACGAGCTCACGGGGGGCTTCTGGGATCTGAACATCGGCCAGATCTACTCGACCCTGGAGCGCCTGCTGAAGGAGGGGCTTGTGGAGCTGGCGGAGGGCAGGGAGCAGGATGCGGAGCGCAAGGTCTACCGCATCACGGAGGCCGGCCTGGCCGAGCTGGAGCAGTGGCTGGCGCGCCCGCCCCTGAAGGCCCGCCCCGTGCGCAACGAGCTCTACGTCCGCCTCGGCCTGCTGGTGGACAAGGACCCCGCCCGGGCGCTGGCGCTTCTGGAGTCGCAGCGCCGGGTCTACCACCTGCAGCTGGCGGAGCTGACCCGCGCGAAGATCCAACTGGCCCGGGCGCAGGGCCCGGAACGGCTCCGGCGGGAGATGATGCTGGACGCGGCCCTGCTCCACGTGGAGGCGGACCTCAAGTGGCTGGAAAACTGCGAAACCCGCTTGCGGGCAAGGGGAGGCATGGAAGTGTGAGCAAGGAGATCATCCGTCTGGACCACGTCGTGAAGGAGTTCCGGCGGGGCAAGGCCACCATCCGGGCGGTGGACGAGGTGACGCTCAGCGTCTCGGCCGGCGAGTTCGTCGCCGTCATGGGCCGGTCCGGCTCCGGCAAGTCGACCCTGCTCCACCTGATGAGCGGCCTGCTGCAGCCCACCTCCGGGACGGTGCACCTGCTCGGCCGCGACCTCTCCCGGCTGAGCGACGACGAGCTGACGCTGCTCCGCCGCAGCCAGGTGGGCTTTGTGTTCCAGTTCTTCAACCTCCTGCCCACCCTGACCGCCCTGGAGAACGTGGCCCTGCCGCTGCTCCTGGCGGGGAGCAAGCGCAGCGAGGCCGAAGCCAGGGCCCGGGAAGCCCTGGCGACCGTGGGCCTCAGCGCCAGGGCGGCCCACAAACCCGACGAGCTGTCCGGCGGCCAGATGCAGCGCGTGGCCCTGGCCCGGGCGCTGGTCACCAACCCGCCGCTGCTCTTCGCCGACGAGCCCACCGGCAACCTGGACTCCCAGTCCGGCGAGGAGGTGCTGCTCCTGCTGAAGCAGTTGCAGGCGGAGCGGGGCCAGACCATCGTCATGGTGACCCACGATCCCAAGGCGGCGGCCTACGGCGACCGGCTCATCCGCATGCAGGACGGCCGGGTGATCGACGACCAGCGGATAAGGGAGGGAGCCTGATGCGCTTTCCGTTCGGCGCGCAGAGCGTGCGGTTCGCCCGCGACTCCCTGCGGGGCCGGAAGGGCCGCGCCCTCATGACCCTGGCGGGCATCGCGCTGGGCGTGACCATGGTGGTGGCCGTGCTGCTGCTCAACCGCTCCATCCTGAGCAGCTACGAAAACCTGCTCACCGCCGCCGCCGGGCGGGCGGACCTCCAGGTCTCCGCCACCACCGGCTTCGGCTTCGACGAGCGGCTGCTGGCCGCGGTCCAGGGGACCCCCGGCGTGGCCGCGGCGGCGCCGGTCGTGGCTTCCGGCGCGCCGGTTTTCGCCGGGGACCGCCAGGCCGGCGCCACGTTCTACGGCATCGACGTTGAGCTGGACCCGAAAGTCCGGGACTACCGCCTCGTCGCCGGCCGGCTGCCGGAGGCGGACGGCGAGGCGGCCATCACCACCGATCTCGCCGATGGCCTGGGCCTCACCACAGGCGACCGGTTCCGCCTGCTGACCACGCGGGGGCTCCAGGACTTCCAAGTTGTGGGCATTTTCGACGCCCGGGGCACCGTGCGCGGGGCCCTCGGCCCCTTCGGGGTCATCACGCTGGAAGCCGCGCAGGCGGCCTTCGGCAAGGAGGGGAAGCTGGACGTCATCGACGTGGTCGCCGCCCCGGGCGAATCGGTGAGCGCCCTGCGGGAGCGGCTGGCGGCGGGCCTTGACCCGCAGGTGCGGGTCACCACGCCCGCGGAGCGCTCCCGCGACATGGAGAAGCTCCTGGACGCGATCGTCTTCCTGCTCACCATGGCCGGATCGATCTCGCTCTTCGCCGGCACGTTCATCATCTACACCAACGTCTCCATGAGCGTGGCCGAGCGGCGGCGGGAGCTTTCCATCCTGCGGGCCCTGGGCATGAGGCGGGTTGAGGTGATGGCGGTCGTGCTGGCGGAGGCCGGCCTGCTCGGCCTGCTGGGCGCCCTGCTCGGACTCGTGAACGGCTTCGGCATGGCGCGGTTCATGGCCGGGCAGATGACCGACGAGTTCCTCACCGCCTACGGCGTGCAGTCCGCCGCGGTCACCCTGGACCCCACGACCGTCGCCGCCGCGCTCGCCGTGGGCATTGGTGCCGCGCTGGCTGCGGCGTTCGGCCCCGCGCGGGAGGCCGTGGGGGTCAGCCCGGTCGAGGCCATGCGCCCGGCCGAAACGCCGGGAACCGACCAGGACCGCCCGGACTGGCGCCGCGCCGCCGCGGGGCTTGCGCTCCTGCTCGCGGGCATCCTGGTCATCTGGCGCACCTGGCCGCGGGGTGAGATGGTCTCCCCGCTGGTGCTCCGGCTCTGGGGACTGATGCTCGCCGTGATGCTCCTGGGCACGGTGCTTCTGCTCCCGCTCCTGCTCGACCTGCTCACGCGGGCGGTCCTGCGCCCGCTGCTCGCGGCGGGGCTGGGCATCACGGGACGCCTCTCGGCCGACAACCTCGTCCGCAGGCCCCGGCGCACCGCCGCCACCGTCAGCGCGCTCATGGTCGCCATCACCTACATGGTCGCCATGGGCGGCGTGGAGGCCAGCCAGATGGCGGCGTTCGACCGGTGGTTCGAGAAGAACATCGGCTGGGACATGAACGTCTCCAGCTCGTACTCGGGCATCGGCGCCCTGGTGGAGATGGACGACGCCTTCGTGCAGCAGCTGGCCGCGGTGGAGGGCGTCCGGCTGGTGAGTCCCCAGAAGATGATGCGGATCATCCTCACCGACGGCGAGCAGGCCTTCCTGCAGGTGTTCGACTACCGCCTGCTGCGGCAGTACTCCGAGACGCCGCTGGAGGAGGGCTCCTGGCCCGAGGTCGCCGACCGGATGGAGCAGGGCGGCCACGCCATCATCTCCCCGGCCATCGCCGCCCGCCTGGGCGTGGGCGTCGGCGACACGGTGGAGCTGCCCTCCCCAAACGGCACCCTGAAGCTGACGGTCGCCGGCATCATGACGGACATCACGCCCTACGGCGGCACGATCAACATCGACCGGCAGGACTACGTGCGCTACTGGAACGACACCACCAGCTCCAACGTCGCGGTGCTGGTGGAGCCGGGCCACTCGCCCGAGGAGGTCCGGCAGCGCATCCTGGAGCGGTGGGGCGACACGATGCCCCTCACCATCCGGCTCAACCGCGAGTTCTGGGAAGAGCTGAAGCTCCGGTACGACAGCTTCTACGGCCTGATGGAGGCTCTGACCTGGATCGCCGTGCTGGTCTCGGGCCTGGCCATCGCCAACACGCTGCTCTCGGCGATCCTGGAGCGGCGGCGGGAGTTCGGGGTGCTGCGGGCCGTGGGCGCACGGCGCGGCGAGGTACTGCGGGTGGTGCTGGGCGAGGCCCTGAGCATCGGCCTGGTCGGCGGCCTGATCGGCTCGGTCGCCGGGCTGGCGCTGCAGCGGGTGATGGTGGCGACCAGCCACTACATCAACGGCGCCTCCGCCGACTGGGTGCTGGACTGGCCCTCGCTGGCCTTGGCCGCGGCGGTGGCCCTGCTGCTGGGGCCGCTGGCGGGGCTGCTGCCGGCGCGGTGGGCGGCGCGCCTGGACGTCGTGGACGCGCTGCGGTACGAGTAGGGCGGCCCGGCGCGCAAACCGGGCGGGCCTCCCCGGGGAGGCCCGCCCGGTGGTATGCAGGAGTACCTCCTGGCAGAGAGGTACTCCTGCTCGCGCCTTACGGCTCTCTGGGCTTCGTCGGGTGGACGGTGCCGCGCGGGTGCTCGGGCGGCGCGTAGATGACGTAGACCTTGAGCGGTCGGTTGCCCGTGTTGATGACGTTGTGCCACGTCCCGGCCGGGATCATCACGGCGAAACCGGGGTAGGCCATTCGCTCAAAGTTTAGGCGCTCCCGGCTCGGGCCCATCTGCACAAGCCCCTGTCCGTCTTCGATGCGGATGAACTGATCCGTCGCCGGGTGGACCTCCAGGCCGATGTCCTCACCGACCGGGATGCTCATCAGCGTGACCTGGAAGTGCTCGCCGGTCCACAAGGCTGTGCGGAAGTTGCGGTTGATCCTGGCCGCCTGCGCGATGTTCACCACGTAAGGCTGGGGGCCGTGGTCCCTGAGCACAGGCTGAGGACGGGGCGCACGCCGCGGCCCGCCCGGCCACCAGTACTGCGGTGGCATGGACCAGGGGAAGGGGTATGCGGGCATATCGTACACACCCATGCTCCTCTCGGCGGTTTACCCCCATATTATGTTCGCCGGCCCTCCGCCGGACTCCCGCGCGTGCACGGTTCCGGCCGCGGTCTCCCTGTCACCGGGGTCGGCCAACTCGGACTGCGCGCACCCCCAGCAGGAAGGCGGTCTTGCCGCGCACGGCAGACCGCCTTCGTGTGTCAGCACTCCCACCGGAATTCTTGCCTCCGCCGCCGATTACGACTCGACCGCGGGCTCGAGTATCGTCAGAGTGCCGGCCTCCGCGTCCAGCCGGGCGTGCACGCCCAGCGGCAGGGTCGCCCGGTGCGGTCCGTGCCCGCACGGGAAGCCGTAGAGGACGGGGATCCCGAGCGGGCCCAGCAGCTCCGACAGGACCTCCGGCAGCGCCAGCGACGGGCGGCCGGGCGGCCCGTGCAGGCACGTGGGCGAGTCGCCGAACACGATTCCGGCGGCCCGCTGCAGCTTCCCCGCCAGCAGCAGCTGGACGAGCATCCGGTCCACCCGATAAGGCGGCTCGTCCACGTCCTCCAGCAGCACGATGCGGCCGGTGAAGTCCGGCTCCCAGCGGGTGCCCAGCAGCGAGACGATCAGGGTGAGGTTCCCGCCGATCAGGCGGCCTTCGGCCACGCCGGGCCGGATCGTCACGGGCCGGGGAGCCCCCGCCTCGGCCGGATCCGGCCACGGGATCTCCCCCAGCGGGCCGGTCTCCATCAGGGCCCGGCGCAGCCCCGCGCTGTTGTATCCCTCGGCTCCGCCGAAGGCCGCGACCATCGGGCCGTGGAAGGTGACCAGCCCGGCCTCCCGCTCCATGGCCAGGTGCAGGGCGGTGATGTCCGAGAAGCCGCAGAAGAACTTGGGGTTCCGCCGGACCTGCTCCCAGTCGATCCGGTTCAGGATCCGCATGGCCCCGTAGCCGCCCCGGGCGCAGAGCACCGCATCCACGGCAGGGTCGGCCCACATCCGGTTGAAGTCTTCCGCCCGCCGCTCATCGGGGCCGGCGAGGTAGCCCCGCTGCTGCAGCACGGCGTCCCCCACGACGGTTCGGTAGCCCCACTGCTGCAGCCGCTCCAGCCCCGCCTCCAGCGCCTCCGGGGGCACCGGGCCCGAAGGGGCCACGACGCCGATGGTCGCGCCGGGAGGCACGGGCCGGGGCTTGCGCACTCCCGGCTCGGTCATCCCCCGTTCCCTCCCGTATTCCTCAGCCGGCCTTCCGGTCGTCGATCGCAAACCGCCCCTGGCGGCGGTAGATGCCGCGGTGGACGTTTTCGATGTACCGCACCAGCAGGTAGCTGACCGCGGCGCCTCGGGTCAGCGCCACGGGCAGGATGCTCAGCAAGAGCCCCGCAGGCTCCGCGATCACCCTGGCGAGCAGCCACCCGACGGCCTCCCCGATGCCGGAGATCAGGAAAAAGGCGAGGGTCGCCCCCACGGCCTCCCGCCAGCGCTCCCTGAGCACCCCGACGCTGTCGCTCACCGCCTCCATCGCGCCGGCGTCCTCCACCACCAGCGCGTAATCGGCGTACATCAAGGCGCTCGCGCCGGCGGAGAAGGCGGCCAGCGCGGTGAGCGGCACCAGCCACTCGGCAAGCAGGGCGCCCCCCAGAAAGAGCACCGCCAGGGCGACCAGGCCGCTCACGCCCAGCACCAGGGCGCACAGCACCCGCATCACGAGCAGCCGCCCACTGTACCGCCGGATGCCGTCGACGAAATCCGCCGCTTCCGGCGGGCGGCCGTCGTGCACGATTGGCCGCAGGAAACCCAGCATGCCGGCCGAACTCAGCACGGTGAGCGCCCCATAGATCAGCAGGACGACCCACCCGCCCGGACGGGCGATGATCGCTGTCAAGTTCTGGCTATTTCCTGCTAGCTGCTCCGGCAGCAGGAGCACCAGCGCCTCCGTGAGCCCCACCGGCAGCAGCCCCAGGGCCATACCCGCCACCGCGGCCATCAGCCCCGGCACGACGGCAACCACCAGGCAGACCAGCAGCAGGCCCTTCCAGTGGCGCCACCAAAGCCCAATCCCGCGTTCCAGGAGGCTCGCCACATCGCTCCCACCTTTCCGTCGGATCGGGTGGAGCCGGTCACGGGCGACCTGCTGCAGCGAATCTACGCCTGCCCCGGCACCAGCCCGAAGTAAACGCCCACGGGGTCCTGGATGGCGGCGTACATGTAGGACCCGTCGTCATGCTTCACAACCTTCACGACCTTGCCGCCCTCCTCCTCCACCCGGCGGAGGCTTTCCGCCATGTCCCCGACGGGCAGGTAGAGCATCCAGACCGGAGGCAGGTCGGCGTTGGCGCCGCGCGCGTGGCAAATGCCCGCTGCGGC
>QGVE01000057.1 GCA_003242675.1 Bacillota bacterium | reverse complement strand
TGCGGCCCCACACGGCTTAATCGAGTTAACGCAACTGTGGGAAACGCAGGAACTGGGGGAGAGCGCGGCACAGCCAGTAGTAGTTGATGGTGTCGCCTATCACCTTGCCGGTGACTATCTGTGGCGGCTCAATCTGGACGAGATTCAGCCACCACATGCAGAAGCACAAGCTGTTACGGATCCGGTGTATCGGGTGCCAGTTCCGGTGAATCGTGCGCCTAACGGCTCCTTGATCCCTCCCCAGTCGAGTCCGACGTACAGCCCCACGACCGGAATTCTCTACTTCGGCACTGGCTACGGGTGGGTGTGGGCGCATCACACTCGTGAAGGATGGATCCGTCCCGTTCAGCTGGAAACGGGCTGTCCGATTGTAGGTTCGCCTCTGGTCTTCCATGACCGCGGACGAGACATCGTGGTGGTTGCCGACCGCCCCAATTACCCCGGAGAGGAGACACGACCAAAAGGGCGTCCCCTCTGCCCTCGGGGCCACGGCAAAATCTGGGTGATCCAGATCTTGAACGATCCTATTCGTTTCGCCCATGTACAAACTTATGAAGCGCCAACCACCAAAGCAGAAGAGGGCGGTTTCGGTGGATTCATCACCCCCTCAGCCGTCGCGGCACCGCCCTACGAAGGAAACCCCAGCTTCGTCATCGGTGCTGATGGCTTTGAGGGCGGCAGAGCCATTCGGCTGGCCCTGGATCGCAACAACGACTACCGCCCGTATGCCGTCTGGACGGTCGATGGCCCTGTTGGCTTTGCGGGCAACTTCACCTCGGACGGTACTAACGCTTACTGGTTGGACACTCGCGGGAATCTATGGGGGACCGCACTGGAAACCGGAATGGAACCCAACGACTGGTCTGATCACTCCATCAACCTCCCCGCCCTCATCGGCGCCAGGGCGGCGTTCACCAACACCGAACCCGCGGTCGAGGTCCGCCAGACCCCCGACGGCCCGGAGACGCACCTCTACATCACCCTGCGCAACTACAGCGACACCGGCGCCGGCCTGCGCGATGGCCCGACCGGCGCCGACGGCGCCGTGGTGGCAATCGGCCCCGGCGGCGAGCTCAAGTGGTTCCGCAAGTTCGGCCCGGCGGAGCGGCTGGACGACCGGATGGCCTCCCTCAACACCGCCCCGCTTGCCCTGGTCAGCCGGGGAGCCCTCCTCTTCGGCGACGTGAACGGCTTCTTCTACAGCTACTCCCTGGACAACGGCAACCCCAGCGGCGGCTCCGCCCGGCCGGCCTTGATCCACCCGGAGGGGCGGACCCCAGCGGACCGGCTGTTCCTGCTGAAACCGGAACGGGGCGAGCGGCCCAACGTGGGCCCGTACAACTTCTCCCAGGTCTCGGGCGTCGGCGTGGATCCCGCCTTCGCCCATGGCCTCCTGCTGGTCGGCGTCAACTTCGAGGTCGGTGGCCAAACTTCGGGCCGGCTGGTGGCCTTCCGGGCAGGGGAGGGCTACGACCTGCGCTGGCTCGATGCGCCGGCACCGCTGGAGCTGGCGCAGGGCGAGACGGTGCACCTGGAGCCACGGCTTCAGCTGGAGATGACGGCGCGCACGTTGGCGGCGCTCTGCCCGGGCCCGCTGAGCGTGCGCTGGTTCCTCACCGACGCCGGCGGCCAGCTGGTCCGCCCCCTGGGCGAGGTGCCTCTGCCAGGCGACCTGGGCCCCGAGCAACCCTTCCCGGTGCCGCTGTCGGTGGCCCTCCGTGACGCAGACCCGGCCGAGGGCCGGATTGTCGGCGTCATCGACCTGCCCACGGTCTACGCGCTCAGCACCGCGCACTCGGTGAATCCGAAGGTGACCCTGGCCCGTTTGATCGCGGCTGCCCTGGGCCTTCCGGCGGACAAGAGCTGCGCCGGAGCGGTCGCGGAGGTGGTCGAGCGCGCGGGCGAGCCCGGACCGGAGGGCGCCCTCGCCAACAACGTGCTGATCGTGCCGTACACCATCCGGCAGCCGTCCCGCACGGTGGTGGACGACCCTTCGGTGGTGGACCTGGCGCTGCCGGCGCTGGCGCAGGCGGGCGAGCCGTTCGGGGTGGGGATCTACCTCGGCTACCAGAACAACCTCGGCCGCACCGAAATCCGGGTGCCGCTGCGGCTGTGGGCGCGGCCCGAAACCGGCGGTTCCGCGCCGGCGGGTGCATGGCAGACGGTGACCATCGACCGGGTGCCCTGCTGCACGCTGAAGACGGGCACGATCCCCGGCCTGAGCGCGGGCACCTGGGAGATCATCGCCGAGATCGACTACCCGAACGACACCCGGCCGGACAACAACCGGGTCATCCGGCAGGTTGAGGTCCTCGTCCCCATGAAGGGGGAGAGCGGAGGGCCGGAAGGCGGGGCCATTACGAACTGAGGGGGCGCAAGCAGGTAATCCGACCGATTGCCTGGGGTGCGCATAGCGGAGGGGCCGGGCATCGGTGGAACCCGGCCCCTCCGCTGCTTGGCGCAGGGGGCGGCGCTGTGGGTGGTCGTCCTGTTGTTGCAGGTGGGTTTTCGGCCCTGGCAAGACTGAGTTGCACCGTCCGCCCGACTTGAGAGGTACTGTTGTCCAAATTGGTGAAGTAAATACGAGACATTGTCAGAGTGGCGAGGCTTCGGACCTTTGCGGACAGGGGGATAGGTAATGACTGTAGTGCACGGCAGGAAGCTGGCCCAAGAACTGGAAGCGCTGCTTGAGCAGTTACAGTCGCTGGACGCGCTTGATCCCGCTTGGACTGATGTGGAGCGGGTGATCCGGAACGCACAGGCGTTGCTGCAGGCGAAGGCGCAGCAGAGGGCCGAGTGGCAGCGCACTACGAATGTGGCAAGGCACTTGTCCGAGTTTGCGGCAACGTTTGCCGACGATCTGAGTTTCCACGAGATCGAATGGCCGGAGCAGTGGTCGGCGGCGAACGCAGTGTATGTGGCCGACCGAGAGCAGGCCGATCAAGTGCGCCAGCTGCTGGAGCAGATCGGCAGCCTGTTCCAGAAGCACAGGGCTCTTCGGGAAGAGCAGGCGGCCGCAACGAGTGGCAAGCAACTGCGCGGAATTAGGGCACAGCTTGCCGAGGTGGAGGCAGGCATCGAGGAGTCGCATCAGGAGCTGGCAGTCCTCCTGCGTGAGGCCAGGGTTGTGGTCGAGGCGCCTGCGGCAGATGTTGCCGAGGTACAGACGACCGGTCCGGTGCCTGAGGGGGAGCCTGGGGCTGAAACCGAGTCAGCGTTGACGCCAGAACCCCTAGCTCAGCCTGTGCCTGAGTGCGCGGCGGAACCCGAGCGTGAGCCCGAGCCCAGGCGTGAGGAGGTGTCTGAGCCGGAGGCGCGGCCGGAGGCTGAAGTTAAGCCCGAGGCGCAGGTTGAGCCGCCGCGGAAGCCGGAGGCCGATTCGGAGGCGGCGGTGGAGCCTGCGGCAGAGGCCGCGGCGCCCGAGCCGGAGGAGGTGCGCGAGGCCGAGCCGGAGCGGGTGACTGCCCCAGCCGCTGGGGAAGTCCCCGCGGCGGACGCCAGACACGAAGGCGTGGCCGAAGAGGAACTCGCGCCCGAGGATCCCAGGCGGTGGCTGTGGAACCGGATCGAGGCCGGCGACCTCGCCGCGGCCTACTGGCTGTCCCACGGCGTTGGCTTGCCGCCCTGGCTGCTGAAGGCGTGCCTGCTGGCCCGGCACATCCGCGTGTCCGGCGACGAGGCGAGCAGCGCGCTGGCCGCCATCATCTACGAGCACCCCAATCCCATCGGCGAGGCCGAGTCTAGCGGGCTCACCCGCACGCAGGCCGAGCTCCTGACGGCCGCAGCTTCTCTCGGCCCGGCCCTGAAGGCGCCGGAGACGGGGGCGCTTGGCTGGCTTCAGGCTGCCGGGTCGCTGTCGAGGCACGTGTCCTTCCTTGCGTCGATCCTCGACTTCGCCACGCGTGGCATCGCCCTGGGCCCGGAGGCCATCGCCGAAGGGCGGTCTCAGGAACAGCGGCGTGCCGAACTGAGCCGACTCCGGCGGGAGGCTGAGGAGTGGCTCACCCAGCAGCGCAGCGCTCGTCTGACGTACGCCCTGGCCACCGACGCGCTTCACGAGATTGTGAGCGCCGACCACATACTGAGTCGCGCCGTCACCGCCGTGGTGAACGACGACCGAAAGGCGTATGGACTGGTCCGGCGGGTGCTGGACGAGTACCTGTCCAGCCAGGACAGCATGGACTGGCTGATAATTGAAGCCGTGAAGAAGCTGCGCGGACCCTCAGCGCCGCGCATCGTCGGGAAGCCGCTGGAGACGATCTTCTCCCGGCTGCACGCCATCCGAGACGTGCTCTCGGCTTGGTCGGACCTGGTGCGAGAGCCCGAGCCGGAGCAGAAGGGATGGCGCGAGTCGCAGATTGCCGCGTTCCGTGAGGCCTTCCGGAGCGCCTGGTCCGAGTGCCAGTCCGGCCCGCCCGGCGCCCTGCTGACGGACTCGAAGACGGCGTGTCTCGCCCGCCTGCTCTGGGTTGAGGCAGACGCGCTGGCGCGCACGGTGATCCTCCCCGGCAGCGGTGAACAGCCGGGTGAGGAGGTGCAGCTCCCGCTGCTGGCCGTGCTCCGCCGACCGCTCCTGCTGTTGGTGCCCGCCCCGATCACGTCCCAGGGCGGCGTGCCTGAAGCTCTGAGCAGTGCGCAGGTCCGGGCGCTTGCCGCCGCGCTCAGCGAGGGCGTCACGGTGCGCGAAGCCCTCGAGCGCCAGCTGAAGGCGCGCGACTTCCTGGCGGCCCGCCTCCTGCTGGAGGAGGAGGAGCTGGCCGGGGACGCCCAGTTGCGCACCCGGGTCGAGCAGCAGCTGCTGGAGACTGTCGGCCTCCTGCGGGAGCGGGTCGAGAACCTGCGCCGGGACCTGGAGCTGAGCACGGTCCTGCACGTGGTTACCGACGCCGAGCGTGCGGACTTCGAGGGCAGGCTCCTCTCCGTGGAGTCGCTGCTCGACGGGCACCAGCGCTGCTCTGAGTTGATCGCGGAATGTGACCGGATCGAACAGGAACTCAACCATCTCCGCAAGGTGCGGATCAACTCACTTCGGGAGCGCATCACCGAACTGGACGAGGACATCGAGCGGGCCGAGGAGCAGACCAGGGAGGCAGCGGAACGCTACCGCAGCAACGCGCTCGAGGCGCTGGACCGCGGCGACCTGGCCCTGGCCGACGAGTACCTGTCGCTGGCAGAGCGGACGCTGCAGTACGGGTACGAGGAAGAGGAGGACGTCCACCTCAGCAAGCTCCCGCCCGACCGGTTCGAGCGGTTCCGCATCGCCATCGAGGGCCTGACGAAGAAGCTGGAGGAGGACGATCGGGGCCGGCGGACGCGTGTCCGCGATCAGCTCGCAGCAGGCAAGGGCATTCCGGACGTGCTGGACCAGGCGAACGTGCCGGGCGCCCGGAAGGTGGAGATCGCCGCAGCCCTCGACGGCTTCCGCTACTTCAAGTCGGGGCCTTCACCGAAGCTCGAAAAGGAGCATGAGAAATACGTCAAGGACATCATGACCTATCTGGGCTTCCAGCGGCCGTCGGCGGTGCAGCGCAGGACGGCGGCCGCCTCGTGCTGGCACTACGAGGTGCATACGACGGACGCCGGCGCCTCACCCCTGCCCCACTTCGGGTCGCAGCGCAACGGCATCTACGACCTGCTCGTCGTGTGGGAGCGGCCCAACGCAGAGCGGCTGGGCCAGATCGTGCAGGAGACCCACACGACGACGCGTTGCCCTATCATCCTGTTCCTCGGGCGACTTTCGTTCAAGCAGAGGGAAGAGTGGGGGGCCTACTGCAAGAAGCACGAGCTGACTGTCCTCCTGGTGGACGAGACGCTGCTCTACTGGCTGGCCGGGATCCGGGAGAACCGGCTCCGCCACGCCGTCGCCTACTCGCTCCCCTGGGGCTACGCGAACCCATACACTCCGGTGGCCGGCGGTCTCGTGCCACCCGAGATGTTCGTGGGGCGCAAGTCGATCATCCGCGAGTTGGCTGATCCGAAGGGCAGCGCGATCATCTACGGCGGCCGGCAGCTGGGCAAGTCCGCCATCCTGCGGGCGATTCAGCGGGACTACCACCGCCCCGAGCAAAAGCAGTTCGTCTACTACAACGATATTCGCAACCTGGGGAAGGTGCAGGATATCTCGGAGATCTGGCGGCAGCTCCGGGGCTGGGCCGTCGCCCAGAAGCTGATAGACCCGAAAGTGCTGGACCGACGCGAGAACTTGACGGCCGAGCTGGTCAAGTACTTCGAGAAGAACCCCGAGGCCCGGGTGCTCGTGCTGCTGGACGAGGCGGATAACTTCCTGGCCGCCGATGCACGCAACCAGTTCGGGGAGCTTCACGAGCTTAAGAAGCTGATGGACCAGACCGACCGCCGGTTCAAGGTGGTGTTCTCGGGTCTGCATAGCGTCCAGCGATACTGCGCCATGCCCAACCACCCGTTTGCGCATCTGAACCCGATCGGCATCGGCCCGCTGGACCCGGCCGACGCCCGGACGCTCATCGTTGAGCCGATGCAGATGCTAGGGTTTGTGTTCACCGAGGAGAGCGAGCGGGCTATCTACCGCATCTTCGCCATCACTAACTACCATCCGGCCCTGATCCAGCACATCTGCAGCGAGCTGGTCCGCAATCGCCGGGTGTTCCGGCCGCCGTACCGGCTCACCGTCAAGATGATCGAAGACCTGGCCCGCCAGCCCAGCGTGCGCCAGTTCATCAGCGAGCGGTTCGTGTGGACAGTCGGCCTGGACCCGCGTTATGAGGGGCTCGTCTACAGTATGATCCTGGAGCAGTCCGGCGACCGGGACGGCTTCCGCCGGCAGTTCACCGCCCGCGAGGCCCTGGAGCTTGCGCGGTCGTGGTGGCCCAAGGGCTTCGACCGCATGATGCCCGAAGAGGCCGCCTCGCTCCTCAGGGAGCTGGTCGGCCTGGGCGTGCTGGTGCAGTTGGACTCCGGTAGCTTCCGGCTGCGCAACGCCAATGTGGTTCGGATGCTGGGCTCTCAGACGGAGATCCTGGAGCGCATGGCGCAGCTGGCGGAGATGGAACCAGAGCAGGAGTTCGACCCGCGCAAGTTGCGGATGAAGCTACCCGACGAACGACAGGCGTGGAGCCCGCTCACCCTGGAGCAGGAGGCGGAGCTAGAAAAGTCGCAGACCGGCGTCCACCTGGTATTCTGCTCCCACGCCCAGGGACGCCGCCGCCTCGTGGAGGCGTTGGAGCGAGTCGTGCGAGGCCCAGCCGGCGCCCAGACCGAGGGCGCGGTGCTGACTCCGCCGCCGGAGTGCCTCTCGCTGAACGGATTCCGGGCGTTCCTGGACAACAACCTCAGCCGCACCCAGAGCGGTCGTTACATTATCCACATGACGGCTACCCACCTGTTCAACTGCGCCGACCCGCCGCGGGAGACCCTGGCCCAGATCAAGTCTCTCCTCCTGCGTCGGCGGTCGCGGCAGCGGATGCTGCACTGCGTGGTTTCCTTCGATGCCGAGGAAACCGTGCGCTGGTACCGGGATCTGCAACTGGGCGAGGCGGAAGACTCCGTCAACAGTGTGGCGGTGTGCTACCCGTGGCCGCGGGAAATGATCCGCCACTGCCTCGAGGTCCACGGGATGATCGTTAACCAGGCGGTCATTGACGAAGTCGCCGTGGCAACTGGCGGCTGGCCGGTGTTGGTGGAAGAGATGATGCAGCGCCTGCCAGACGGGAGTCTGGAGAACTTCGATCCCCGGGACGCCTGCCGGAGCCTGCGGAGCGAGCTGGAGCAGCAAGGCGAGCTGGCCTGGCGATTCCTGGCGGACGTCGGACTGCAGCACGTGCCGCTGGGCCGGGACATCTGCCGCCTGGTGGTGGACCTAGAGCCGGGCGACTTTAACGAGATCCCAGCCGATCTGATCCCAGGAGCCCGCGACGAGTCGGAAGTGGCCCGGGACGTGCTGATCCTCCAGCGGCTAGGCGTCCTGCGGCGGGACGGCGAGCGGGTGGTGTGCGATCCGGTGGTCAGGGTGGCCATGGGGCTATGACCACAGCCTTGCTAAGCGACCTCAGAAGCTTTGCCGCCGCAGCCCGGGACGTAGCCGACGACCTGCGGCAGGGCTGCTCCGTGGTCTGGCTGTTCCCGAGCCCCGAGCTCCGCGACCAGATGGAACTGCTGGTGCGCCACGAGTGCGCCCGGTGGGAGATGGAGGCGGCGGACATTAGCCTGGGCAGTCTTGACTCGGAGCCCCGGCCGCTGGCCGCGATGCTGGCTGACTTGCTGGACCTGGAGCCGCCTTATTCCGGTTGCATCTGGACGCCCGAGTTGCTGATCGACGCGGAGGGTATTCCCGACGTTCTGATCCTGTACGACGTGGAGCAGCTCCCGGAGCCGGAGCAGGGGCGGTGGATCGAGTTCATCCTCCAGTGGAGCCGCGCGGCGGCGGCCCGGGGTGCTGCGAAAGCACTGCTGGTGCCTGTGGCTTCCAGGCTTTGCCGTGCAGTTGCCCCCGAGGTGCGGCTACGGGTAAGGCGGTTCTGGAGCTGGGCGTCCCAGCTCGAACTCCAGGCAATCGCGCGGGAGCGGGCCGGGTCGGACCCGGACAGCCGGGTGTGGAACGAGTGCGTGTACGCGTCCCTGGCGGCGGGAGACCCGCTCCTGCTGGAGTGGCTCCTGGACAAGCCCGATCTGGACGGTGAGGACCTGTGGGAGCATCTCGTTGCCTACGGGAGGATGCGGGGCTGGACCTACAGGACCCTTGCCGAGCGGCGGGCGGCGCAACTCTGTGACTTGCCCTACGCCGCCAGGGTGCGAGAGTACGGCGACGTGCCGCCTGACTTCGAGCCTCTCTGGCAGCTGGGGGCGCTCACACACACGGCGGAGTACGGGCTCGAGCTGCAGTCCGCCGCCGTAGCCGTCCTGGGCCGTAGGGACGTGATCGCACACCGCATCTGGCGCGGTCAGGTACAGGCCTTGATGCCGGTCCTCGACGCCCTGCGCCAGTCGCTGTGTCAGTACCTCACTCGGTACCACGGCCCAGGCTGGGTCAACCTGGCCGACCCGCAGAGCGACTACGAGATTAGCGGGACGCCCGAGCAGCCCCTGAGTGAGTTTAACCACATGAGCCAGGTGCTGCGCAGCCCGGTCCTCCGGATCCCCCAGCGCATGAACGTGTCCGGCCTGGTACGGGAACTTCGCAACTACCGGAACTGCCTGGCGCACTACACCCCGATCTCCCGTGCCGACGTCGCCCGCTTGTTCCAAGTCGTCCAGCTGCTGGAGCGGCTACGCTGATGTGCCTTGGGTGGTGGTGTGGGCCCGGGGCACAGGGAGGGCCCGACCCTGTGTGGTCGGGTCCTCCCCGCGCTCCCCATCTGAGGAGGCGCGAGCCTTTGCCGGAAGCCCACCGGCGGCGCGGTACAGGTTCACCAGCTCCAGCTAGAGAAGGAAGCTGGCCAGAAGGAGATTATGCACGGTTTGAAAGCCTCCCTGTCCAGTTTTTGGTGGGATTCTCAGCCTCTTCTCAGGTTCCTGTAAGCCTGATTTCATCTTTCTTTGTCACGATCGTTTGGGGTATAGGCACCCGGGCGGCATCGCCGCGCGCCCGCGCCGTGGTGCCCAGTATTCTCGTGCTCGCAGAGGTGAGGATTCGATGTTGCATCGCATCCTGCGTTGGGGAACTGCCTTGGCGGCGGTGGCGCTGCTCCTGCTGACGGCGGCCGCGCCTGCCGAGGCGGCGTTGAGCTTCTCGACCCGCTACCCCGGCATCGTCATCAAGCCCGGCGAGACGCTGAGCCTGACTCTCAACCTGTCCGGCGACAGCGGTGTGGTGGACCTCTCGGTCCGGGACCTGCCTGAGGGCTGGGAGCCGCCTCAGTTCCGCGGCTCGGGCTACCCGGTGAACCAGGTCTACGTGGCGCCCGGGAGCAGCGAGACTGTCACCCTGAGCCTGAAGGTGCCCGACCGGGCCCCCGAGGGGACCTACCGGATCGTGCTGGCGGCGTCCAGAGGCGGTGAGGTCGCCGAGCTGCCGCTGAACATCACGGTGGCGGCCGGCGCCACGGGCCGGGCCAGCCTGAAGACCGACTTCCCGTCCATCCAGGCCCAGGCGGGCACCACTTACAGCTTCCAGGTGACCCTGCGCAACGAGGGCGAAGTGGAGGAGACCTTCAACCTCTCCGCTGCCCCGCCCGAGGGCTGGGAAGTGCTCTTCCGGGTGTCCGGCAAGCAGGTGGGCTCGATTCCGGTCGCGGGCAACGGCGCTCAGACCCTGGACGTGTCGGTCAGCGTGCCTGAAGAGGTCGAGGCCGGAACCTACACCGTGCCCATTTTTGCCCGCTCCGGCTCCGCAGAGGCTCGCCTCGACCTGACCCTGGAGGTGCTGGGCAAGTACGCCCTGGACCTGACCACGCCTGACGGCCGGCTCTCCTTCGACGCGGTGGCCGGGCGCAAGAACGGCGTCACGCTCGAGGTGAAGAACACGGGCACCGCCCCGATCACGGGGATCACCTTCTCGTCCACCCTGCCGCCCAACTGGACGGCCACGTTCAACCCCGAGACCATCGACCAGCTGGCTCCGGGTGAGAGCCGCCAGGTGACGGTGGAGGTCACGCCCAACAGCAAGGCGCTGGCCGGCGACTACCTGGTGACCCTGCGGGCCCGCAGCGACCGGGCCGGCGACAGCGCCGAGTTCCGGGTGGCGGTGCAGACCCCGACCCTGTGGGGCCTGGTTGGCATCGGCGTCCTGGCGGTGGTAGGCGGCGGGCTGTACTGGGTCTTCCGCACCTTCGGCCGGAGGTGAGGCCGGTGGCGGAGACCGTCATCGAAACCCGCGGCCTGGTGAAGCGCTACGGCGACTTCACGGCGGTGGACGGCCTGGACCTGGAGGTTCGGGCGGGCGAGGTCTTCGGCCTGCTCGGGCCCAACGGCGCGGGCAAGACCACCACGATCCTGATGCTCCTGGGCCTGACCGAGCCCACCGAGGGCTGGATCCGGGTGCTGGGCCACGATCCGGTGCGGGATCCCATCGCGGTCAAGCGGGTGACCGGCTATCTGCCGGACAACGTGGGCTTCTACGACGACATGACCGGCCGGCAGAACCTCTTCTACACGGCCGAGCTGAACGGCATCCCCCGGCGGGAGGCGGCCGCGGAGATCGACCGGCTGCTTTCCCGGGTCGGGTTGGCGGATGCCGCGGACACCCGGGTGGGCGCCTACTCCCGGGGCATGCGGCAGCGGCTCGGGGTGGCCGACGTGCTGCTGAAGAAGCCCCGGGTGGTGATCATGGACGAGCCGACCCTCGGCCTCGACCCCGAGGGAGCCCGGGCGTTCCTGCAGCTCATCCGGCAGCTGGCCAACGAGGGCATGACGATCCTGCTCTCCTCGCACCTCTTGCACCAGGTGCAGGAGGTGTGCGACCGGGTGGCGATCTTCGTCAAGGGCCAGATGATCGCCTGCGGCCGGGTGGATGAGCTGGCCGAGCAGGCCCTGGCCGGGGAGCCGCTCCGGCTGGAGCTGGAGCTTGCCCCCTGCCCGGATGCCCTCCTCTCCGCCCTGGAGAAGCTGGAGGGCGTCATCGAGCTGAAGCGGCAGGGCCAGGTGGGCGAGGTCGTCCGCCTGCAGCTGGTGAGCAAGCGGGACCTGCGGGCGGAGGTCAGCCGGCTGGTCGCCTCCCACGGTGCGGCCGTGCTGCACCTGAGCCAGGCGGGGCGCAGCCTGGACGACATCTACCGGCGCTACTTTGCCGACGGAGGTGAGACCGGTGGCCGTTCTGCCGAAGGTGCAGCCTAAGGCGTGGCTGGAGCGGCTGCGGGCCCGCGCGGCGGAGGCGAAGCCGGAGTCCGGGTGGACGCCGAGCCAGGGCCTGGCCGCGGTGGTCCGCAAGGAGTTCGCGGACAACGTGAGCGGCTGGCGCATGGTGATCCTGGTGCTGCTCCTCCTGGTCACCGGCGTCGGCTCGCTCTACACGGCGGCGCAGACGATCCGGACCGTGGTGGAGGCCACGGAGGCCATCCCCAACTTCGTCTTCCTCCGGCTCTTCACCGGCGGCAGCGCCCAGCTGCCCCCGCTGACCTCGTTCATGACGTTCCTGGCGCCGCTCCTCGGCATCGCCCTCGGGTTCGACGCCATCTGCGGCGAGCAGAACCGGCGGACGCTCAGCCGGATCCTGGCGCAGCCGATCCACCGGGACGCCGTGATCAACGGCAAGTTCCTGGCCGGTTTGCTCAGCATCGCGCTGACCTTCGCCGCCCTGCTCCTGGGCGTGGGCGGCCTGGGCCTGCTCATGCTCGGCGTGCCGCCCACCGGGGACGAGCTGCTGCGGCTGGTGGCCTACGGCGTGCTCACCATCGTCTACGTGGCCTTCTGGCTCGCCCTGGCGATCCTGTTCTCGGTCGTGTTCCAGAACGCGGCGACGTCGGCCCTGGCCTCGATCGCCGTGTGGCTGTTCTTCAGCGTGTTCTGGGACATGGTCGTCGGCCTGGCGGCCGGCCAGGACCAGATCGGGCTGGCGATCTGGCTCAGCCGGCTCTCGCCGGGATACCTCTACTCGGAGGCGATGGTGACGCTGCTCACGCCGACGGTGCGCACCCTGGGCCCGGTGACCCTGGAGCAGGTGCTGGGGGCCCTGGAGGGCGTGCTGCCGGTGGGCCAGTCGCTCCTGCTGATCTGGCCGCAGGCCGTGGGCCTGGTGGCGCTGACGGCGATCTGCTTCGCCATCTCCTACATCCTCTTCATGCGGCGGGAAATCCGCGCGTGACGCCCGCTGCGGGAGCGGTTCACCCTACCCATACGTTCGGGGCTCCGCGCCGTGCGGAGCCCCCGATGTTTTCGCAGCACGTTTTCTAAGGGCGCGGCGCTGGGCAGCCGCGGCCCTTCTTTATTCCTCGGCGGCGGCCGGCTCCGCCCCTGCCGAGAGCCGCCGGGCCAGGGCAGCCAGCCCCAGACCCGCCATCAGCAGGCAGGCGATGAACCCGACCACGCCGCGCCAGCCGAAGCGCATCCAGAAGAGGCCGGCCGCCGTGCCGGCGACGCTGGCGCCCAGGTAGTAGGTGAAGAGGTAGAGAGCCGACGCCGCCCCCTTGTCGCGCAGGGCCCGCTGGCCCACCCAGCTGCTGGCGATGGAGTGGGCGCCGAAGAAGCCGAAGGTGAAGACGGCGATCCCGCCGATCTTGACGAGGAGGGGACCGGCCAGCGAGACCGCGGCGCCGGTGAGCTCGATGCCGAGGCTCAGGGCGAGCATGGGGGCGCGGCCGTACCGGTCGGACAGGCGGCCCATCAAGGCCGAGCTGAAGGTGCCGGCAAGGTAAAGGAGGAAGATCCAGCCCACCAGCGCGGGGCTGAGGCTGTAGGGCGGCGCCGTGAGGTGGTAGCTGATGTAGTTGTAAAGCGCCACGAAGGAGCCCATGGCCAGGAAGCCGACGGCGTAGAGGGCGCGCAGGAGGGGATCGCGGAGCGCGCCGAGGAGGGACCGGGCCAGGCGCCGGAGCTGGAGCGGCTGCGCCCGGAAGTGCTGGGAGGGCGGCAGCGTGCGCGCAAACCAGAGCGCGCAGACGAGGCCCACGAGGCCGATGGCCGCGACGGCCCCGCGCCAGCCGGCGAACTCGGCGACGATGCCGGAGATGATGCGGCCGCCCAGGCCGCCCAGCGAGTTGCCGGAGATGTAGAGCCCCATCGCCGCCCCGAGGTGGCGGGAGTCGATCTCCTCGGCGAGGTACGCCATCGCCGTGGCGGGCAGGCCGGCCATCACCAGCCCCTGCAGGAAGCGCGTCGCCAGGAACGGGCCGAAGGCGACCATCCGGGACGCGAGGAGGCCGATCACGCCCGTGGCGAGGACGGCCAGGGACATGATCGGCTTGCGCCCTAACGAGTCGGCGACGGGGCCGACCAGCACCTGTGAGACGGCCATGCTGATGGTCGCCGCGGAGACCGACAGGCTGGCGCGCGCGGGGCTGATGCCGAAGTCCGCCGAGAGCAGGGGCAGGATGGGCTGGGTGACGTAGAGGCTGGCGTAGACGGTCAGCGCCCCGAGGAACAGCGCCAGCGTCACGCGGCGGTATTCGGGTGTGCCTTGCTGGATCCGGGTCACGGGGAAGCCTTCTTTCCTTCGAATGGTCCTACGCACAATATGTTAGATTATCGATCTGAAAATGGCTAGACTTTCCGCGCAGCCCGGAGATTTCTTTCTGTCCTGCCAGCGGGAGGCCCGCGGCGGGGCTCTTCCTTCAGCCCCCGAAGGGCTCGATCAGCACCTCCATCACCCCGCCGCAGACGGCGCCATCGGGAAGGGAGGGATCGTCCAGGAGGTCGACCTCCACCAATACGGGCCGCCCCTCGTCCAGGGCGGTGAGGGCCGAGAGCGTGCAGGACTTCCCCCGGCCGCCTGCGAAACAGTAGGGCCAGGCAGGGCACTGGGCGCACGCAGAGGAGGCACGGAGTTGGCCGTAAGGGGTTGGTTTACCGTTCGGGTGGACCTCGTTTCGGGTGGGGGCCTGCACTTTGCACCGAGGCCGGGGCGCATCTTCCTGGTCGGGCCCTCCCACACGTTCCGGGACCTGGCGGTGGCGATCGACCTGGGCTTTGCCCGCTGGGACCTGAGCCACCTGCACGAGTTCCGCTTCCCCGACGGGCGCTGCTTCGGCATCCCGGACGAGGAGGCCCCGGACGTGATCGATTACGCGCAGGTCCGGGTCGCGTCGCAGGTGAAGCGGGGAGAGCCGTTTACGTACGTCTTCGACTTCGGCGCGAACTGGGAGCACCGTTGCGAGGTGCTCGACTCCAACCTCGATCCGCTGGAGGTGCTGGGGGACGTGCCGGGGGAGCCGACGCCCATCTGGGGCTGGGGCTGGATCCCCGACCAGTACGGCCGGCGGAGTTACGACGAGGTGGATTGAGCGGGCTGGCAAGGCGGGGCCGCCTGGCGCGGGCCCGGGGGAGGATCCCCGGCAGCGCCAGGCGGCCTTCAAACTGCGGTTTCACTGGCTCTTCCGCGCCCTGGGGAATACTACCGGCGCGGGGGTGTCAGGATGGACAAGACGGAAGAGCTCCTGAAGGCCAGCTTCAACCGGCTGGAGGAACTGATCGGCGAGGTGAGGGAGCTGCGGTACAAGATCAAGAGCGTCCAGGGCGACGTGGAGTCGCTTCGGGCCGAACTGAGGGCCAGCTGGAGGAAGGGCGAGCACGACGGCGGTGGGAGCGGCGCCCCCGGCCGGGCCGGCTCAGACGGGGGCGAGGGCGGGAAGGCGGAGGGCGGACAGGTCGGGTT
>QGVE01000056.1 GCA_003242675.1 Bacillota bacterium | reverse complement strand
AGGATCTTGCCCTCGGGCATCTTGCCCTTGTACTCATCGGACCAGAGCTCTTCCTCGGTGATGACGTACGGGCGGAACTCCTCCAGCGCGACCTGGTAGCCCCAGTCGCGGAAGGCGCCCTCGGTGAACTTCTGGATGTTGCCCTTGTGCACCAGCGTGACGGACTTGCGCTTGTTGTCGATCGCGTACTGGATGGCGGCGCGCACCAGCCGCTTGGTGCCGAACTCCGAGACGGGCTTGATGCCAATGCCGATCATGTCGGTCTTGTCGGCGTTGGGGAACTGCACGCCCATCTCCTCGGCCAGCCACGCCTGGACCTTGCGGGCCTCCGGGGTGCCGGCCTTCCACTCGATGCCGGCGTAGATGTCCTCCGTGTTCTCCCGGAAGATGACCACGTCGGTCTTGTGGGGCTCCTTGACGGGGCTCGGCACGCCCGGGAACCAGCGCACGGGCCGGACGCAGCAGTACAGGTCCAGCATCTGGCGCAGGGTGACGTTCAGCGACCGGATGCCGCCGCCCACCGGCGTCGTCAGCGGGCCCTTGATGGCGACCCGGTACTCCCGGATGGCCTCGATCGTGTCGTCGATCAGCCACTCGCCGAACTTGTTGAGGCACTTCTCGCCGGCGTAGACCTCGAACCAGACGATCTTCCGCTTGCCGCCGTACGCCTTCTCCACGGCGGCGTCGATGACAGGCTGTGCGGCCGCCCAGATGTCCGGGCCGGTGCCATCGCCCTCGATGAACGGGATGATGGGGTTGTCCGGTACCACCAACCGGCCGTTCTCCATGGTGATCTTCTGGCCTTCGGGCGGGGTCAGCTTGGTAAACTTCGCCACAACAGCACCTCCATCGTCCTTTGCGGCCTTCTCGGCCTCGTGGAGGGCCCAGGCAGCCTGCTGGAGACGGCCCCGGCGAGGTACGGGACCAGGTACGCCTGCACCCTCCGAATATCGGCATCTGGCCGGGTGCGGTGGGCTGGCCGCCTCCGGCCAAGCTCGTGCAGACGATCACAAAATGAACACAGTGGAGGATGGCTTGTGAACAAAAGTACTATTCCGTAATCGTCCCCAGGCACTATACTAGCAAGACTTCGGACGATAGGGAAGTGCCATTGACGTTTCGCAGGTAAAAATATCGGATTCCACGCGATCCACGCGGGACAGGGGCCCCCACCGCCGTGGGAGCCCCTGTCCGCCCTCACGATTCAGCCCGCCCGCTCAGCCGCGGGTCGAGTAGCCGCCCTGCAGCCCCCGGGTGGTGTACGTACCGGCCCGGACCCGGCGTTGGGTGGCGGAGACCCGCGGATCCGGCTCTGGCCGGGGCGGCTCGGAGCCGCCGAGGACCTGCCGCGCCAGCCCGGGCAGCACCGCCGCCATGGCCGCCTGCTGAAGCGCCGCCTGCTGCGCCTGCAGCTGCTGGGCCCAGAACGGATCGGCGCCGGGCGGGGCCGGGACGCCTCCGCCGGGCCCGGCCAGGGCGCCCCACGGCGCCGGAGCCGCGCCCGCCGGCCACGGGGCCGCCAGCGCAGCCGCGCTCCACGGCAGCCCCTGGCCCGGCGAAGCCGGCGCCGTCGGGCCGGCCCCGTTCCGGGAGCCCTCCCCGGGGTTGCTGCTCGGCGCGGCGCCGGGCTGGCTCTGCGCGCCCGGGCCGGGGAACCCCTGAGCCGGTGCACCGGCCGATGGAGGGTGCGCCGGCGCTCCCGGCTGCCCCGCCCCGGGGAATCCCGCGATCGGCGAGCCGGCCGGCCCCTGCTGCGCGGAACCGTTGCCTGCGCCGAACAGGCCCCCTGCCAGCCCCTGCAGCGCCGGCCCCGGAGAGCCCTGGCCCAGTGCGGCCGGCGGGATCGAGAGCGGAAGCCCGGGGAAGAGATGTACGGGCATGGCCATGGCCCCCGGGGATGCGGAACCCGGGGAGGCCTGCGGCATCACGGGCGGGAGCCCCTGGGCGGACTGCGCGGGGACGCCGCCCAAGCCAGGTGTGCCGGCCTGCCCGCCCATCTGCGGGCTAGCCGCCTGGGCCAGCTGGGACTGCGGCACGGTCGGGGGCATCGGCATGTGCACCGGCAGCGGCGGCATGGCGGGCGGGAGACCGGGCAGCCGCATGCCGCCCGGCGGGATGAAGGGCGGCGCGGCGACGAATCCGTGTCGCATCGGTCAACCACCTCTCACGCGTGACTGACGCCATCTTATGGAGGTGGCGCCCGATCGGTCCCTGGGACGCTTCGGGCCCGGCTGAATATGCTGGGGTCCGGAGGTGGAGTCCGGTGGACGGCGACAAGGCGCGCCTCGCCCAGGGATACTCGCGCACAGCGGCCCTGTACGACCGGCTGGCGGGAGCCGGCTACCTGGCCGCGATCCGCCGGCTGCTCCCCTACGTCCGGGTGGGGCCCCGGCCGGCGATCCTGGACGTCGGCTGCGGCACCGGGCTCAACCTGTTTGAGGCGGCGCGCTGGTTCGCACCGGCGGGCCGGCTGGTCGGCATCGACCTCTCGCCGGGCATGGTCGCGGTGGCCACGGCCAAGGCCCGGCGGCTGGGGATCCCCGCGACGATCCTCGTGGGCGACGCCGAGCGGCTGCCCTTTCCGGACGCCAGCTTCGATCTGGTGCTCTGCAACTCCGTCTTCCACTGGTTCCGGGACCGGCCCGCCGCGATGCGCGAGATGGCCCGCGTGCTGAAGCCCGGCGGGCAGCTGGTCCTGATCACCGCCACCGCGCCGGGCTTCCGGGAGTGGTTCCTGCTCATCGATGCCGTGATCCGCGCCGTCCTCGGCCCGGACCGCGCCCCGCCGATCCCCGATCTGCCCACGCCCCACGAGGTCGTCCGGCTCCTGCGGGCTGCCGGCCTCGTCGTCGAGCGGGCAGAGAACCCGATCCGGCGCGACCTCATCACCCAGCCTGAGCCCTTCGTGCTGCTCATGTCCGTCATCGCCCCCACGTGGCCGGGGGACCTCACCGACGCCGAGGTGACCCGGGTACAGCGGGCGGCGGCGCAGCTCATGGCGGAGGCCTGGCCCCAGGGGTTTCCCTTCACCTGGTCGGCCGTGGAGGCCCTGGCCACCAAGCCGTGAGCACACCTTCCCCATCCTGGCCTAGACCCGGGCCCGGCCAGGCCCGGGACCTCCCCGTCCTGTCACCCCATCCCGCAGCCCTACATAATGTGGGAGCAGGGCTCCCCTCTCCAGGAGGACCTTCGGAGGTCACGACGCGAAAGGAGCGCAAGCGGATGAACTTTGGTGGGTTCGGCAAGGACATCGCCGGCTTCTCCCCGTTCATCGGCGCCCAGGCCGGCGCGAACGACCTGGCGATCTGGCCGGGAATGGCGGTCTATCCCTCCGCCAATGCCACAGTCTACCGCGTCTACGAGTACGCCGTCCCGGTGACCACCGTCGCAACGGTGCCGTCCGCGTATCCCACCACGGCGGGCATCCCGGGCATCGCCGGGTATCCGGGCTGGTACGGCGTCTGATCCAAAACCCTACATTGCGAAACCGGACGGGTCCCGCCGGGCCCGTCCGTCTGCGTCGGTATGTGTGCGGGCCGTGGGACACCCCCACGGCCCGCTGCGCTTGCATCCCTGCGTGAAAGCGCTGCCCTCAGCGGGCAGCACGGGAAGCACGCCAGGAGAGCACATGCCCGGCGAAGAGCACGGCGCCGGCGGCGAGGAAGAAGTGGATGGCCGGGGCGCCGCGCACCGCGGCGGTGAACCCCCCGGCGTAGAGCAGCGTCGACAGCACGGCCGCCCAGCCGGCACGGCCGATCCGCCGCCCCCGCGCCTCGCGCGCCGCCCGCACGTACAGCGGCCCGCCGCCGCACAGCTGCACCAGCGCGGCGTAGACGGCCTGCAGCTTGGGGTCGGCCAGGTAGAACACGTCGTAGCCCAGAGACTGCGCCACCGGGTCGGCCCAGAGCGGCAGCGAGAAGAGGGCGGTGATCCCCAGGGGGACCAGGCTTTCCGCCCGGCCCCGCGCTCGCGGCTCCGCTCCGCTCATTTGACGAACCGCCTCAGCACGTCCATCAGCTCGGCCACCGCCTCGTCGCCCTCGCCGCGCCGCACGGCCGCCGCCACGCAGCCCTTCACGTGTCCCTCCAGCAGCATGAGGCCCACCCGGTTCAGGGCCGCCTCCACCGCCGCGAGCTGGTTGAGGATGTCGACGCAGTAGCGGTCCTCCTCCACCATGCGCTGCAGGCCGCGCACCTGGCCCTCGATCTTCTTCAGCCTGGCGAGGATCCCTTCCTTGTCCCGCACCAGCGGCACCCGCCCGCTGGACCCCTTCTGCGCCATGGGGACGATCGCCTCCTTCCTCACCCGTGGACGCGCCGCCCGGAACCCAGGGCCTGTCCCAGCAGGAACAGCCCCCAGAGGAGCGACAGGGCCATCGCGACGCCCCGGGCGAATCCAAACTCGGCCTGGTAGGGCAGCGTCGGGTGCGTCATCCACAGTCGGTAGTCCACCGCATCCTGCACCACCATCCAGGCCAGGGCCAGCGCGGCCGGGGCGGGCCCGGGCGGGTAGTGGCGTGCGAACAGGAGCCCCTGCACCCACATGCCCAGGTGGGACAGGGTCAGGTGGAAGAATTCGAATTCCCAGCCGTATTTGAAGCCGGCCTGGGGCAGCACCGTGGCGGTCCACAGGCCGTACTTCATGTTCGAAACAAAGGCCACAGCGCCCAGCACCTGCATTCCGGGGCTGCGCCAGTCCGCCCCGGCGAGCAGGAAAGCCAGCCAGATGCTGAAAAGGAACGTCGCCCCCGGGCTGTCCGGCACGATGAACCACCGGGACGGCGGCGTCTGCGAAAGCTGCGGCCAGTACCAGTAGAAACCGTACAGCGACCCCAGGAGGTTGATCACCAGGAGCGCCCACCACCAGCGGCGGTCGCGGGCGACGCTCCCCAAAAACCGACGCAGCCAGATCATTCCCCGCCGTGTGCCCCTCGCGCTGGAATTAGGGATCTTGCCGATCCTCTGCTGTGTTCGAGGCCAGTTCGGCGTACTCCTTCATCTGCTCCAGGGTGAGGGCGCCGGTGTGCCGGACCTGGATCACGCCGTCCGCGTCGATGAAGAAGGATGTGGGGAGCGCTCCCACCCGGTAGGCCCGGGCTGCGCTGCCGCCGTCGTGGACCACGAAGAAGGTGAGCCCCAGGGACTCGGCGAAGGCGGCCATTTTCTCCGGCGAATCGGCCGGGTCCATGCCCACCGCCACCACCCGCACCGCATCGCCCATCTCCCGGTGGAACTCCTCCATCTCAGGCATCTCGTCCCGGCACGGCGGGCACCAGGTCGCCCAGAAGTTGAGAAAGACCGGCGTGCCCCTGAGATCCGAGAGGGTCACGACCTCGCCGGTGCGGACGTCCCTGCCGCGGAAGTCCGCCGCAAGGTACCCCGGTAGAGGCTTCACCTCCAGCGAGGCCCCCGGGGCCTGGCCCGCGGCCCCCGCGCTCCCGCCGTCGCCCGTTCCCGCGCCGGACGAGGCCGCCGCAGCCTCAGATGAGCCGGGTTCCGCGCCGGGGCCGGCGACCCCGGCGCCGTCCTGAAGCCCCCCGCAGCCGGCGAGCAACAGGGCGAGCGCGAGCAGGGCCGCCGCACTGCGCCAGTGCGCCCCCAGTTTTTCCAGAACGTGCATCCCGCGGGTCCCTCACTTTCCCCTGCCCAGGGCGTTTCAACCATTATTCCACGGGCAGGCGGCCCGGCCCTTCTTCCAGGATTCCTAATGTTCCCGCCGAACATTTTTATGTAGGGTTCCGTATTCACCGGATGAGCGTTCTTGCGCGACTGGCCGGCCCCTTGCGGCCGGCCGCCCCGAAGCGGCCCCACCGAAGGAGAGGTTGCCCTTGAACGCCAGCGAAGCGATCTCCC
Organism: Bacillota bacterium; assembly: GCA_003242675.1. The sequence goes on along the minus strand of QGVE01000056.1, from coordinate 9,399 downwards.
GGGTCATCGAGAACATCGAACGGGTCGTCGTCGGCAAGCGGCTCGAGATCCAGTACGTCCTCGTCGCCCTGCTGTGTCAGGGGCACGTGCTGATCGAGGACGTGCCCGGCGTGGGCAAGACCACCCTGGTCCGCAGCCTGGCCCGGTCGCTGGGCTGCGAGTTCCGCCGCATCCAGTTCACACCCGACCTCCTGCCCTCCGACGTCACGGGGGTCTCGGTGTACAACCAGAAGACCGGCGAATTCGAGTTCCGCCCGGGCCCCATCATGGCCCAGATCGTCCTGGCTGACGAGATCAACCGCACCTCGCCCAAGACCCAGTCGGCCCTGCTGGAGTGCATGGAGGAGGGCCAGATCACCGTCGACGGCGTCACCCGGCGCCTGCCCCGGCCGTTCCTGGTGCTGGCCACACAGAACCCCATCGAGTACGAGGGCACCTTCCCGCTGCCGGAGGCCCAGCTGGACCGGTTCCTGATCAAGCTGCGGCTGGGTTACCCGTCCCTGCGGGACGAGATGACCATCGTCCAGCGCTCCCGGCGGCCGCCTCTCGAGGATCTGCAGCAGGTGCTCACCGCCGACGAGGTGCTGGGGCTGCAGCAGGCCGCCCGGGACGTGCACGTGGACGAGTCGGTGCTGGAATACATCGTGCGGATCGTGCAGGCGACGCGCGAGCACCCCGAGATCTACCTGGGCGCCTCGCCCCGGGGCTCCATCGCCCTCTACCGCACCAGCCAGGCCCTGGCCCTGATCCGGGGCCGCCATTACGTGACGCCGGACGACGTGAAGGAGATGGCGCCGCTGGTGCTGGCCCACCGCATCATCCTGCGGCCGGAGGCGCAGCTGCGGAGCGGCGGCGCGGAGGCGGTGGTGGCGGCTCTGCTGAACCAGATCCCGGTGCCCGCCGGGGTGAGGAGCCATGCGGCCCGGCGGGCGTGAGGGGCCCGCACGGCGCCCCCGCCGCGGGCGGGAGTGGCAGCTGCCGGCCCTGATCCTGGTCGCCTACGCGGCGGCCCGGCTCGCGGGCGGCCGCCTTCCGTACTTCGTCCTCTACCTCTCGCTCCTCCTGTGGGCGGGGTCCTGGGCCTACACCCGGTATGTCGCCCGGCGCATCACCGGCCTGGTCTCCGTCGACCGGCGCCGCATCGAGGTCGGCGAGTCGATCCGGGTGAAGCTCCGGCTGGAAAATGAGAGCTTCCTGCCGATCCCCTGGGCCGAGGTCGAAGACTGCACCCCGGCCCATCTGCTGGCCAGCGACCAGCCCCGCCTGGCGACCGCGCTGCCCCTGGTGGGCAGCTGCATCGTGCATCTGACCCTGACCGCCCGGCGCAGGGGAAAGTGCCCAGTGGGCCCCTACCGCGTCCGCACCGGGGACTGGCTGGGGCTCTTTGTGCGCGAGGTCATGGTGGAGTCGCACGCGCAGGTGACCATCTACCCCCGGGTCCACCCCATCGACGACCTGCCGGTGCCGCTGGCCCAGCCCTTCGGGCCGGTGCGGACCCAGGAGCGCGCGTTCGAGGACCCGTCCAACCCCGGCGAGATCCGCCGCTACGTGCCCGGCGACAACCCCCGCCACATCCACTGGCGGACCTCCGCCCGGGTGGGGACCCTCATGATCCGCCAGTACGAGCTGAGCGCCACCACCCAGCTCATCCTGTTCCCGGACTTTGGCCGGGAGGTCCACGTGGACGGCTCCGCGGCCGGCGGCGGCTCCACCGCGGACGTGACGGCGGAGATCGCCGCCTCGCTGGCCTCGCTGGGCGTCCGGCGCCGAATGGAAACCGGGCTCTTCTGCGTGGGCCAGACCCGCTTCGCCGTCGGCCCCGGCAAGGGCGAGCGGGTGTTTCAGGAGATCATGGAGGCGCTGGCGCAGGTGGAGCCCGCCGGCGACCTGCTCCTGGAGCAGGTGCTGGCCGCCGAGGCCGGGCACCTGGGCGAGCGGGCCTCGCTGGTCGCCATCACCCCGCGGCTCACGGCGCACCTCAGCGACCGGCTCCTGGCCCTGCGCGCCCGCCACCGGGTCACGCTGATCCTGCTGGACGCCCCGACCTTCGCGCCGGAGGGCCCGCAGCGGCAGCAGATCCGGGCCGCGGACCCCGCCCTGGTCGACCTCCTGGTCCGGCGGGGCGTGTGGGTGTACCGGATCCCGGCCGGCGCCGACCTGCGGCGGCTCTCCGCCTGGCGCGTGGAGGTGGGAGAGGAGGTGCGCCCATGGCGACCGCTCGCCCGTCCGCCGGTTACCAGCTAGTCCTGCTCGCGCTCGCGGCGGGGCTGGTGGCCCTGGCCTTGCACTCGCTCAACGAGTTCTGGCACATGGGGATGCCGCGGGGGCCGCTCCTGCTCCTCGCGCTGGCCAGCGTGCTCTGGGGCTGGCTCTGGTGGCGGAGCGGCCTCCTGGGGCTGCTCAGCCTGGCCGGGCTCGGCGCCGCCGCGCTCGTCGCCGCCCGCAACGTGCCCGAGGTCTTCAGCTGGGGACTCCAGGCCGCACACGAGCTGCTTTTTCTGCTCCAGGAGCTGGTCGACGGCAACCTGGGTGCGAGCTTCGGGCCCCGCGCGGGCATCGTCCTCATGGTCCTTGCAGCGGTCGGCACCGGCCTCGTCGTGACCGGCGAGGCGCTGGGCCGCGGCCGGGCCTTCTGGTCGATCGCCCTGGGCTTCCTGCTCTTCGGCACCCAGTGGGGCTGGTACTTCGACCCGGCGCTCAGCTATTTCCACGTGTACGCGGTGCTCGCGCTCCTGCTCTGGGTCCTGGGCCAGGCGGCTCTGAAGGAGGCCCGCTGGCGGGCCGAGGGGCGTCACCTCATCCGCCGGCCCCCGCTGGCGGCGCCGGTGGCGGGAGTGCTGAGCATCGCCTTCTTCTCGGCGGTGCTCCCCGGCGACTTCGCGCCCGTGAGCCTGGGGGAGCTGGGGGAGCGGCTGCAGAACGCCATCCCGTCCCTGGAGGAGTTCCGGGGCGGGGGCGTCCGCTCCGGCGGCGACTTCTCGCTGGCCGCCACCGGCTTCGCCCCGGAAATGGGCCGGCTCGGCGGCGCGGTGACCCCCGACGATCGGGTCGCCCTGCGCATCGCCGTCAGCGGGCCGCTGACCCAGTCGCTCTACGTGCGGGGCGCGGTGTTCCTCACGTACACCGGCTCCCGGTGGGAGCCGGGGGAGTCGCCGGAGGTAACGCCCGTGGACGGGCTCCTGCCCACGCAGATGGGCGCGGAGACCTTGCGGCGCACCTTCGTCGCGGAGATCACTCCCTTGCTCGGCTTCGGCCGGACGATCTTCCACGTGCTGGAGCCCGCCCGGGTCGACGGGCTCCCCCGGTACACCGCCGACGCGGAGGGGAACCTGCGCGCGGCGGCTCCGGTCCTGCCCGGCGTGCGGTACACGGTCACCTCCCGGCTGCCCCTCTACAGCGCCGCGCAGATCCGCCAGTCCCCCGGGCTCGACCCGGGGAGCCCAGAGGCCGCCCAGATGGCCCGCTACCTGCAGTTGCCCGACGTGCCGGAGCGGGTCCACTGGCTGGCCCGGGAGATCGCCGCGGGCTGGGAGCACCCCTACGACCAGGCGGTGGCGATCGAGTCCTACCTGCGCCGGATGCGCTACACGCTCAGCCCGCCGCCCGCGCCGCAGGGGCGCGACTTCGTCGACTACTTCCTCTTCGACCTGCAGGAGGGGTACTGCACCTACTACGCCACCGCCATGGTGGTCATGCTGCGCTCTCTGGGCATCCCGGCCCGGCTCGTGGAGGGGTACGCCATCCCGGCCTCGGCGCCGTACACCGTCGACGACCGGGGCTGGCTGATCTACGAGGCCCGCAACTCGCAGGCCCACGCCTGGGTGGAGGCCTACTTCCCCGGCTACGGCTGGGTCACCTTTGACCCGACGCCCCGGGCGGACCTGCCCGTGATCGCCCGCAACGCCTCTCCTGGCGGCACCGACCTGGACGAGGGTGACCTCACCGACGAGCCCGAACCCGGCGGCGAGGTCCAGCCCGTGCCGCCGCGGGCCGAGCAGGAGGTGCCGGAGGCCCCCGACTTCAGCGGTGCGACCCCGGCCGGCAGCGCGCGGACCTGGACCTGGGCCTTCGCCGCAGCCGCTCTCGCCGGCGGCCTCGCCCTGCTCGCCGCCCGGACCCTGCGGGCCCAGGAGCGGTTCCGCTACGGCGACCCCCGTTCGGTGGTGCAGGAGGCCTGGGAGAAGGCCACCTGGCTCCTCGGCCGGTTCGGAATGGGCCGTCAGCCGTACCAGACGGCGCGCGAGTACGCGGAGCAGGTGTCCTCGGCCTTCCCCGCCCTGCGGGAGGAGCTGCTGCAGGCGGCCGCGGACTACACGGCCGCCCGCTACGGCCCGCCCGGGGTGCCGGTGTCCCCGGAGCGCGCGCAGAAGGCCCGCGCCTTCTGGCAGCGGGCCAAGGATGCGCTGCGGGAGCGGTACGGCTGGCGGGCATACCTCTTGCGGAGGCTGGGACTCCGCGGGCGCCGGCAGGCGGAATAGACCCCGGCGCCGCCGCATGGGCTCAGCCGGGTTCGCCCTCATCCCCAGTGCGGCGGCCGGTCGAGCATGTCCCGCTCGCGCCCCGGCCCGGCCAGCACCCGGACCCCGTCCCGGGCCAGGTCCATCGTCAGCGACCGGGCGTTGCTGCCCGCCCACTGGAAGGCGGCCTCCATCGCGAGGGCGACCGGCTCGGCCGACTCGGCGACCAGGGCGATGACGCTGGGACCGGCGCCGGAGAGCGCGACGCCCAGGGCCCCGGCGCTGAGCGCCGCCTCGAAGACCGACCGCATCCCCGGAACCAGCGCCGCCCGGTACGGCTGGTGCAGCCGGTCCTGCATCGCCACCCGCAGGAGGTCGGTGCGCCCCTGCGCCACGGCCGCCACCAGCAGGGCGGTGCGGTTCAGGTTGTAGACGGCGTCCTGGAGGCTCACCTGCGCGGGCAGGACGCCCCGGGACTGCTCGGTCTTCCGGCCCTTGGTCTGCACCTCCGGCATCACCACCACCGCCCGCAGCCCGCGGGGCGGCGGAAAGCGCAGGTAAAGCAGCCCCCGCTCGGGATCCGTGCACGACACCGTAAAGCCGCCCAGCATGGCCGGGGTGACGTTGTCGGGGTGGCCCTCGATCGCCACCGCCATGCGCAGAAGCTCGTCCCGGTCGAGCCCCGGCCGCCCGGTTCGCTTCTGCACCAGGGCGTTGGCGGCCACCAGCCCGCCGACGATCGCCGCGGCCGATGAGCCCATGCCCCGGGCCACCGGGATGGCGACCTTCTCCCGGATGAGCAGCCCGTTGGGCTCGTACCCCAGCCGCTCGAAGACCCGGCGGGCGGCCTGGTAGACCATGTTCCGCTCCGGGTCCTCCAGGGCGCCGGCGCCGGCCCCCTCCACCTCGATCACCACGTCGTCGACGCCGGTTTCATCCATCTCGATCACGTTGCGGAGCTCCAGCGCCACGCCCAGGGTGTCGAAACCGGGGCCCAGGTTGGCGCTGGTCGCCGGCACGCTGACCCTGACCATGGCCGGCTCAGCTCCCCGAGAGGATCAGCCGCTCCAGCCGCCCGTAGTCGGCCGGCAGCTTCACGGGCGGGGTGGAGACCCGGATGGCGGTGTCCGGGTCCTTGAGCCCGTGCCCCGTCAGCACGGCGACCACCTTGGGCCTTCCGCCCCGGCCGGTGAACGGCCGGTGCTTGGGCACCGGCATGGGCACGCCGTCGATGTAGCCGCCCACCCCGGGCCGATCTTCCGCCCGCCCCTCGAAGTAGCCCAGCGCGCACAGCTTGATCAGCCCGGCCACGGCGGCGCAGGAGGCCGGCTCGGCGAAGATGCCCTCGGTCGCGGCCAGCCGGCGGTAGGCCGCCAGCATCTCCTCGTCCGTGACGGCCCAGAAGGCCCCGCCCGACTCCCGGGCCGCCCCCAGCGCGCCGGCGCGGCTGGCCGGGCGGCCGATCTTGATGGCCGTGCCCACCGTCTGCGGGTCGTCCACCTCGCCGCCGTGCACCAGCGGCGCGGCCCCCGCGGCCTGGAAGCCCAGCATGCGGGGCAGGGCGACCCCTGACGGCGCCCCGCTGGAGCCACAGGACTCGACCGCGCCGACCCCGGCGGCGGCGTACTCCTGGAAGCCCATCCAGTAAGCCGTGATGTTGCCGGCGTTCCCGACGGGGATCGCCAGGAAGTCAGGGTAGCCGCCCAGGGCGTCCACCACCTCGAAGGCGGCGGTCTTCTGCCCCTGCAGCCGGTACGGGTTGACGGAGTTGACCAGGGCGATCTCCGGGTGCTCCTCGGCCAGCCGGCGCACCAGCCGGAGCCCGTCGTCGAAGTTGCCCTCGATCTGGATCGTGCGGGCGCCGTACATCAGGGCCTGGGCGAGCTTGCCCATGGCCACGGCGCCGTCGGGGATGACGACGTAGCAGGGCAGCCCCGCCCGGGCGGCGTAGGCGGCGGCCGAGGCGCTGGTGTTGCCGGTGGAGGCGCAGATCACGGCCTTCGCCCCCGCCTCGACCGCCTTGGACAGCGCGAGGGTCATGCCCCGGTCCTTGAAGGAGCCGGTGGGGTTCATCCCCTCGAACTTCAGGTAGAGATCGAGCCCCAGTTCCGCCCCCAGCCGGGGCGCCGGCACCAGCGGCGTGTTGCCCTCCAGCAGCGTCACCACGGGCGTCTTGTCGCTGACGGGCAGGAACCGCCGGTACTGCCGGATGACACCTTCCCAGCGGGCCATGCGATCCGCACCTCCGTCCTGAAGCGCATACCTCTGCTTACGGTCCGGCAGAGGCCGCCCCCCCGGGAGGCAGCCTCTGCCGTCGCCGTTACTCCTTCTTGCCCGACGCCGCCTTGCGGCAGGCCTCGTCCATCGCCTTGGTGGCGACCTCCTCCCGCGCCAGGGCCAGGAAGTCCCCGAGCGGCATCGGCCCGAGGTCCTTCATGCCCCGGCGGCGCACGGCGACCGCGCCGGACGCCGCCTCCTTGTCGCCGACGACCAGGATGAAGGGGATCTTCTGCACCTCGGCCTCGCGGATCTTGTAGCCCACCTTCTCGTTCCGGTAGTCGCCCTCGACCCGCAGGCCAGCCTCCTGCAGCCTGGCCACCACCTGGCGGGCGTAGTCGTGGTGCCGGTCGGCGATGGGCAGCACCCGCACCTGCACGGGGGCCATCCAGAGCGGGAAGTTGCCGGCAAAGTGCTCCGTGAGGATGCCGATGAACCGCTCCAGGGTGCCCATGATCGCCCGGTGGATCATCACCGGCCGGTGCTCCTTGCCGTCCTCGCCGACGTAGGTGAGGTCGAACTTGATCGGCAGCTGGAAGTCGAGCTGCACCGTGGCGCACTGCCACTTCCGGCCGAGGGCGTCGGTGACGTAGAAGTCCAGCTTGGGCCCGTAGAAGGCGCCGTCGCCGGGGTTCACCTGGTAGCTGCGGCCCATCCCCTCCAGGGCCCGGGCGAGGGCGGCCTCCGCCTCGTTCCACAGCTCGATCTCGCCCATGAAGTCCTCGGGCCGGGTGGAGAGCTTGATCTCGTACACCAGGCCCAGGGCGCTGTAGATCGTGTCGACGAGGCTGATGACCTCCCGGATCATCTCCTCGATCTGGTCGGGCCGCACGAACAGGTGGGCGTCGTCCTGGTGGAAGCCCCGCACCCGGAGCAGCCCGTGGAGCGCGCCCGAGGGCTCGAAGCGGGAGAGCGGGCCGTACTCGGCCAGCTTGAGCGGCAGGTCGCGGTAGGACCGGATCTGGCTCTTGTAGAGCAGGCAGTGGCACGGGCAGTTCATCGGCTTGGTGGCGAAGTCCTGGTCCTCCGCCCGGATCTCGAACATGTTCTGCCGGTAGTGCTGCCAGTGGCCGGAGATCTCATACAGCTTGGAAGAGAGGATCCACGGCGTGCTGACCTCCTGGTAGCCCTGGGCCTCCTGCAGCTGGCGGCTCCAGTTCTCCAGCTCCCGGTACAGCCGGACCCCCTTGTCCATCCAGAAGGCGAAGCCGGGGGCCACGTCCTCGAAGCGGAACAGGCCCAGCTCCGGACCCAGCTTGCGGTGGTCCCGCCGCTTGGCCTCCTCCAGCCGGAACAGGTACTCCTCCAGGTCCTTCCGGGACTCGAAGGAGGTGCCGTAGACCCGCTGCAGCTGCTTGTTGGCCTGGTTCCCCTCCCAGTAGGCGCCGGCCACGCTCAACAGCTTGAACGCCTTCACCCGGCCGGTGGAGGGCAGGTGCGGCCCCACGCACAGGTCGGTGAACTCGCCCTGGGTGTAGATCGAGACGACCTCGTCCTCCGGGATCTTGTCGATCAGGAGCACCTTGTAGTCCTCGCCCCGCTCGGCGAAGAAGCGCTTGGCCTCCTCCCGGTCGATTTCCTGACGGACGATGGGGTAGTCGGCCTCGACGATCTTCGCCATCTCCGCCTCGATCTTCTCCAGGTCCTCCGGGGTCAGCGGGCGGGGCAGGTCGAAGTCGTAGTAGAAGCCGTTCTCCAGGGGCGGCCCGACGGTCAGCTTCGCCTCGGGGAAGAGCCGCTTCACCGCCTGGGCCATGATGTGCGTGGAGGTGTGGCGGAACACCTCGCGGCCCTCCTCGTCCTTGAAGGTCAGGACCTGGAGGGTGCAGTCCTTCTCGAGCTTGGCCGACAGGTCGACCAGGCGGCCGTCCACCTTGGCCGCGAGGGCGGCCTTGGCCAGGCCGCGGCCGATCTGGGCCACCGCCTCGGCGATCGTGATCCCCCGCGGGTACTCCCGCACACTGCCGTCCGGCAACGTCACGTGCACGACGCTGGACATCGTGTCGAACCCCTTTCGCTGAAACTGGTGGGAAAAGGAAAAGCTCCCGTCCCGCAAGGGACGGGAGCGCGGCTCCCGTGGTTCCACCCTCATTCCCGGCCCGTGGCCGGGCGCTCTGCGCGCTGTACAGGGCGCACCCTCCCGCCTTATCCGGGCGCGGCTTCGGCGGGCAGCTGCGGGGTGGTTTCCCACGCACAGGGCCCCGGGGCGCTTTCAGCCGGTGGCGCTCCCTCTCTGGAGGGGATGAGCGTGGTCTTGTCCCCGGTCATCGCTGTTAACATTTGTATGGAACTATACCACGGCCTTGCCGGCGTGTCAAGCGCTGTCCGCCGGGCGCGGGCAGGGGGCAGACGCGGCCGGCGCAGTGCGGCCTGCCGCCATCCGCATCCGGAGCGCCGCCGCGAATCGTGTGCGACGCGCGTCCATACCGAAAATAGTGCGAAGAGACAATAGGATGTTCCGGTACACGAACGAAATTCATCAGTCGGAGGTGGCAGGCCACAGGCGTTTCCCTGTTGACATGGGTTGCAAAGTATTGCGGGAGGCAATGGCCCATGAAACGGCATCTGGCTCTCATTCTGGCGATCCTCCTGATGCTCGGAGGCGGTTGGCTCGCGAGTGCTGTGCAGACCGATTTCGGCAACGTGCGGGTCGTGGACGTGCGGA
>QGVE01000198.1 GCA_003242675.1 Bacillota bacterium | reverse complement strand
CGGCCCAGCGGCGGCCTGAGGGGGAGGCCGGGCCACGACCCCGGGGCCGTCCCCCCCGGGGCGGCCGCCCGGGGGGGCCCCGCCGCCGCCGGTCTGGACGCGCTGCAGCCTCGCCTCGCGGGGCTCTGGGAGGCGGTGCTCGCCGCCACCGACGGCTGGGAGGCCGCACAGCGGGCCCGGCTGCAGCCATGACGCGCCGCGGCCGCTCCCGCTGGGGGAGCGGCCCTGGCATGCACTACCGGCGCCCGTCGGGAGCGGCGGCCGGGATGGTGATCTTGCGCTTGCGCGGCGGAATCCGCTTCCAGCGGAACACCCGGCTCAGCAGGTCGTAGATGGTCGGCGAGTGCTTGGCCAGCACCGGGCCCAGCACGGCGAGGATGAGGACGTACAGCGCCGCGAAGGGCTGGAGCACCGGCAGCAGGCCGCCCGCCACGCCGAGGTTGGCCATGACGATGGAGAACTCGCCGCGGGCGACGATCGTCAGGCCGATGTTGGCCGAGGCCCGATGGGACAGGCCGGCGGAGCGGCCCGCCAGCATGCCCGCCGTGAAGTTGCCCAGCATGCTCACGAGGGCCGCGATCAGGGCGGGGATGACGGCGCCGCCGAGCCCCAGGGGGTCGATGGAGAGGCCGAAGCTGAAGAAGAACAGGGCCCCGAAGAAGTCGCGAAACGGCAGGATCAGGTGCTCGAGCCGCTCCCGGTGGTCGCTCTCCGCCAGGGCCAGGCCGAAGAGCAGCGCGCCGATGGCCTCGGCCACGTGCAGCGACTCGCCGAAGCCGGCGACCAGGAACAGCGCGGCGAAGACGACCAGGAGGAACAGCTCGTCCGACAGCCGGTCGAGGAAGCCGTTGATCCACGGCATCGCCAGCCGGCTGAGGACGAGGACGCCCGCCATGAACCCGAGCGCCGTGGCCGCCGAGGCGACCACCCCTCCCGGGGAGGTGGCACCGCTCAGCACGAAGCCCGAGACGATCGAGAGGTAGACGGCGAGGAACAGGTCGTCGGCCATGACGATGCCCAGGATCAGCTCCGTCTCCGGATTGGCCGTGCGCTTCAGGTCGACCAGCACCTTGGCGATGATCGCGCTGGAGGTGACGGTCATGGCCCCGGCGGCCACCAGCACCTCCTTCAGGGGCCAGGCCATCAGGAGCCCGAAGCCGAAGCCGCTGAGCAGGCTGATGCCCACGTGGATCGTGCCGGCCACCAGGATGTTCTTCCCCGACCGCACCAGTCGGCCAATCGAGAACTCGAGGCCCAGGTAGAAGAGCAGGAAGAGCACGCCCAGGCGGCCCATGAACGCGAAGATCGTGAGCTCCCGGGCAAACGTCAGGTCGATCAGCCCGATCTTGGGCGCGTGCGGGCCGAGCAGCATGCCCATGACGATCATGAACGGGACGCTGGAGATCTTCAGCCGGGCCGCCAGGAGCCCGGCGACACCGATCAGGGCGAGGGCGAGTCCCAGCTCAAATACCGCATGTTCCATGGCCTACCGGCCCTCTCCCACGACGAGCCGCTCCAGGGCCTTCACCTGGCTGCGCTCGCCCACCACGACCAGGGTGTGGCCGGCCTGAAGCACCTCCTCCGGCCCGGGGTTGATCTTCTTGGACCGGTCCGGGGCGACGATGGCGATGATCGTGGCGCCGGTGACCTGGCGCACCCGCAGTTCGCCGATGCGCTTGCCCACGCCGGGCGACTGGGGATCCAGCTTGTACCACTTGATCATGAGGTCGTCGATGTCCAGGTCCATCTCGTCGAGGATCTTGGGCCGGTACGACAGTCCGCCCACGATCGCGGCCAGCTGCCGCGCCTCGGCGTCGTCGAGGGTCACCATCGACACCGGCTCCTCCGGATCCTCCGGGTCGAAGTGGTAGAGGGCCCGCCGCCCGTCGTCGTGCACCACCACCACCATCTTGTCGCCGCTGCGCGTCTCGATCAGGAACTTGCGACCGATCCCGGGGAGATCGGTCTCGCGAATGCCCGACATGATGAATCCTCCCTCCGACAGGACAAGCGCTCGCACAATGCACCGACCATAGGAATACACCGGAAAACCCGCGGGTTCACGCGGGTTTCGCCGCGAAAAAAATGCGGCCGGCCGCTCCCGCAGGGGAGAGCAGCCGCCGCCCAAGGCTCACGCGCCCCTGGCCAGCGTTCGCAGCGCCGCCGCCAGCCGCTCCAGCTCCTCCTCCGTGTTGAAGAACCCGGCGGAGAGCCGCAGGCTGCGCGGGTGGGGCACCGTGCGGACGATGATCCGCTGCTGGGCCAGGGCCCTGACCACGCGCTCCGGGTCGGACTCCACCTGGAACGTCACCAGCCCCGCCGACTCGGCCGGGGTGACGACGGTCACCCCCGGCACCCCGGCGAGGATCTCCCGGGCCGCCGCGGCCAGCCGGCGGATGCGGTCGTACGCCCAGTCCACACCGACCTCCTCGGTCAGCCAGCGGCACGCGGCCAGCTGCCCGGCCAGGTTCGCCGGCTGCACCGTGCCCTGCTCCAGCTTGTGCACGCCGCCCCTGGGCAGGAGGCCGCTATACATGTCCCAGGCCTGCGCCGTGAAGTACCCGGCGAAGGTGATGCGCAGCTGCGCGGCCGCCGCCCGGGAGCCGTACAGGGCGCCCGCGCCTTCCGGGCCGCACAGCCACTTCTGGGCGGTGACGGCGTAGAAGTCGACCCCCAGCTCCTTCACGTTGACGGGGATGGCGCCGAAGGACTGCGCGCCGTCGACCAGGACCAGCACGCCGTGCCGGTGCGCGACCTCGGCGATCTCCCGGATGGGCAGCACGGCCCCGGTGATGTACGACACGTGGGACAGGGAGATCAGCTTGGTGCGCGGCGTGATCAGCCGCTCGATCACCGCCGGCGCCTCCGCGGGCCGGTCCCGCACGTCTGCGATCTTGATCGTGATGTTGTACCGCTCCCGGGCCGCAAACAGCGGGAACAGGGCGCCCTGGTGCTCCAGGTTGGTGGTGATGGCCTCGTCGCCGGGCTGCCAGTTCACCCCCAGCGTCACCAGGTTCATGCCGTCGGTCGTGTTCTGCGTGAGGGCGATCTCCTCGGGCTCGCAGCCGAGCATCGCCGCGTGCTTCGCCCGCACCTGGGCCTTGAGCTGGCTCAGCTTCACGTAGTACTCCGCCGCGATGCGCCCTTCGGCCGCCTGGGCCGCCAGCGACTCGACCATGGCCGCGCGCACCGGCTCCGGCAGCGGTCCGGCGGTCCCGGTGTTCAGGTAGACCTGGGCGCTCAGGGCCGGCAGCTGGGACCGGATCTGGCTCAGCTTGTCCATGCACCCACCTCCCGGGCAGACTCGGGCGCCCGGCCGGCGCCCGCGGGTTGCATCAAATCCTATTATATTCCCGCCCCTCAGGAAAGGGGCTCCAGGACGTAGACGACCCCGCCGCGGTCCAGCCAGGCCCGCCGGAACAGGTCGCGGCGGTAGACCCGCCGCACCTCGCCGTCCGCCGGCGCGGCGGGGTCGTTGACGATCACGTCGCCCGCCTCCGTGAAGCCGCGCACGACCAGGATGTGGCCCGCCGTGCGGGGGGTCGGCGCGGTGG
>QGVE01000197.1 GCA_003242675.1 Bacillota bacterium | reverse complement strand
GGTGGTCAGCCTGCACTGCCTGGTGACCATGGCCGGCGGGTTCCTGCTCTTCGCCGAGCGGCTCCGGCGGCACCAGCTGGTCGGCCTCGCCGGCGCGCTGGTGGGGCTGGTGCTGACGCGGCTGTGAAAAACCCCGGACCCGGGCACGAGCCCGGGTCCGCTGACTTTCCGAATGCCTTCATGGCTCGCTTCTCTGTGCCTGCAGCGCCCGCACCCGCGCGACGAACGCCTCCACCGTGAGGGGCGGGTCCGGGAGCCCCAGCGCGCGGCCCAGCTCCGTGATCGGCGGGGGCTCCAGGCCCGCCTGGCGCAGCAGGTCCGGCTGGCGGAAGATCTCCTGCGCCGTGCCGTCGGCCAGCACCCGCCCCTCGTGGAAGACCAGGACCCGCTCAAAGTAGCGGGCGACGAAGTCCATGTCGTGGGTGATGGCGATCACCGTGCGCCCCTGCTCCCGCAGCCAGGCGACGATCGCGCCGATCTGGCGGACGCCGGTCACGTCCTGCGCGATGGTGGGCTCATCGAGGATGACCACCGGCGTCTCCATCGCCAGCACGCTGGCGATGGTCACCAGCTTCCGCTCGGCGAGGCCCAGGTCGTAGGGGTTCTGCTGTGCGGCCCCGATGAGCCCCACCCGCTCCAGGGCCGCCTCGGCCCGGCGCCGCGCCTCCTCCGGGCCCAGCCCCAGGTTGAGGGGTCCGAACATCACCTCGTCCAGCACCCGGCTCTTGAACAGCTGGTCCGTGGGGTTCTGGAAGACCAGCCCCACCTTGCGGGCCAGGGCGGCCACGGTGGTGGAGCGGGTGGAGACGCCGTCCACCAGCACCTCGCCCCGGGTGGGCTTCTGCAGGCCGTTCAGCAGCCGGACGAAGGTGGACTTGCCGGCGCCGTTCTGCCCGATGATGGCCGTCGCCCCGGGCGAGAGAAGGAGGTCGATGCCCCGCAGCACCTCCACGCCGGGGACGTAGTGGAAGTGCAGGTCGCTAACCCGGATCTCGGCCAAGCCGCGCACCTCCAATCCGCGCCGCGGCCTCCACGGTGACGGGGTAGGTCCCGTCCGGCCCCCGCCAGTCCAGCTCCCGGGCGGCCGCGGTGACGGCCGGAACCGCGACCCCGCGCTCCGTGAGGCCGTCCAGGCTGAACACCTCGCCCGGCGGGCCCCAGGCGATCACCTTTCCCCGGTCCAGCACCAGCACCTTGTCGGCCCGGGCGGCGAGGCGGTCCACCTTGTGCTCGGCCATCACGACCGTCATGCCCTGCCGGCAGAGGTCGCTCACGGCGGCGAAGACCTCGCGGGTGCCGGCGGGGTCCAGCTGGGACGTGGGCTCGTCCAGGATCAGCACCTCCGGCTGCATCACGAGCACCGAGGCGATGGCGAGCCGCTGCATCTGGCCGCCGGAGAGGGCGAACGGGTTGCGGTCCCGCAGCTCCCACAGCCCCAGGAGCCGCAGGGCCCATTCGATCCGCCGGATCATCTCGTCCCGGGGGATGCCGGCGCGCTCCAGGCCGAAGGCGACCTCCTCGTAGACGGTGAACTTGGCGCCGGACATCTGGGTGAAGGGGTTCTGGAAGACCAGGCCCGCCTTGCGGCAGACCTCGGCCACCGGCGTGGCGTGCACGTCCAGGCCGGCCACCTCCACCCGTCCGCCGATGGCGCCCTTGTAGAAGTGGGGCACGAGCCCCACCAAGGCCTGGCAGAGGGTGGACTTGCCCGCCTTGTTGGGGCCGACGATGCCGACGAACTCGCCGGGCTCCACGGTGAAGCTCACGCCGTCCAGGGCCAGCTCCGTCTGGCGGGGATAGCGGTAGCGCAGGTTCTCCACGCGGATGACGCTCACGACAGCATCACCCGCCCTGCGATGCCGAGCACGAGCGCGGCCAGCGCGGCGGCCCGCACCGGCCAGGCGTAGCCCGGGATGGTCTCGTCGCGCAGGAACGTCGGCCGCCGGTTGGAGGCGAAGCCCCGCACCTCCAGGGCCAGGGCCCGCTCCTCGGTGGCGATGAGGGAGGAGGTGACCAGCGGCCCCATGAGCGGGAGGAAGGCGCGCATGCGCACCCAGAGGCTGCCCTCCGTCTCCATCCCCCGGGAGCGCTGGGCGTCGGTGATGCGCGCCGCGGCCTCGACCATGACGGGGATGATCTGCAGCACCGCGATGATCACGTAGCCGAACCGGGAGGGGAGCCCCCGGCGCATGAGGGACTCGACCAGGTCGGAGGGACGGGTCGTCAGGATCAGGATGAGGGTGGCGGCGAGGATGTTGTAGAGCCGCAGGGCGAGCCTGAGTCCCAGCAGCAGCCCCTCCTGGTAGAAGGTGACCGGCCCCAACGCCAGGGCCGGCGTCTGGTTGCCATCGTAGACCAGCCCCTGGACGACGAAGAAGGTGACGGCGATCAGGGCCACGCCGGCGAACACGGCCCCCGACCGGCGCAGGACGCCGGCCGTTGCCAGCAGGGCCAGCGAAGCCAGGAGCAGCAGCGCGGGGAGCAGGTGGCCCGGCAGCAGGAAGGTGAGGGCCAGGCCGGCCACCGTGAGGAGGATTTTCGAGACGGGATCCAGCCAGTGCAGCCACGAGTCGCCGGGGACGTAAAGGGTGTACTGCAACGCGGTCACCTGCCTGGATGGCGGCGCCGGGGCTGCCCGAGGGACAGCCCCGGCGCCGCGTTGCGGTGTTGGGCGGCACGCCGGGCGGGAACCGTTACAGCTTCTCCACCTGGCCCTCGCCCGCGAAGAGGCCGATCAGCCGCTGCGGCAGCGCCTTGAAGATGAGGAAGGAGACGATGACCGTGATCACCTTGTCCAGCAGGTCGACGACCAGCTCGTCGATGAAGGAGGCGATCCAGATCGGCGTCCCCCGGTTCCGCAGCACCGTGTAGAGCGCGTCGCCCCACACGTTGCCGGTGGTGCCCTCCCAGAGGATGACGTTGATCGGCGTGGAGACGACCGTCGCGACCAGGGCGACGATGAGGCCCAGCAGGACGGCCCGCGGGAAGTCCCGGATCCAGCCGGTCATGGCCAGGTAGCCCACCACGAGGCCGATGGCGATCGAGGTGATCAGGTACCAGAATGAGACCGGATCGGCGGTGATGCCGAAGATGATGTTGTTGACCGCGCCGGAGATGGCGCCGATCCATGGGCCGGCCAGCATGCCGGCGAGCACGGTGCCGATGGAGTCGAGCCAGAGGGGAAGCTTCAGGGCCGTTGCAAGGAGCTTGCCGACGTAGTTGATGCCCACGGCCACCGGAATCAGCACCAGCGTGAGGGTCGTGAACTGGAACGCCCAGACGTTCTTCTTCTGCTGTTCAGCCATGCGCACACCTCCCAGCGAATGTCATCCCTCCAGACGGCGGGGAGCGCAGGCAGGGGCCACCCACTTCACCGCCCGTCGCGCCGCCTCCTCTTCTGCCGCCAAGTCGTGGGTCGTTCCTTCAGCGCTCCGTCCGCCGGCACCACGCGCAGCACGCGTGCGGCCCGGAGGAGTCCCTCCGCCCGGTCGCCCCGCCCGCACGGGATGTGGGGCTGGCGCTCGACCGCGGCGGTTCCTCTCCGGGGCGGATTTCAGAGAATTACCTTCCTA
>QGVE01000055.1 GCA_003242675.1 Bacillota bacterium | reverse complement strand
GCCCATGCCGGGGAACCCCATGCCCGGGAAGCCCATCCAGGGGAAGCCCTTCCCCCATCCTCCCATGTCGGGATAGCCGGCGTGGTCGGGCTCCTGGGTCTCGCCCCGGGGCATCCCCAGCAGCTGGGGCTCCATGGCCTCCACGAGCCGGATGGCCTGGGCGGCAGGCATGCCGGTGCCCACCAGCGCGCCCATCAGCGCAACCTCGCGCAGGATATGTTCGCGGTTGGCACCCTCCGTCCGGAACTCGCGCAGCCCGTGGGCCACGATGGGTTCGACCGCCCGCATCAGCCAATACGGCATGCTGCACACCTCCCACCCCATGCTATGCCCCGGGGCCGGCGGGTGACATAAGCCCCGGGGCAGCGAAGACGCCCTTTTTCGTGTATGATGTATGCGGTTTCGACAGTAAGGGGATGGAGGAGCCCGCATGCAGCTGGCCAGGGTTCTGCGCACCGCGCTCGCCGTGGGTTATGACCTGTTCCTCAAGCTGAACCCCCGAAAGGTGGCCGCCCACGCGGTCATCTGCGACGACCGGGGGCGGGTGCTGGCGTTGAAGTCGCGCTACGCGGAGGCCTGGCTTCTGCCCGGCGGAGGGCTGAAGCCGGGCGAGCACCTGGACGAGGGCGTCCGCCGGGAGTGCCGGGAGGAGCTGGGCGCAGAGGTGACGGTGGAGGCCCTGACGGGCCTCTACTACGTGGAGCGGTCGGCCGCCTACGTGGGCGTGTTCCGGTGCCGGCTGGAAGGCCGGCCGATCCGCCTCTCCCACGAACACGAGGCCTTCGCGTGGGTGGAGCCGGAGCGGCTGCCCCCTGCCGAACGGGCGATGGCGGAGGACGCCCTGCGGTTCGCCGGCACCACCGTGGTCGCCCGGCTGCCCGAAGCCCGCCCAGCGGCGGGGCCGCTCAGCTGAACACCATCTCCAGCTCCTTCATGGCCGCCCACAGGAAGATGCCGACGGTCACCCCGCCGGTGAGCAGCGAGGCGGCGCTCAGCATGCGGCGCCGGCGCTTGCGCAGGGCCGCCGCCTCGGCGGCGAGCCGCTCTAGCTCCCCGTCTGCGGCGGCGGCCAGGGCCTCAGGCAGCGGGGACGGCTTCTCCCGGCCCTCGGCCTGCCAGTCCCACTCGATCTCCGTCTCGGCCGGGCGGGCCAGGTGGCGGGGGCTGAAGCCGGCGGCGAGGATGTAGGCCACGGCGGAGAGCCCCGCGGCGGCCAGGGTCAGGACGGCCATCGAGCTCCAGACGGCCGCGTCGGGGAGCACCTCCAGGCCTTGCAGATCGGCAGGACTTGCCCGGTCCTGGACGAAGAATGTCAGCAGCAGCGCAGTTCCGTTGTTGATGAGGTGCATGATCATGCCGGGCAGGATGGAGCCGGAGCGCTGGACGGCGAGGGCCCACAGCATGCCCAGCAGGGTGAGGGGGACCAGCCGGACGAGGCTCAGATGGAGCGCCCCGAACAGGAGGCCGGTCAGGACCACGGCGGCCGAGGGGCCCAACGAGCGCAGCGCCCCGAGGACATAGCCGCGGAAGGAGAGCTCCTCGCAGATGGCCGGAACCAGCGCTCCGACCAGGAGCGCCAGGGTGGAGCCGGCGTCCAGCAGCATCTGGTACGTCTGGACCATCCGGCCGCCCATCTGCTGCACCGCCAGGATCAGCACGGCGCCCATGAGCTGCGCCGCCGCCCACCCGACCAGCCCCAGGAGCACCGAGCGGCCCAACCCCCGGAGCGTCAGCATCCGCAGCCGGAGGAAAGGACGAACGGGCCGCCTCTCGACGCCGGCGGTGAAGGCGAGCGGCAGCCCGACGAAGATGAGGAGCTGGGAGAGGACGACCCCGGTGAGGCCCAGCGTGTACTGGAGCGCGCTGCCGACGGACAGCAGCAGGACCAGGGCCGTCAGGTAAAAGGCGAGGACCCGGAGCAGGGCCACGTGCTGTCTTGTGGTCACGTGTGCATCCTCCGCTCATCCGGTGAATTGAGAAGGAAAAGTTGTTGAAGGGGATCACCGCCTGCGGGCGTCTAACGCGGCAGAATCCCTGAGAGGTGTGGTCGAGCTTGTCTCCCCGTGATGAAACGCTGGCGTTTGCGGCGCAGCAGGGAGATATGGAGGCGTTCGCGACCCTTGTGGACCGGCACAAGGGGCGTGTTTACCGCACCCTCTACCAGGTGGTGGGCGATGCCGCGGACGCGCAGGACCTGGCGCAGGAGGTCTTCGTCAAGCTCTTCCGCAACCTGGGGAGCTACAGGGGGGATGCCGCGTTCACGACCTGGCTCCACCGGATCACCCTGAACGTGGCGTTCGACTGGCTGCGGGCCCGGAGGCGGCGGCCGCTGACCGTGCCGCTGGAGCCGCCCGCCGCCGAGGAGGACGAGCGGCCGCCCGACCTGCCCAGCGCCGAGGCAGGCCCGGAGGAGCTCACCCTAAGGGAGGAGCGGCGCCGGCGCCTGCGGGAGGCGATCGACCGGCTCTCGCCCGACTACCGGGAGGTCGTGCTGCTCTACCACTTCTACCACCTGAGCTACCAGGAGATCGCCGACCGGCTCGGGGTTCCGGTGCGCACGGTGGAGACCCGGCTGTACCGGGCCAGGGCGCACCTGAGGCGGATGCTGATGAGCTGGGAAGGAGGTGAGCGCGTTGAAGTGCAGCGATGTGCTCCGGCGCCTGGAAGCGTACTGGGATGACGCGCTGACGGAGGCGGAGCGGGCGGCCTTCGACGCGCACCTCGGGACCTGCCCGGCCTGCCGCGACCTGGTGGAGGGCCGGGACCTGCTGCACGACCTGGACGACCCTGAGCTCGCGCGGCGGGTGCTGCACGAGCCGCCGCCCCTGCCCGCGGACTTCACGGCGCGGGTGATGGCCCGGGTGGAGGCCGAAAGGCCGCGGCCCTTCGCGCTGCTCTGGCCCTGGCTGCAGGGGAGCTGGACGGTTCACCAGTACGCCAGCGCCGCCTACGCCCTGGCGGCCACTCTTGTGGTAGTTTCGCTGGGCAGCCGCGTTTTCCTCTGGAGCCAGGCCACCGACCGGCTGGCGGTCTGGGCCGCCAAGGGGCAGGCCTACTGGGCCGCCTTCCAGGCCTGGTCGGGCCCGCTGTCCGAGCGGCTGCTGGGCATGTGGCACGCGCTGACGGCCATGCTGTACTGATGGCGGGGAGGAGACAGCGATGAACTGCGCCTACCACCCCGACCGCGAGGTGCGGGGGATCTGCAGCCACTGCGGCCGGCCGGTGTGCGCGGAGTGCCTGGTGGACCTCAGCGGGCAGCCCTTCTGCAAGCCGTGCCTCGCGGCGCGGATGCGGGAGCCGGTGCGGGAGATCAACGGCCTCGTGCGCTTCGTGCTCTCCCTCGCGCCGGGCGTGGGGCACTTCTACATGGGCTTCTTCAACCGGGGCATGCAGCTGTTCCTGATGACCCTCGCCGGCGCCGTGCTCCTCAACCTGCTGTTCCCCGGCCTCCTGGGCCTGTACATTCCGGCGGCGATCTGCTTCAGCATCTTCGACGCCCGCGAGATCCACCTGCGGCTGAACCAGGGCCTGGACGTGGAGGACAGGGGCTTTGTCGACCTGAAGGCCCTGCCGCACCAGTTCGGCCGGCGAGAGGCGGGGATCGCCCTGGTCGCCGTCGGCGCGCTCGCCCTCTGGCGGGTGATCACGACCGACGTGCTGGAGTGGATCTTCGGCCCGCGGTACTGGGAAGTGCAGCGGGCGGTGAACGGCTTTACCCTGGGCATCCTCGCGGTGGGCCTGGGCGTCTGGCTGCTGGTCCGCCCGGGGCGCGGCGGACACGTATGAAGAAACAAACGGGGCAGGCTCTGCGCCTGCCCCTTCATTATTCTTTACCGTGTGGAAGATCCCCCACCCGACGACGGGGCCGGCGGCGGCTGCTCGCCGGGGGCGATCCAGGCGCCGCAGAAGGGACAGCGCACCCGGGCGGCGCGGGGGAACGCGCCCAGGCGCCGGCCGCAGCACCAGACGGGGTAGAGCGGCAGCGACGCGCGCCGCAGCCGGTCGGCCTGGCGCTGGTCCAGCTCCCGGATGTCGGCCTCCACCAGCGCGAGGAACTCCTTCAGGTCCAGGCTGCGCAGCGCGCGCTCGGTTCCGGGCTGCCGCGGACGCCCTCCCACGGCCCGTCACCTCCGGTGCGGAAGGCCACCGGCTCCACTTCCGCTGATCGGAAGGTTTGGCGGCCGCATGCGCAATTCCTGCCGGGCATACTAGCGGCTGCGAGGGAGGGAGGCCGATTGCGGATCGTTGCGGATCTTCACGTGCAGGTGCCGAGAGGCCCGGCCGCAGACGGCGTGGCCGCGCAGGTGAGCGCGGCCCTGGCCCGCGGGCTGGAGGCCGTGGCGCTGTTTGCCCCGGACGTCCGCGGCGCACGGGCCGTTCGGGACGCCGTGCGGGCGATCGACCTGCGGACGCCGACCCTGCGGGTGCTGGCGGGCGCGGCGGGACGCCTGCGCTCGCCGCAAGGCGACCTGAGCCTGCCTGACGGGCTCCGGCGGGGGCACGACCTGGTGCTGGCGGTGGCGGCGGCGCAGCTGGCGCCGGCCTGGGCGCGCTGGCTCCCCCGATACCGCCCCCTGGCGCGCCGGGCGCTGACGGACGCGGTGGTCGCCGCGGTGTACCGGAGCGGGGCCGACCTCGTCGCCCTGCCGGCGGGGCTGGAGGTCGACCCCGCGGAGGTGGCGCGCGCCCTCCGGGACCGGGGCGCCGTCCTGGAGGTGTGCGCCCGGCGGCCGCGCCCGCCGGCCGCCTTCCTGCGGCAGGTTGCGAAGCTCGGGGTGCGGTTCGCCGCCACGTCCGGGGCCGTCCGGCCGGAGGAGGTGGGCGACTGCGGGGCCGCGGTGGCCCTGCTCGCCGCGGCCGGCGTCCCGCCGGAGCAGGTGGTGAACAGCGACCGGGGGGACCTCACGGGGTGGCTGGCGGAGCGGCGGCGCACGCCGGGCGCCGGGGCGTGGGCTGACCGGGCGCACCCCCCGGCCCCGGAGAGGCCGGCGCGCCGCGGCGGCCGGGAGGAGCGCTCCGGCGACTGGCCGGACGGGCCGGCGCCGGGGGGTGAGATTCACTAGAGCGGCCGCGCCCGACAGGAGAAGGCCGGGTCGGGAGCGAATGCTGGCGGTGGAGGATCGGGGGTGATGGATATGGACAAGGCCATCCGGCTGGTGATCGTCACCGGAATGTCGGGCGCGGGCAAGACCCAGGCCCTGAAGTACCTGGAGGACCTGGGCTTCTTCTGCGTCGACAACCTGCCCCCGTCGCTCATGCCGAAGCTCGCCGAGCTGTTTGGCCAGACCGAGGGCAAGGTCAGCCGGCTCGCGCTCGGGATCGACATCCGCGGGGGCCGGTTCTTCCACGAGATCCTCGGCGCCCTGCGGCAGACCGCCGAGATCGGCGTCGGCTACCAGATCCTCTTCATGGACGCCTCGGACGAGGTGCTGGTGCGCCGCTACAAGGAGACCCGGCGGCGGCACCCCCTGGCCGCGCAGGGCCGGGTGCTGGACGGCATCCAGCGGGAGCGGAAGCTTCTGCAGGAGCTGCGCGGACTCGCCACCTTCATCATCGACACGACGCACATGTCGCCGGCCGACCTGCGTAAGGAACTGTACCGGCGGTTCGGCCCGGACCGGGAGCATCCGGGCTTCCACGTGAACGTGGTCTCCTTTGGCTTCAAGCACGGCGCGGTGCTGGACGCGGACCTGGTGTTCGACGTGCGCTTCCTGCCCAACCCGCATTACGTGCCCGACCTGCAGCCGCTGACCGGCGAGGACCCGGCGGTCGAGGAGTATGTGATGAAGTGGGACCTGACGCAGCAGTTCTACCGGCGGCTGACCAGCTTCGTCGGCTTCCTGCTGCCGCACTACGCGGCGGAGGGCAAGAGCGTGCTGACGATCGCCATCGGGTGCACCGGCGGCAAGCACCGCTCCGTGTGCCTGGCCAACCGCCTGGCGGACTGGATCCGGCGGCGGGGCTATTCGGTTTCGGTCGAGCACCGCGACATGCCCCGTTCCGCCGCCCGCACAGACGAGGAGGAGCAGCCGTGATGCGCATCCTGCGCTGGTTCGCCCCGGGCCTGCACATCAAGCGGTGGCTGCTGATCGCCGTCCTGGGGGTCGCCCTGCTGGTGGTCGGCCTTTCCCTGACCTTCCGGATCAACCTCTACGCGCTGCTCGGCGCGTGGCTGGTGGAGAACGTGGCCGCCAGTTGGGCCGTGTACTACACGGGGCCGGTCCTGGCGGGGATCGCGGCCCTGGCCCTGGGGCTGGTGCTCGCCTGGCTGGGCGTCAGCCGGCTGGTGAACTCCGTGCTGTCCACCCTGATGCCGCGGGCGGGGGACGTGGCCGACGCCTTCCTGGAGCGGCGCCTCCTGGTGCGCGGGCCGCGCGTCGTGGCCGTGGGCGGCGGCACCGGGCTTCCGGCGACGCTCAGGGGCCTCAAGAACTACACCGCCAACATCGCGGCCATCGTCACCGTGGCGGACGACGGCGGCTCCTCGGGCCGGCTGCGCACCCAATACGGCATCCTGCCGCCGGGCGACATCCGCAACTGTCTGATCGCCCTGGCGGACATCGAGCCCCTGATGGAGCGGCTGTTCCAGTACCGGTTCACGAGCGGCGAGGGCCTGGCCGGCCACCCGTTCGGCAACCTGTTCCTCCTGGCGATGACCGAGACGACCGGCGACTTCTACCAGGCGGTCAAGGCCGCCAGCGAGGTGCTGGCCGTGCGCGGGCGGGTCCTGCCGTCCACGCTGGACCAGGTCGTGCTCCGGGCGGAGCTGGCCGACGGGCGCATGGTCTCCGGCGAGTCCGCCATCGGCAAGGCCGGCAGCCCGATCCGCCGCGTCTTCCTGGACCCGGCGGTGCCGGAGGGCGGGATCCGGCCCCTGGACGACGTGCTCGCCGCGATCGCGGAGGCCGAGCTGATCGTGCTCGGCCCGGGCAGCCTCTACACCTCCATCATGCCGAACTTGCTGGTGCCCGGGGTGGCGGACGCGATCCGGCGGTCGCCCGCCTTGAAAATCTACATTTGTAACATCATGACGGAGCCGGGGGAGACCGACGGGTTCAAGGTCTCGGACCACATGAAGGCCCTCATCGAGCACGGCGGGTCGGGGCTGTTCGACGTCTGCCTGGTCAACACCCGCCAGGTGCCCGAGCGGCTGCGCAGCCGGTACCGGGAGGAGGGCGCCGAGCCCGTCGTCCTCGACCCGGCGGCCTACCGGATGGGCGTGCAGGTGGTCGCGCGCGACCTCATCCGGGTGGAGGGGGACTACGTGCGGCACGATCCGGAGAAGCTGGCCCAGGCGATCGGGCAGGTGTTCCTCGCCCGGCGGCCGCACGTGGGCCGCACCCCGTGGGAGTTCTTCCTGTTCCGACAGTGGCTGCGGGAGCGTGCCCGCCAGGAGGGGGTTCGATAGCCGATGGCGGTTCACCGCGCGCAGGGCGCATGGCCCGGAGAAGCGGAAGGGCGCATCTACTGGGTGGACAAGGAGTGGAAGCCGGAGCGGGCGCGCTGCACCGACCGTCCGGCCGAGTTCGCCCGGCTGCGGGAGGCGGTGGCCCGCGCCCTGGCCGACCTGGACGCCTGGATGGAGCGGCAGCCGACGCTCGGGGGGCGGGTCTTCCTGCAGCACTGCCGGGAGGCCCTGCAGGACCCGGCCTTCATGGAGCGGGTGACCACGCTGATTGACCAGCACGGGCTGACGGCCCCCGCCGCCCTGGTGGAGGCGGCGGCCCTCGTGGGCGGCATCATGGCCCGCAGCGAGGAGCTGCGGGAGCGGGCGCAGGCCCTGCAGGATGCGGCCCGGTGGCTCGCCCGGCGGCTGGCCGGCGCGACCTATCCCCCGGACGCCATCCTCGCCAGCCAGGCCTTCTCCGCCCTGGAGCTCCTGGACCGGACCCGGCCGGCCGTCATGGCCGCCGGCGAGCCGGCCGTCGTGGGCGACGCGCCCTTGCTCTGGGGGGTGGCCGCGGTCTCGCCGGAGTGGAACGGGAGGCCGGCCCGGATCCGCGGGAGGGAGCTGATCTTGGACGAGGAGGCCGGGGCCCTGCAGTACGAGGCCGCACGCCGGGCGGTGCTCAGCACGGCCCGCCGCATGCTGGCGGACGGGCTGGTGCGGCTGACCGCCGGCAACGTCTCCTGCCGCATCGCCGGGACCGAGCTGTTCGCGATCACCCCCAGCGGCATGCCCTACGATTCGCTGGAGCCCGCGGACATCTGCATCCTGGACCTGGAGGGCCGGATCGTGGACGCGCGGCGGCGCCCGTCCACGGAGTCGGCCCTGCACCGGTTCATCTACCGGCGCCGCCCGGACGTGGGCGGAGTGGTGCACACCCACTCCCTTTACGCGACCGCCTTCGCCTGCACCGGACGGGAGATCCCCGTGATCTCCATCGAGGTGGCCGGCCTGGTGGGGGAGGCGGTGCGCTGCGCGCCGTACGCGCCTGCCGGCACGGAGCAGCTGGCGGAGGTCGTCGCGGAGACGCTGGGCAGCGAAGGCGTGGCCGTGCTCCTGCAGAACCACGGCGCCGTCGCCGTGGGCGAGACCCTGGACCGGGCGTACGCCGCCGCCGTGGCGGTGGAGGAGGCGGCGCACGTGTTCCTGCTGGCGCGGCAGCTGGGGGAGCCGATCAT
The DNA here is from genome assembly GCA_003242675.1 of Bacillota bacterium. The sequence goes on along the minus strand of QGVE01000055.1, from coordinate 6,819 downwards.
CCTGCCGCCCGAGGAGCGGCGGCGGATCTTCCTGTCCATGCGCACGGGCTACGGGCAGCCGCGGGAGGCGTAGGCGTTGTGGGAGGATCGCTCGTTCTCGGCGATGGTCAAGGCGGAGCTGGCGCTGGTGACGCCGGATCTGCCGTGCTGCCGGCGGATGGAGCTGGCGGGGCTGGTGCGCGCCCTGGGCACCGTGGAGCTGCTGGGGCGGGGGCGGATCGCCCTCACCCTCTCCACCGACTCGGCCCCGGTCTCCCGGAAGGTGATCCGGCTGCTGAAGGCCGTCGCGCCGGCGGTGAAGTACGAGGTCATGGTGATGCGGCGCCGCAAGCTGCGCAAGAACCTCGTGTACCGGGTCCACATCCCGCACCAGCCGGGGGCCCTGGAGCTGCTGCGGCTGGCGGGCTTCCTCGACGGGGAGGGGCGGCCCGCCGAGTGGGCGGAGCCGCCGGAACTGGCCCATGACCACTGCATGCGGGCGTTCCTGCGCGGCACGTTCCTGGGCAGCGGATGGGTGGCGGCGCCGGAGAAGCAGCACCACCTGGAGATGAGCACGACGGCCACGGAGGTGGCCGATGCCCTGGGGCAGATGCTGTTCGCCTGCGGCATCGCCGCGCGCATGGTCGCCCGCCGGGGATCCCTGGTGCTCTACGTCAAGGAGGCCGACCAGATCATCCGCTTCCTGGGGCTGATCGGCGCGCACCAGGCGCTCCTGCGCTACGAAGAGGTGCGCGTGATCAAGGAGATGAAGAACCAGGTCAACCGGCAGGTCAACGCCGAGGTCGCCAACATGACCAAGCAGGCGGATGCGGCGGCCCGCCAGGTGGAGGCCATCGAGCGGCTGAAAGCGTCCGGGGCCCTGGAGCGGGTCTCGCCCGCGCTCCGGGAGCTGGCCGCCCTCCGGCTGGCCTACCCGGACGCAAGCCTGAAGGAGCTGGGGGAGCTGTGCCGGCCGCCGGTCAGCAAGTCGGGGGCGGCGCACCGCATGCGGCAGCTCATGGCCCTCGCCGAGTCGCTGGAATGAGGCGGAGTGCTTAGCCTTTACAGTTTGCGATTGACCATCGTCATGGTACAATAGGAATGGTGTCACAAGCCCGATGTACGCGGCCGGCTCCTCCTTTCGGACCAGGCCCGTTCTACCTTGGGAAAGAGCAGGTGATCAGGTGAGCTCGCAACCGCTCGCCGGTAACGTGAGGCCGCTCGACGTCTTTTCGTCCATCGCCGACGACCTGCGGCAGGTGGAGGCCGCGATTGAAGCGGCGCTCTCGACGCGGGAGACGATGCTGGAAGAGGTGTCGACCCATCTCCTGCGGTCGGGCGGAAAGCGCATCCGCCCCGCGCTGGTGATCCTGGCCAGCCGTTTCCCCGGGGCCCGGCTCGAACAGGTCATCGACGTGGCGGTGGCGGTCGAACTCATTCACATGGCCACCCTGGTCCACGACGACGTGGTGGACAACGCCGACCTGCGCCGCGGGCGACCGACCGTCAACGCGCTCTGGAACAACCAGGTGTCGGTGCTGATGGGCGACTACCTCTTCGCCAAGGCGTTCACCCTGCTGGCCGACACCGGCAACAACCGCGTCGTCCGGCTCATGTCCGAGGTCGTCCGGGAGATGAGCCAGGGGGAGCTGGCGCAGATGGCTTCCTACTTCGACGTGGAGCAGACCGAGGAGGACTATTACCTGCGCATCGCCCGGAAGACGGGCTACCTGATCGCCGAGGCCTGCCGCCTGGGGGCGCTCATGGCCGGGGCGACGGAGGAGCAGGTGCAGGCCGTCTACGACTACGGGATGGGCGTGGGGCTCAGCTTCCAGATCGCCGACGACCTCCTGGACTTCTTCGGCGACGAGGAGACGCTGGGCAAGCCCGTCTGCGGCGACCTCAAGATCGGCATCCTCACGCTGCCCGTGATCCACGCCCTGAAGCACGCTCCGCGCCGGGCCGAGCTGCGGGACCTGATCCTGAGCCGGTCGATCGACGACGGGGCCGTCGCGCGCGTCAAGGAGATCCTGAGGGAGGCCGGCTCCTTCGATTATGCCCGCCAGAAGGCGCGCGAGCACATCGACCGGGCCGTGCGGGCCCTGGACCAGGTGCCGACCCTGGCGAGCCGGCCGGCCCTGAAGACGCTGGCCGAATTCGTGATCAACCGGAACTTCTGACCCTCCGGTTGCGATACTTGCGAATCAGGGGGCTGATGCATGCGACGGACCAATATTCCTGATGCCGCCATCCGGCGATTGCCCGTGTACCTGCGGGTCGTCAGAGATCTGGCCGCCGCTGATGTGCCCATCGTCTCATCGGCAGAGCTGGCCGAAAAGACCGGGTTCTCCCCGGAGCAGATCCGCAAGGACCTCGCCTACTTCGGCGCCTTCGGAACCCGCGGGGTGGGCTATGACACCGCCATGCTCAGCCGCCGGATCGCGCGCATCCTCGGCCTGCACCGGGGCGTGAAGGCCGCACTCGTCGGCTTCGGTCACCTGGGCTACGCCCTCGCCCGGTACTCCCTCACCCAGCACATGGACATCGTCATCTCCGCGATCTTCGACGTGGATCCGGAGAAGGTGGGGCAGGAGATCATGGGCGTCCGGGTCCAGCACGTGTCGGAGCTGGTGGAGACCTGCCGGCAGCAGGGCGTGAAGATCGGCATTCTCACCGTGCCGGCGTCCGCGGCCCAGCAGACGGCGGAGCTCTTGAAGGCGGGCGGCGTGGAGGCCATCCTCAACTTTGCGCCGGCCAAGCTGGACGTGGAGGGCGTGTTCGTCCAGAACATCGACCTGACGATCGAGCTGCAGAGCCTGGCCTACTATACCACGGCGAGCGAGGACGACGCGGCGGAGGATCCGTGATGCGGGAGAGAGGACGGCGTCCCCGGTGGGGCGCCGCCCGAACTTTTCTATGGGCCTGTTCGTCCAATAGTGAGATCGATTGCCGCATGCTATCATAGAGAGGAAGATGCAGGGGTTCCCGCGAGGGGGTGGCTCCGGTAGACCTCACCACATTCGTCCACTTCTTTGCCGGCCTGGGCGTGCGGTCGCTGTGGGACGTCTTCCGCACGGTGCTGGACATTAGCCTGGTCGCATATCTTTTTTATAAACTTTTTTCGCTGATCCGCGGCACCCGCGCGGTTCCCCTGATCAACGGCGTCATCATCCTGGTGGTCGCACTCCAGGTGGCGGAGGCGCTGCGCTTCTACACCATCCAGTTCATCCTCCAAAACGTCTTCATCGCCGCGTCCGTCGCCCTGCCCATCATCTTCCAACCGGAGCTCCGCCGGGCCCTGGAACACCTCGGCCGGGGCCGGCTGATCAAGGCCAGTTTTCGGGCGGATGAGTTCGGCGAGGAGGAAAGGACGCGCACGATCGACCAGATCGTGCGCGCCGCCGAGATCCTCGGGCGCACGAAGACGGGCGCCCTGATCGTCATTGAGCGGGAAACCGGCCTGAACGAGTTCATCGACTCCGGCATCAAGCTGGATGCGCTGGTGTCCGCCGAACTGCTGGTCAACCTCTTCGTCGAGAAGACCCCGCTGCACGACGGCGCCGCCATCATCCGGCAGAATCGGGTCGCGGCCGCCGCCTGCTGGCTGCCCCTGGCGGAGGCCACCGTCCTCCCGCACGAGCTGGGCACCCGCCACCGGGCCGCGGTCGGCATCACCGAGCAGAGCGACTGCGTGGCGGTGATCGTGTCGGAGGAGACGGGCGTCATCTCCGTGGCGTGCCAGCGCCAGCTCACCCGGAACCTGGACGAGAAGTCCCTCCGCGAGCTCCTGCTGAAGCTGCTGGAGGCGGACAGGCGGCCCAGCCCGGTGCGGAGCCTCTTTAACTGGGGGGCCTCGTCATGATCCGGCGGTTGCTTGCGCTCTTGCGGCAGGACTTCTGGCTGAAACTGCTGTCGCTCATCGTCGCGATCCTGCTCTGGTTCATGGTGGTGCAGGACTACAACAAGGTGACGTCGGTCACCTTCGATGTGCCGCTGGAAGTGATCTCGCATCCGGAATACGAGATCTACGAGGGCCGGCGGGACCTGGAGACCGAGGTCGAGGTCCGGGTCACGGGCCCCAACCTGTTGGTGTCGTCGCTGAAGCCCGAGGACATCCGGGCCTGGGTGGATTACAGCACCATCCAGCAGCCGGGGCGGGCGCAGGAGGTCCGGGTGCAGGTCGCCGGTCCTCCCCGCTACGAGGGGCAGCTGGAGTACCGGGCCAACCCCGCGACCGTCACCGTGACCCTGGTCGAGAACCGCACGATGACCGTGCCCGTCGTGGTCACGCCCGAATCGGGCATCGTGACCGTGGGCGAGCGGGAGTTCCGCTACACCGCCACCCCCGTGAACGGCACGATCTTCGTCTCGGGCCGCGCCGACTACCTGGGCCTGGTGCGCAGCGCCGTGGTGGCGCTTCAGGGCTCGGACCTGGAGCCGCCTCTGAAGAACGGCAAGCTGGCCCAGACCAAGACGCGCCTGCAGAAGGCCGTCCGGCTGGTGGACGCGGTCATGCAGCCCGTGGAGAAGCTGGCCGAGCACTACGCCGAGGTGGAGATCACCTGGGAGGAGCTGCCCCCGGGCAAGCGGGTGACGGTCTTGCCCCAGACCATCGGCGAGCTGCCGCCCGGCTTTGAGCTGGTCGGGGTGACGGCCAACCCGGCCGAGGTCACGATCCGCTCGGCCACCCTGGACGGCAGCCTGCCGCCGGTGTCGGTGGTGCTCGCCGAACCCGTCGACCTCACGGGGCAGACGCAGAGCTTCACCACGGTGGCGCGGCTGATCGCTCCGGCGGGCACGAGCCTGGCGCAGACCTCCGTGGAGGTCAGCGTGACGATCCGCGAGGTCAGCGCGGAGAAGGTGTTCGGCGCGGTGCCCATCAACGTGCAGAACGCCCCCGCAGGGTGGGAGGTGACCCTGAGCCAGCCGACCGTCCAGGTGAGGCTGACGGGCCGCTACACGCTGGTGCACCCCCTGGATGCCAGCGCCGTCATCGCCTACGTGGACGTCTCCGGGCTGGGACCCGGCACCCACCGGCTGCCGGTGCGGGTGGTCTACCCGCCGGAGATCGTCGAGGCCGCCATCGACCCGGCCGTCGTCGAGGTCACCATTATTTCCAACGAGAACGAATAGAAAGGGGTTTACCTATGCCCAGGATGTTTGGAACCGACGGAGTCCGCGGCGTCGCCAACAGCGAGGCGCTCTCGCCGGAACTCGCCTTCGCCCTGGGACGGGCGGCGGCGACCCTGGCGCGGGAGCGGTCCGGCCGCCGCGTGGTGGGCGTGATCGGCCGCGACACCCGCCGCTCGGGCCCGATGCTGGCCGCGGCGCTCTCCGCCGGGATCTGCTCCGCCGGCGGCGACGTCGTCGACCTCGGGGTCATCACCACCCCCGGCGTCGCCTACGTGACGGCGCACCTGAAGGCGGACTTCGGCGTGATGATCTCGGCCTCGCACAACCCGGCGCCGGACAACGGCATCAAGTTCTTCTCGGGCGACGGGTACAAGCTGCCGGACGAGGCCGAGGACCAGCTGGAGGCGATGGTCAGGGCGAAGCCCGACACGATGCCGCGGCCCACCGGGGCGGACCTGGGCACCATCCGCCAGAGCCCGGAGGCGGTGGAGGCTTACGTGGAGCACCTGGTCTCCACGGGCAGCCCCCTCACCGGGCTGAAGGTGGTGGTGGACTGCGGCCACGGCGCGGCGTACCGGCTCTCCCCGGAGGTGCTGCGCCGGCTGGGCGCCGAGGTGATCGCCCTGAACACGGCGCCCGACGGCCTGAACATCAACGACGGCTGCGGCTCGACGCACCCGGAGGCGCTCCAGGAGGCCGTGCGGGCCTACGGCGCGGACGCGGGGATCGCGCACGACGGCGACGCGGACCGCTGCATCGCCGTCGACGAGCGGGGCGAGCTGGTGGACGGCGACCAGATCATGGCGATCTGCGCGCTGGACCTGAAGGAGAAGGGGCAGCTGCCGAAGGACACGCTCGTGGCCACCGTCATGTCCAACATGGGGCTGGAGCTCTTCCTGCGCGCGCACGGGCTGAAGCTCGTGCGCACGAAGGTCGGCGACCGCTACGTGCTGGAGGAGATGCTGAAGGGCGGTTACGGCCTGGGCGGCGAGCAGTCGGGCCACGTTATCTTCGGTGCGCTGGCCACCACCGGCGACGGGATCCTCACGGCGGTGCAGCTGCTCTCCATCCTCGCCCGCGCCAAGCAGCCGCTCTCCGCCCTGGCCGGGCGCATGCAGCGGCTGCCCCAGTGGCTGGAGAACGTGCGGGTGGGCCGCAAGGAGGGTTGGGAGGAGAACCCGGCCATCCGGGAGGCGATCGCCCGGGCCGAGGCGGAGCTGGCCGGCGAGGGGCGGGTTTTGGTGCGCGCCTCGGGCACCGAGCCGCTCATCCGGGTGATGCTGGAGGGCCCGGACATGGCCCGCATCCGGCAGCTGGCCGGGGCCATCGCGGAGGTGATCCGCGCTGAGCTCCAGTAGCAAGCAGCGGCCTTCCGGCCGTGGGCGGACGGGCGCCCGCGCGCGGCGGAGCGCCCGCTCACGCGCGGGGCGGGGCCGGGGCGCGCCGCCGGCGGACTGGATTGCGCCGATTCTTCCCCTCCTGCTCGGGCTGCTGGTGGTCCTGGCGGCGGGGCTCTGGGCCCGGCAGGGGGCCACCGTGCCCGCCGCGGCGGGACCCGGAGGGGCGGCTGCGTCGGGCTCCGCGGCCGAGGGCAAGCCTGCGCCTGTACCCGGCCCGGGCGGCGGATCCGGGGTGATCCCGGAACCCGACCAGGGCGCCGAACCCGGGCCGGAGCCCGAAACCGGCCCCGACCCGGCCGCGGCGCCG
>QGVE01000196.1 GCA_003242675.1 Bacillota bacterium | reverse complement strand
GGCGAGACAACACGGGCCTGATGGGCTACTGGAATCCGGTGACGGAGGAGTACGTAGCCACCCGCTTCCTGCGCTTCCTCCTCGCCGCGGCCGAGGAGTACGGGAGAACCCGGATCCCGTCCCGCAGCGAGGACCTGAAAGGCTACATCCGCCACCGGCTGGACGTCGCGGAAGACGAAGTGGCAGATGCGGAAGAGGACACGGTCGAGAACGAGCCCCAGGATGAGCCCATCCGCCCCTACATCGTCGTGCTGGACGAAATGAACCTGGCCCGGGTGGAGTACTACCTGGCCGACGTGCTGAGCGTGCTCGAGTCTGGCCGCCGGGAGGACGGCTTCACCCGTGGCGAGATCTACCTCCACGGGCGGCCCGGTGATGTGCTGACCTCCGACGGCCTTCGGGTGCCCCCGCGCCTCCGGCTGCCGCCCAACCTCTACTTCGTGGGCACCGTCAACGTCGACGAGACCACCTTCGCCTTCAGCCCGAAGGTCCTGGACCGGGCGTTCACCATCGAGGTGAAAGACGTCGACCTGACGGACTACCCGCCCGGGGTGGACCTCACCGGGCGCCCTGCGGGAGTCGCCGCTGCGGGACGCCCTGTCCGAGGACGAGGCGTTTGACGCCGCGGTGATGATGAAGGTGCTGCCCAAGTTTCACGGGCCGCTGAACCGGGTGAAGGCCCCGTTGGAGAAAGTGATAGAGTGGGCCGGGGAGCGGTTCGAACAGACGCGCAAGAAGGCGGAGCAGATGCTGGAGCGGGCGAAGCTGACGGGGCACACGCGCTTCTCGTAGGTGCCCTCACCCCGGCCGGGCGCCCGTGAAAACCGGGGCACCCCGCCTCGGGGGTGCCGCGCAACAGTCGAGGGGGTGTACCTATGCCTGGTCCTGCCGCACCGCGGATCCCATCCTGCGCGGCTGGCGTGCCCATCTTCCGAACCCTCCCCCCAGCTGGCCTGGCGGCTGTGGGCCGCATTTTGCGTCACCGCGCCGCGCGACGCGGGCAAGCGGTGGCCTGCGCGGGGGAGCCGGTGGACCACTTGATCATCGTCGCTACCGGCCAACTGAAAGCGGTACGTACCAGCCCCAGCGGTCGCGAGCAAGTGGTTCGCACCCTGGAACCCGGCGACTTCGTCGGCGAGTTGGCGCTCTTCAGCCCTGCCCGGCACGAAAACGACCTGGTCGCCGTGACGGACAGCGACCTCTGCCTGGTCCCGCGCGATGGCATGCAGCAGATTCTGCGCCGGTATCCGGAGGTCGCCCTGGCGTTGGTGGAAGCCCTCGCCGAGCGTTTGGCCGCCGCCGAGCGGCTGATCGCCGACCTCGCCCTGCTGGATGTCGGCCAGCGTCTGGCGGCAGAACTGTTGCGAATGGCGGAGTCCGGATCCGCCGCCCCGGCTGCCCGCGAACAGCCGGGGCCCATGACGGTGCGACTCACCATTCCCTGGGCGGAACTGGCTAACCGGCTGGGCACGACCCCCGAAAGCATCAGTCGCCAGCTAAAGGCACTGGCCGCCCAGAACCTGATCACCCAACCGGATCCCCGCACCGTGGTCATCCTCAAGCCTCGGGAGCTGGCACGCCTGGCGGACCCCCCACATGGTGACCCGCCGCGGTGCCGGTCTTGACGCTGGTCAATGCGCGGCCCTGGCGCTTCGTGCAATACTGGACACGCCGTTACAGCGGCAGATACGCGCTCCGGTATCACCGCGGAAGGAGTGGTTTGCATGAAGCGCCAGATGTTCTTGTTCCGTAACCTCACGTGCCCCACCTGCGCTGCCAGGCTGGAGGCATCCGTCCGAAAGATCCAGGGCGTAACATCGGCGACCGTGTCCTTCGCTACCGCATCGCTTACGGTCGAGTATGACGAGGCGGTGGTAACGCCCGAACAGATCACCCAGGTGGCTCGCGCCCTGGACCTGTCGGTCGCCTCCATCGTCGACCGGCCCCGGGGGTGAGGGCCTTGGCACATCGTCACCGCAAGCTGCTCCTCTTGGCCCTTGCCGGCGGCCTGATGGCCGCCGCCTGGCTCTTCCCCGGGGCCAGCCGCTGGCTGCTGATCACTGCGGCCGTGGTCGCCGGCGCCCCCGTGGCGCGGCAGGCCTGGGGCAGCCTCCGCCTGCGGCAGTTCTCCATCGCCCTGCTGGTCACCGCAGCCGCCGCCGGCGCAATCCTCATCGGCGAGGAGTGGGAGGCTGCGGTGGTCACTTTCCTCTTCGTCCTCGGCGGTTACCTGGAGGATCTCGCCCTGGAGCGTACACGAAGCGCTCTGCGTTCCCTCATGGACATGCGTCCGCGTACCGCCCGCCGCAAGTGCCGTGACGGGTGGGTGGAGGTGCCGGCCGAATCCGTACAGCCGGGGGACACCGTCGTGATCCTGCCGGGCGACCGGGTTCCCGTGGACGGGCGGGTATCCGCTGGCCGGGCCGTGCTTGACACGGCTGCCCTAACCGGGGAACCGTTGCCCGTCGAGGTGGGGCCCGGTGACAAGGTACTCAGCGGGTCGGTCAGCCAGGGCGGCCACCTGGAGGTGGTCGCCGAACGTGTGGGTGCCGACACCACCTTCCAGCGTCTGATCTTCCTCGTGGTGGAAGCACAAGAACAGAAGCCGAGGGTCCAGCGTCTCCTGGACCGGTTCGCCCGGTGGTACACGCCGGGCGTCATGACGGCCGCGGCGCTGCTCGGCCTTCTCACCGGAAACGCCCATCTGGCCCTGACCTTCCTCGTCATCGCTTGTCCCGGTGCACTCGTGGTGGCAGCGCCGGTGGCCATCGTCGCCGGTCTGGGCCGGGCCGCCCGGTCCGGCATCCTGATCAAGGGCGGGGAACAGCTTGAACGGATCGGCAGGGCGGATGCCGTGGCCATGGACAAGACGGGCACTCTCACCTACGGCAAGCCCATGGTCACCGCCGTCATCCCCTTCGATGGCTTTGACGCCACCACCGTTCTCGCCCTGGCGGCGGCGGCCGAGCAGCGCAGCGAGCACCACCTGGCCACCGCGATTCTCAACTACGCTCGTGAACAGGGGGTGACTGCGGTACCCGCCAGCGACTGGCGTCTCGAACCCGGCCTCGGGGCTGTGGCGCGCACGTACTCCGGACTTGTCCTGGTCGGTAACGAGAAGCTGCTGGAGGCCCATGGAATTCACCTCACCTCTGCCCAGGCAGAGGTCGTGGCCGAGCGGCAGCTGCGGGGTGAGTCTGTCGCCCTGGTGGCGGTGGACGGCCGAGCGGCAGGGGTGATAGGCATCAGCGATCGGGTCCGCGAGGATGCCCGGCAGCTGGTGCCCGCACTCCGCCAGGCCGGCATCCGGCATACGGTGATGCTCACGGGCGATAACTGGGCGGCCGCCCGACGAGTGGCGGAGGAGCTCGGCATCGATGAGGTGCGGGCTGGTCTCACTCCCCCGGAAAAGGTGGCTGCAATCCGCTCGCTGCAGGCGGCAGGTCACGTGGTGGCCATGATCGGCGACGGGATCAACGATGCCCCCGCCCTGGCTGCCGCCGACGTCTCCGTCGCCATGGGGGGCACCGGCACGGAGGCCGCTTTGGAGGTGGCCGACATCACGCTGATGGCCGACCGCCTTACCCAG
>QGVE01000195.1 GCA_003242675.1 Bacillota bacterium | reverse complement strand
CCGCCTTATGCAAGTGTGCAAAACCTGGCAAACTTCCCCGGTCCGCACCCTGCAAAACCATGCGGCGGGTTGGCATTCGTAATTCTAGCACGGCCCCTGCGGGCTGACAAGCGGGTCCGCGCGCCTCAGCCGCGCGCGATCGCGCCTCTGCAGCCGCGCCGCTGCGGGCGGAGGACAGCCTCCGCCCGCAGCTCTGCGGCACGCCGTCCGGCCATGCCCGGCCCCGGCCGCCGGGTGCGCCGTGCGCCCCTGCCGCCGCTAGCAGTACGGCGCCATGCGCTGCAGCACCCGCTCCCGGCCGATGAGGTAAATGGTCTCGAAGAGACCCGGGCTCGCGGTGCGCCCGGTGATGGCGACCCGGATCGGCTGGAAGCTCTCCTTCGGCGCGAGCCCCATCTCCTCCTGGATCGAGCGCACCAGCTGCTCGATGGCCTGCACGTTCCAGTCCACGGTGCGCAGCCCCTCGACCACCCGCCGGAAGAAGGGCTTCACCGCGTCGGTGAGGAACTTGCTGGCCGCCTTCTCGTCCATCTCGATCTCGTCCTTCAGGAAGATGTCCACGTGCTGGGAGACCTCGGCCAGGGTCTCCACCCGCTCGTGGACCTGGGCCATCACTTCCTTGAACCAATCCCAGTTGGCCCGGGCCCGCTCCTCGGTGATCAGCCCGGCCTTCACCACGAACGGCAGGGCCAGCTCGGCGAACTCGTCCAGGCTCTTCCGGCGGATGTAGACGCCGTTCATCCAGTTCAGCTTGTTCCGGTCGAAGACCGACGAGGCCTTGGTGACCCGGCTGAGGTCGAAGTCGCGGATGAGCTCCTCCTTGGTGAGGAACTCCCGGCCCGACTCGGCGCCGGGCGGCGTCCAGCCCAGCAGGCTCATGAAGTTGAGCATGGCCTCGGGCAGGTACCCCTGCTCCCGGTAGTCCCGAATCGCGGCCTCGCCCTTGCGCTTGGACAGCTTGCCCCGCTCGGGGTTGGTCATGTGGCCGAGGTGGCCGAACTCCGGCGTCGGGTAGCCCAGGGCCCGGTAGATGAGGATCTGCACCGGCGTGTTGGGGATGTGCCCCTCGCCCCGCAGGACGTGGGTGATCTTCATCGTGATGTCGTCGACGACCACCGCGAAGTTGTAGAGCGGCATGCCGTTGGCGCGCATGATGATGAAGTCGCCGATGGAGTCGGTGGGAACCTCGATCGGCCCGCGGATCAGGTCGTTGAACCGGATCACCTCGCCCCGGGGCACCCGGAACCGCAGCACGGGCTTGCGCCCCTCCGCCTCGAAGGCCGCCTGCTGCTCCGGGGTGAGGTTGCGGCAGCGCCCCTTGTACTGGTAGGGCCGGCCCTGGGCCTGGGCCTCCCGCCGGTCGGCGTCCTCCTCCTCCTTGGTGCAGTAGCACTTGTAGACGTGGCCGCTCTCCAGGAGCTGCTGGGCGTACTTGCGGTAGAGGTCCAGCCGCTCGGTCTGCCGGTACGGGCCGTACGGGCCGCCGATGTCGGGGCCCTCGTCCCAGTCGATCCCCAGCCACTTCAGGTCCTCGAAGATCACCTGCTCCCACTCGGGCCGGGAGCGCTCCTGGTCGGTGTCCTCAAACCGCAGGATGAACTTCCCGCCCTGGTTGCGGGCGAAGAGCCAGTTGAACAAGGCCGTGTGCACGTTCCCCACGTGGATGGGGCCCGTGGGGCTCGGTGCGATGCGTACGCGAACGGTCATCCTGTGCTGTCCCCTCTCCTTCGGAAATCCACCGGAAACCAAAAGCCCCGTCCGCTTAGGGACGGGGCTCTGCCCGCGGTACCACCCTAGTTAGGCCTCAGCCTCACTCGGTTCCCGATAACGGCGGGTGGCCGTCCGGCCTACTGGACCGCCCCGGCCGTGCACGGCCGTGCGGCGTTCGGCGCGGAAGCTCGGGGGCCTCTTCGGCGGGCGTGGGCACCGGTTTTCACCGCACCCGGCTCGCTGCAGCTCCACGGGGCCGCGTACTCTTCCCCTTCATCGCCGTCCGATGTCTCTGTGGTATTCTAGCGCGCCATGCCGGCAAAATCAAGCTGACCTAGACCTCGCGCCGCCCCTCCAGGGCCTTGGCCAGGGTGACCTCGTCCACGTACTCCAGTTCGCCGCCCATCGGCAGGCCGCGCGCGATGCGGGTGACCTTCACGCCCAGGGGCTTGATGAACCGGGCGATGTACATGGCCGTGGTCTCGCCTTCGGTGTTGGGGTTGGTGCAGAGGATGACCTCCTTCACCTGGCCGTCGCCCAGGCGGGCCACCAGCTCCTTGACCCGGATGTCGTCGACGCCGATGCCCTCCATCGGGTTGATGGCCCCGTGGAGCACGTGGTACAGGCCGTGGTACTCCCGGGTCTTCTCCATCGCCACGACGTCGCGCGGCTCCTGCACGACGCAGATGGTGCTGTGGTCGCGGCTCTCATCGGCGCAGATCCGGCAGGGATCCTGGTCGGTCAGGTTGCAGCAGATCGAGCAGTATTTCACCTTGGCGCGGGCCTCGACCAGGGTGCGCGCGATGCCCTCGACGACGCTGGGCTCCATGTGGAGGATGTGGAAGGCCAGGCGCTGGGCGGTCTTCGGGCCGATCCCGGGCAGCTTCGTGAGCTCCTCGATCAGGCGGGCGATGGGCTCGGCGTAGTACATCGCAGGCTAGAACAGGCCGGGGAAGCTCGGCAGCCCGCCCGGAATCACTTTCTTGAGCTCGGCCTCGGCCAGCTCCTCGGCCTTCTTCATCCCGTCGTTGATCGCCGCCACGATCAGGTCCTGGAGCATCTCGATGTCGTCGGGGTCCACGACCTCCGGCGCCAGCTTCACCTCGGTCACCCGGCGGTCGCCGGTCACGGTCACGCGCACGCTGCCGCCGCCCGCGGTGCCCTCCACGGTCATCTTGGCGATCTCTTCCTGCGCCTTGGCCACGTTCTTCTGCATCTTCTGGACCTGCCGCAGGATCTGCTGCATGTTGCCGCCACCCGGAAACATCAGGAGCTCTCCTCCTCACCGTCGTCTTCTTCCTGGATCAGCTCCGGGGGAAACAGGCTGCGGAGCCGCTCCATGAGCGGCGAGTCCTCCGCGCCTTCGGCCTTCGGCTGCTCTCCCCCGGCCTCTCCGCCGGTCCCGGACCCTGGCGGGGCGAGCCCGGCCAGGCGGGTCTGCGCCTCGTCCGGCGCGAGGATCTCCACTTCGATCCCGCCCAGCCCGACGCGCTCCAGGGCCTTCTCGATGATCCGCTTGTCCTCCGGCCGCCGGAGCAGCTGGGCGAACACCTGGGAATTGGCCACCAGATAGAGCCGGCTGCCCCGCAGGCCGCCGATGCGCGCCGTGGTGGAGAGCAGGTGGTACGTGCTGGTCCGGGCCTTGCGGACGAGGGCCAGCACCTTGTCCCAGGCCTCGACCACCCGCTCCACGCCGGCACCCACGGGACCCGGCGCGGCAGGCGGGGTGGCCGCCTCACCGGGGACCTCTGCCCGCGCTGCGCCCGCGGGGGCCGGCTGGGCCTGGGGACCGCTTGCCCCAGCCCCCGGCGGGGCCTGGTCGCCTGCGGAGGGCCCCCCCGGCGGCGGGCCGGCCGGACCCCGCCCGGGGGCGGGCGGAGCACCCGCCCCCGCACCCGCCGCTTCCCCCCCCGCC
>QGVE01000054.1 GCA_003242675.1 Bacillota bacterium | reverse complement strand
CTAGATATTTAGGTGTGGAGGGCTCCGCCATGGGTTTGCGAGACCGGCTTCAGCGCTATGAGCGGGAGACCAACCGTACCGTCACCCTCATCCTGTGGATCTGCCTGGCGCTGGTGGTGGCCACCATGCTGCCCCTCGCCGGGCGGACGGGCCTCCCCCGGGGGCCGTTCCTCAGCTGGGCGCTGGGGGCGGCGGTCCTGCTCACCGCCGCGACCCTGCTGGTCCACGCCGGGCTGGCGCCGCGCGCGCAGAAGTTCATGCTCATCGGCCTGCTCGGCGCGGTGCTGATCGGCATCGCGTTCCTGGTGCCTGGGTCCAACCAGCACATCGGGATCTGGTTCCTGCTGCCGACGCTGGCCGGCCTGTACGTCGAGCGCTGGGCTTCCGTCGTCGGCACCCTCCTGGCTCTGGCGGGGTGGGGCGCGGTCCTGCTTTTCCGCCCGCCGGATGTGCCGCCTTCGATCACCCTCGGCCGCATCGGCCTCGTGGGCAGCGTCATGCTGACCCTGGTCGGCGTGGGGATCTACGCCATCGCCCTGCGCAGCCGGCAGCTGCTGGAAGCGCTCGCCGAGGCGGCCGCGCAGGAGGACGTCCTGCGCCGGCTCGACGGCGTGGTCGCCGGGGCGCGCCAGGCCACCCGGGAGCTGTCGGCGGCGGTGGCTGACCTGGCCCGGGCGGGCGAGGAGGTGCGCACGCAGATCGAGGCGCGGCTGCGCCCGACGGTGCTGCGGCTCACCCAGGTCAGCCAGGACGCCCAGTCTGCGGCCTCGGAAAGCCACGGCGCCCTGCTGGAGCTCACCCGCAGTATCTCCGCCGTGTCCGAGGGGGCGCGCACGCAGGCCGCGCACACCGACCGCGCCCTCGCGCTGAGCCGGAGCATGAGCGAGGTGGCGGACGCAATCACCGCCCTGGCCGGGGAGGTGGCGGCGCAGGCCGAGCAGGCGCGCCGGGCAGTGGACGATGGCCGCCGGTCGGTGGAACGCGCCGCGGAGGGCACGGCCCGCCTCGCCCGGGCCACGGCGGAGGCCGCCGACGCCATGGTGCAGCTGGCGGGCTACTCGGCGCAGATCGGCCAGGTGGTCACGACCATCGAGCAATTTGCGGGCCAGACCCGCATGCTGGCGCTGAACGCCGCGATCGAGGCCGCGCGCGCCGGCGCCGCTGGCCGGGGGTTCGCCGTGGTAGCCGACGAGGTGGGCAAGCTGGCCGCGCAGTCCAGCCAGGCGGCGGCCGAGATCGGCCGGCTGATCGGCCGGGTCCAGTCCGGGATCGCGGCGGCGCAGTCCGTCATGTCCGGCGCCCGGGAACTGGCCGCCGAGGGCCTCGCCCTCTCGGCTTCCACCGGCGAGAGCCTGGCGGAGCTCCAGGCCGCGGTGGGCCTCACCGCCGACCGGATGGCCGCCATCACGGCGCAGACGGCCCACCTGTCCAACCACAGCCACCAGCTGGCCGAGGCCCTGGACCAGCTCACCGCCATCGCGCACGAGAACTCCGCAGCGGCGGAGCAGATGGCCGCCACGGCGGAGCAACTCGCCGCAGGTGCGCGCGTCGCGGCGGAGACCGCGTCCACCAGCGCTGCGGTGGCCGACGAGGTGGCCCGGGCGGCCGATGCCCTGTCCGACCTCACGGCCATATCCAGCGCCGGCGTGGAGCGGCTCCGCCGCGCGGCTCACGATCTGTCCGCGGCCATCGCCCATGGGTAGGCGCGGCTCACCGGGCGCCCACGATCCGCTACTCGCCCCGGGACAGGGCGTAGCGCATGCCCGCGATGGCCCCGCCGTCCACCAGCAGGTCCGTCCCGGTGATGAACGAGGCAGCGGGGCTGACCAGGAACTCGACCGCGGCGGCGATGTCGTCCGGCGTGCCGATGCGCCCGGTGCCTGAGGCGGCGATCATCGCGCGAATCATGTCCCCGGACGGGCCGCTGAGCTCCTCCTGTCCCATGGGCGTCGAGATGATACCCGGGCTCACCGAGACGACCCGCGCGCCCTTGCGCCCCCACGCCAGGGACGCCCACTGCACCCGCAACTGGTTCGCCCGCTTGGCAATACTGTAGGCGGCGCCCCGGTCCAGCTTCTGCGGGTCGAGCACCGGAAGCGAGGCCAGCTGGTCGGTGGGCGTGGCGGCCAGGGCCCGCTCCACCTCCGGCGGCAGGGTGGCCATGGCCCCGGCCATGCTCGCGATGCACACGGCGACGCTCTGCGGCCCCGCGAGCCGGAGGAACTCGTCCAGCACCAGCGCCGTGCCGACCACGTCCACGGCGATCACCCGCTCGGGCGGCGCCTGGACCGGCGAGACGCCGGCGGTGTGGACCAGAATCCGGAACGTGCCCAGCGTCTCGGCCGTGTCGGCCAGGCTCTTCACCGCGGCCGGATCCGACACGTCGGTCTGCTGGGCGTGCACGTCGAAGCCCTCGCCCTCAAGCTGTTTGACGGCCTGCTGCAGCACGGTCTCCGAGTAGTCGGCCAGCAGCACCCGCCGGCCGGGCCCCAGACGGCGCGCAATGGCGACGCCCATGCCTCCCGCGCCGGTGATGACCACGACCTCGCGCGCTGGCGTGCCCATCCCGTTCATGTGCATTCCTCCCCTTTCGTACACACCAGGATTCCCTCCACACCGCGGGCACAACCCACGACGGCATGACTGGTTCCTTGCTTCCAATTTTACCATATAGATATTTCGGGTCAACAAAAATTGCGCGTGCGCCGACAGCGCCACGGACCGGCAAGCCGAAAGGGACTCCGGCGGCCAACCCCGAACCGTACCTTTATGACCAGTACTTTTCACGACCGCGGGTTTCACACGCCCCACCCACACTCGGCACGAGAGGGGAGATCCGTCATGCATGAGCCCGAACAGCCGCTGGAGCCCAAGCCGGCCCGCCTGAGCGCCTGCGAGATGACCGAGATCGTCATGCCCAACGACGCCAATCCGCTGGGCATCATGCTCGGCGGGCGACTGCTGCACATCATGGACATCGCCGCGACCATCGCCGCGATGCGCCACGCCGGCCATCCCTGCGTCACCACCTCCTTCGACTCGGTCGACTTCCACACGCCCATCCACATCGGCGAGGTCTGCATCGTGAGGGCGCGGGTGACCTGGACCGGCCGCACCTCGCTGGAAGTGGGCATCGACGTCTTCGCGGAATCGCCCATCAAGGGCGAGCGGCGTCACACGACGTCGGCGTTTGCGACCTTCGTCGCCCTGGACCAGGAGACCGGCCGGCCCACGCGGGTGCCGCCGCTGCTCCTCGAAACCGACGAGGACCGGCGTTACTTCGCCGAAGGCGAACAGCGGCGGCGGCTGAGGCTGGCGCGCCGGCACGCCAGGGGTTGACAGTCGGCTTCTGTCACCTTGCGGGGCATACTCATGAAAGCACAACCCCGCGGAGGTGACGCGCGTGGCCAGGCCGATCCTGCTCTTTGACCTGGACGGCGTCTGCTGCAACCTGATGAAGAAGTGGCTGGCCGTGTACAACCGGGACTACCACGACAACCTGCGCCCCGAAGACATCACCTCGTGGGACTGGGAGACATTCGTCAAGCCGGAGTGCGGCAAGCGGATCTACCATTACCTGAACCGCCCCGGCTTCTTCGCCGACCTGGAGCCCATCGAGGGCTGCGTGGAGTCGCTGGGGCGGCTCGCGGCGATCTGCGAGCTGGTGGTGGTCACCGCCAGCCCCCGGCAGGCCGCAGGGGACAAGATCGCCTGGGTACGCCGGCACCTGCCCATGGTGCCCAAAGGCAACATCGTCATCACCCACCGCAAGGACCTGGTGCGCGGCGACTTCATGTTCGACGACGCGCCCAAGAACCTGCGCAACCACCCCGCCATCCGCATCCTGATGGACTATCCGTACAACCGTCATTTTCACGATTGCTACCGCGTACATTCCTGGGCGGAGGCGGAGCAGTTGATCCACAGCCTCGTCGCCCGGCAGCAGGGTCGGAGCCGCCATCCGTCGGCCCAGTGGTCCATGCAGCCGGACCACGGAGACGCTTCGGGCGGCGACTCGTCCACTGTGTAAAACTGCTACCACTCCAACTTCATAACACGCAAACGAAAGCGCCCCCGGGTTCGTCTAAGGAATATCAAAGCTCGAAACCGGAGGCTGTCCGATGCGCAAGCCGTTCTTTTCCGCAGTTGTCCAGTCCGTCCTGCTTGCCTCGCTGTTCGTCACTGCCTGCAACCTCCCTTCCGGCGGGGGCACCACGCCGCCCGGACCGTCGGGTCAGGTGCCCGTCGGGAACATCACCGGCCCCGGCGGACAGGATCCCGGCGGAACCACCGACCCCGGGGCCGACGATCCCGGCACCGCCGCCCCGGGCGGGGCGACGGACCCGGGAGCGTCCGCGGACCCCGGCGGATCCGGGAACGCACAAGCGCCGGAGAACGGCCCGCAGCCCGGTGACGGACCCGCCAGGCCCGCCCGCGAGATGCCGAATCCGGTCCGGGGGCTGCACCTGTCCGGCTGGTACGCAGGCTCGCCTGATCTGGTGTGGCCGCTCCTGGACTGGGCGAAGGAGGCCGGAATCAACACCATCGTGCTCGACCTGAAGGCCGAGGACGGGTACCTGTCCTGGGAGTCCGACATCCCGCTGGCCCAGGAGATCGGCGCCAATATGCGCAAGATCGCCGACCTCCCGGCGTTCATCGCCGAGGCCCACGACCGGGGCTTCTGGGTGGCCGGCCGGATCGTGGTCATGAACGACCAGTGGCTTTACAAGGCCCGGCCCGAGTGGGCGATCCCCGGCTTTGACGGCGGCGCCTACTCCTTCATGGACCCGGCCAACGAGAACGTGTGGAAGTACAACGTCGACATCGCCAAGGAGGCCATCGCCGCCGGGGTCGACGAGATCCAGTTCGACTACATCCGCTACTCCGAGCACCTGCGGGAGGGCTACAACGGCCACGACACCACGGCGGAGCAGCGCACCAAGCCCATCAACGGCTTCCTGCGCTATGCCATGGCGGAGCTGAAGCCCCTGGGAGTCGTGGTCGGCGCCGACGTGTTTGGCCTCACCACCTCGGTGGCCGAGGGCGACGACATGCAGATCGGCCAGGACTACCGGCAGATCGCCGAGATCGTCGACTACATCGCGCCGATGGTCTACCCCTCCCACTACGCCCCCTGGACCTACGGCCTGGAGAACCCCAACGCCCACCCGTACGAGACGGTGTTCAACTCCATGCAGCGGGCGCTGGAGCGGACGCAGGGGCTCCCGATCGAGAAGCACCGACCCTGGATCCAGGACTTCTCCCTGGGCGGCATCGCCTACGGCCCCGCCGAGGTGATGGCGCAGGTGCAGGCCCTGCGCGACCTGGGCATTCGTTCGTTCATGGTGTGGGATCCGTCCAACAAGTACAGCCGCGACGTCTCCTTCCACGACTAGGCGCACGCGCGGCGGAGCCACCCTCCACACCGGAAGGGTGGCTCCTTCGTCTTTTTCTTATTCCGCGCGCCGCAGCCGCTTGGAAAGGAGGATCAGGAGCAGGAGGGCCACCGCGGTGAGGACGACCGCGCCGCCGGGGGCCAGGTCCAGTTCGTAGGCCAGGGTCAGCCCGACCAGGACCGAGACGATCCCGAACGCCACCGCGAGCAGAAGCGCCCCCCGGAAGGAGCGCGCGACCTGCAGGGCGGCCCCGACGGGGACCGCCATCAGCGAGGAGACCAGCAGGGCCCCCACCACCCGCATGGCGACCGCCACGGTGAGGGCGACGAGGACGTAGAACACGACGTTGAGCGCCCGGATCGGCAGGCCCGCCACCCCGGCGTACTCCTCGTCGAACGTCGCGGCCAGCAGTTCCTTGTAGAGGAGGAACAGGCAGAGCACCACCGCTGCCCCCAGCGCGCTGATGACGGCCACGTCCGTCGGGCTGACGGTGACGATGGAGCCGAAGAGGTAGGCCATGATCTCCGCAGTCGAGCCCGCAGCCAGCGAGAGGAGGATGACGGCCAGGGCCAGCGCGCCGGCCAGCACGATGGCCACGGCCATCTCGCTGTACCGCCGGTAGGACTGCCGCAGCCAGTCCATGCCCAGCGAGGCAGCGACGGCGAACGCGAGGCCCGTGGCGACGGGGTAGGTCCGGGTGAGCATGCCGAGCGCCACCCCGGCCAGGGTCACGTGGGCGAGCGCGTCGCCGTAGAGCGCCAGCCGGCGCAGCACCAGGAAGAGGCCGATGGACGGCGCGACGACGGCGACGACCAGCCCGGCGGCCAGCGCCCGCTGCATGAACGCCAGGGAAAGCATCTCGCTCACGGGCCGCTCCCCTCCCCGTGGTGATGGTGGTGGACGCGGATGACCTCGTGCCCGTAGAGGGCGCTCAGCTGCTCGGCGGTGGCGAAGCCGGCCGCCGGGCCGTGGTAGAACAGCCTCCGGTTCAGGCAGGCCAGGGTGGAGACCTCGTGAGAGATCGCCCCGATGTCGTGGGAGACGAGGATCACCGTGAGCCCCATCTCCTCCCGCAGGCTGCGGATCAGCCGGTAGAACTGCTCTTCCGCGGAGGGGTCGACCCCGACGGTGGGCTCGTCCAGGATGAGGAGCTCCGGCCGGCTGACCAGGGCCCGGGCGATGAACACCCGCTGCTGCTGGCCGCCCGAGAGCCGCCCGACCAGCCGGTCCTTGTACGGCAGCAGCCCGACCCGGTCCAGGGCCTGGCGCACCGCCAGCCGATCTGACGGCGTGAACCGCCGGAAGAGGCCGCGCCGGGCCGCCAGGCCCGTGCTGACCACCTCCTCCACCGTGGCGGGAAAGGCGGAGTTGAAGGAGGCCGCCTTCTGCGCGACATAGCCCACCCGCCAGCGGTCCCGGAACTGCTCCACCGGCTTGCCGAAGAGCCGGATCTCCCCCTCCGTGAGGGGAAGGAGTCCCAGGATCAGCCGGAGCAGGGTGGTCTTGCCCGACCCGTTCGGGCCGATCAGGCCGAGGTAGTCGCCCCGCGCCACCGTGAGGCTGACGCGGTCCAGCACCTTCTCCTTCCCGTAGGCGAAGCTGACGCTCTTCACCTCAACGACCGGACTCGCTGCGACCATCATCGGCACCCCAGTGCTAGGCGCAGGTTGGCCAGGTTCTGCCGCATGACCGACAGGTAGTCCTCGCCCGCGGCGATCTGCTCCGATGTCAGCCCCTCGAAGGGGTTCAGCACGAGCGTCTCCGCCCCGATCTCGTCGGCGACGACCCGCGCGACCCGGTCGCTCACCAGCGTTTCAAAGAAGATGTACCGGACGCCCTGCTCCCGGGCCGCTTCCACTACGGCCTGCAGGGCGCGCGGCGTGGGTTCGGCGTCCGGGGAGAGCCCCATGATGGCGCGCTGCTCCAGGCCATACCGGCGGGCCAGGTGGCCGAACGCCGCGTGGGTGGTGAAGAACGTCCGCCGCTCGCACCGGGCGAGGCCGGAGGCGAACTCGCGGTCCAAGGCCCCGAGCTGCTGCAGGTACGCTTCGGCGTTTCGGCGGTACGCCTCCGCGCGCGCCGGGTCGGCGGCCGCCAGGGCGTCGCGGATGCGCTCCACCATGTGGGCGGCGCCCGCCGGGTCCAGCCAGATGTGGGGATCCAGGCCGTCCCCGCCCGGCTCTGCGGCGTCCGTCCACGTGAAGCCCGCGCTGGTCTCCACGACGGTGAGATCCCGATTGTCCAGCGAGGCGAGCACCTTGTCAATCCAGTGCTCGAAGCCCCCGCCGGCGTAGAGGAAGACCCGGGCGGCGTTCAGCGTCCGGATGTCGCCGACCGACGGCTCCCAGTCATGGGGCTCCGTGCCCGGGGGAACCAGGTTCACGAGGTCGATCGCGTCACCGCCCACCGCCCGCGTGAACTCGTAGACCGGGTAGATGCTCGTGACCACCCGCAGCTTCCCGTCCGCCGCAAAGGCGGAGGAGCCCCCCTGACCACCGCCTGCCCCCGCGCAGCCGGTCACCGCCATCAGCACCAGCGCCAGTGCCGCGAATACTCTGCGTCGGCCCACTTACGCGCAGCCCCCCTTCTGCCGCTGTGAGGAACCCATCTCCCGCAGGAACGCTGCTGCACCCTGCGCCCCGTACGGGATGTTAAGTAGGAAGTTTACTATCTGCGCCCTGGGCGCACCCCGGGCAGTAGCCGAAGAGTTCGATGCGGTGCGCGGCGATCACGAACCCGTGCTGCTCCAGGGCCACGGCCGCCAGCTCCTTGATGGGGCAGTGCGCCAGGGGAATCTCCACGCCGCACTCCAGGCAGACCAGGCTGTGGTTGTGCATCTCCCGGTTCAGCGAGTACTGGGCGCTGCGGCCGGTCAGCTTGACCTCCGAGACCACGTTCAGCCGGGCCATCAGCCGCAGGTTGCGGTAGATGGTGTCCAGCCCGATCTCGGGATAGGTCCGGCGCACCTGTTGATAGATCTCGTCCGCGGTCAGGGAGCCCTCGCCGGCGTTCAGCAGGGCCTCGACGATCAGCCGGCGCTGGGGCGTCAGCTTGCAGCCCATGTCCTTCAGCCGCTGCAGGACCTGCTCCACCTGCATCGCGCGCCCTCCCTGCTCCGATCCAGTAAAATTCCTATTTGAGTTTAGCCGTCCGTACCCGCCCTGTCAACACGAAGACCAGGGCCGATGCCCTGGTCCTGCGGGTGCACCGTATGGGAGACGCAGCGCCACCTCAGTTGTCGAGCGCGTTGGTGCCCAGCACCAGATCGATGTCGTCGGAGGCCGTCGGATCCGGGGCCATTCGGACGATGACGTCCGGCAGCACGCTCGCCAGCCGCTCCCGCACCGCGTCCACGTCCAGTTCGGGGTTGCGCACGAGGGCCATGGTCACGGAGAGCTGGGCCGCGCTCACCTGCACGCGGGAAACCTCCAGACCGGCGGCCCGCAGCGACTCCGCGTACAGCTGTGCGCGGTCCCCCTGCCCGGTGGCATCCACCAGGTAGACCGAGGCCCAATAGGCGGACGACCCGGCCTCGCCGGGAGCGCCGGGTTCCTCCGCCGTCGTGCCGCCCTCCGCGTCGCCGCCCGGCTGCTCCGCGGCCTCTCCCCCAGTGCCGGCTTCGTCCGCGCCTTCGTCAGCCTCTTCCTCGGCCGCGGGCTCCTCGTCCTGCGCGGCCGCGGCCGCCTGGGACCGGGCCAACGCCTCCTGCAGCGCCGCCTGGTACTGCTCGTTGTCGGCCCGCGCCCGGGCGAGGAAGTCCTCACCGGGCGGCTCGCCCACCAGCAGCTCGTAGGCCGCCGTGCGCAGCTCCACCAGATCGGCGCCGAAGTAGAAGATGCCGTCGATCAGGTACTCATCGCCCTCGATCGTTCCCGTGACCGGCGGCTTCGTCAGGGCCTGGCGCCCCGTCGCGGCCAGTTTCACCATCTCGCCCACCGTCATGTCGGTGCCGATGGTCTCGTAAAGGGCCGGGATCAGCTGGCTGGCCCGTGCGAAGATGGCCGGGGAGGCCGCCTTCTTCATGGCCGCCTGGATGATCTCCTGCTGGCGCCGCATGCGCCCGACGTCACCCTCGGGGTCGTTCCGGAACCGGGCGTACTTCAGCGCGGTCTCGCCGTCCATCACCTGCGGCCCCGGCTTGATGTCGATCACCAGCCCGCCCTCGCCGGAGCGGCGATCCGCGGGATCCACGTAATAAAGCGGCTTGGGCGGGTTGACCTCCACGCCCCCCAGGGCGTCGATGACCTTCACGAACCCGTCGAAATCGATCGAAACCCAGTGGTCGATGTCCAGGCCCAGGAGCCGCTCCACCGTCTCCACCGACAGGGCAGGGCCTCCGAAGGCGTAGGCGTGGTTGATCTTGTCATACCCGTGGCCGGGGATGTAGGTCCACAGGTCGCGGGGAATGGAGAGGATCGCGACCCGCTGCTCACGGGGCTTGTAGGAGGCGACCACCATGGAGTCGGATCGGCCCCACTCGCCCTCCCGGCTGTCCACGCCCATCACGAGGAAGGTCTGCAGGTCGCCCGGCAGCGCGTAGGGCTGATCTTCCGTTCCGGCCGCGTCGGGGGAACCGGGCCGGCCGTCGGCGGTGGCGGGCGAATCGAACGGTCGGTAAAGCGCCAGGGCGCGAATGGCGGCTGCGAGGGCGAGAAGGACCAGCAGAGGGATCACCCAGCGCCACCGCTTGCGTCTGGATTTCGTGGTCGTCGTGCGCACGGGCCGCCCTCCTCGTTGCGGAGTTTGCTTCACCTACTATAGCAGATCAGAAACATCGGCGTACAACCGACCCACCGTAGTTGGACGCAGCGACGGGCGGATCAGGTTCCACGCGCAGCGGCCGCCCCCTTCCCGGGGGCGACCGCTCAGTCGTCAGCGCTCTGCAGGTGCTGCTCTGGCGGCCCTTCGATCTCGGTGCCGTCCCGGTAGAGCAGACGGCCGTCCACCCGCACGAACTCCGACCGTTCGGTGAAGAAGTCCTCGGGCCGGCCGGGGACGCGGAACCAGGCCGTCAGCGTGCCGCGGGCGATTCCGTTTTCGTCTTCGGGTTCCGTGCCGTGTATAACGAGCCGCGTGAAGTCCGCCTTCGAGCAGTACAGCAACATCGTGCGCTTGAACTGTTCCTCCGTCTTGCCCGCCCGGGCCGGGTTGTCGGGATGGGTGGTCCGGTAGAGGTAGTTCACGTCGCCGATGGCGAAGGCCGTGAAGCGGCTGCGAATCATCTGCTCCACAGTATCCGGGTACTCAAAACCGGCGTGGTAGAGTCGGCAGCAGGCCTTGTACTTCCGGCCGCTGCCGCAGGGACACGGGTCGTTCCGTCCGACTTTGCGCAACAGGCCCACCTCGCTGGTCGTCAGTGCATGTGGAGTCGCGCTCCCGCGCGGCTACACGTATTCCAGTATAGTATGCCCGTCAAGTATCCAGAAGCCGTAATCTGTTGACTGTGACGGAGACGTGCCCGCCCCTGCGGTCGACGCGGCCCAAAGCCGCCAGCGGCGGCCGCGGATCCGTGAAAATCAGGTGGCCATACCGCTGGTAGACGTCCTCAAAGATGGTGAGGTCGATCAGCCCCGTCTCGTCCTCCAGCGACATGAAGACGACGATCCGGCCCGAGCGGGTCGGCGGCCGGTGCGGGCAGACGGGCAGCCCGGCCACCTTCACCAGCTCCCCCGCCCGGCGCCGCCGCACCTCCGCCGCCGTGAGGTAGCCCTCCCGGGCCAGCCGCTCCCGCACGAAGCGCATGACGTGCGTGCGCACCATCAGCCCGGTGAGCTCGTACTCCTTCAGGTAGCGCTCGGCGGCGGTGAAGTCGGCGATGGGCGGCGGCTGCTCCGCCTCGTCCAGCAGGACGGCCTGGCCCGCCCCCCGCTCCTGCCGGATCCGCTCGGCCTCGATCAGGTGCGCCACCTGCCAGAGCGCCGCCCGCCGGTTGGGGTGCAGGCGGTCGAAGGCGCCGGCCAGCACCAGCGCCTCCAGCGGGCCGCGCCCGACCGCGCCCCCGGTCCGCTGCACCAGGTCAGCCAGCGACCGGAATTCGCCCTCGCTCCGGGCGGACAGGATCGCCGCCGCCGCCGGCTCGCCCACCCCCTTCACCGCCCGGAGCCCGATGCGGATCGCCTTTCCCGTCGCCGGATACTCGGGGGCGAAGGGGTCCGTCCCCCAGAAGGCCTCCCAGGCCTCCCGGGTCCAGGTCTCGACGGTGAAGGACGCGTCCGACCGGTTGATGTCCACCGGCAGGAGGCCGACCCCGCGGCGGCGGGCCTCCACCGCCAGGGTGTTGATGGGGTAGTAGCCCATCGGCTGGGCCGACATGAGCGCGGCGAAGTACTCCGCCGGGTAGTGGCGCACGAGGTAGGCGGTCTTGTAGGCCGTGTTGGCGAACGCCGCGGCGTGCGCCTCGCAGAAGCCGTACGAGGCGTAGCCCTGGATGTAGGAGAAGATCGTGTCGGCCACCGCCGGATCCACCCCGAGGGCGGTCGCCTTCTGCCGGAAGAGCCGGCCGATGGCCTCCATGTCCTCCCGGTTGCGGGCGTGGGTCATCACCCGGCGGAGCTGGTCCGCCTCGCCGGGGGTGAAGCCGGCGATCGCCGTGGCGATCTCGATCACCTGCTCCTGGAAGAGCACCACGCCGTAGGTCTTCTCGAGGATCGGCTTCAGCTTGGGGTGCAGGTAGGTGACCTCCTCCTTCCCGTGGCGGCGGGCCAGGAAGGGCTCCACCATGTTCCCCTTGATGGGCCCGGGGCGGATGATCGCCACCGAGGCGACGATGTCCTCGAACCGGTCCGGCTTCAGCCGGGCCTGCAGGGCCCGCTGCGCCGGCGACTCCAGCTGGAAGACGCCGATGGTCTCGCCCGTGCCCAGCATCTGGTACGTGGCCGCATCGCCGTGGGGGATCCGCTCGTAGTCGAGGTCGCCGATGGCGCGCACCGCCTCGTCGATCGCGGTGAAGGTGCGCAGCGAGAGCAGGTCCAGCTTCACCAGTCCCAGGTCCTCCACGTACTCCTTGTCGAACTGGCAGACCACCTGTCCCTTCGCGGCCATCTGCAGCGGCGTCACCTCCAGGAGCGGGCGTCGGGAGATGACCAGCCCGCCCAGGTGGGTGCCGATGAAGCGGGGGAAGCGGGCGACCCGCGCCGCGGCCTCCACCAGCTGCGTGAACTTGTGCCAGGGGATGCCCGACTGGCGCAGCTCGGGGTAGCGGGCCATCACGGTGAGGATCTCATCGGCCCCGGCGTGCCAGGGGATGCGCTTGGCGAGGTAGTCCAGATCCTCCTCCCGGAAGCCCATCGCCTTGCCCAGGTCCCGCACCGCGGAGCGGGCCCTGAACGTGTTATAGGTGCAGACCGCGGCCACGTGCTCCGCGCCGTACTTGCGGTAGACGTAGGCCGCGACCTCGTCGCGCCGGCGGGCGTCAAAGTCGATGTCGATGTCGGGCTTCTGGGCCCGCTCCAGCGACATGAAGCGCTCGAACAGGAGGCCGCGCTCGATCGCGTCCACGTCGGTGATGAAGAGGCAGTAGGCCACCGCCGAGTCGGCGGCCGACCCCCGCCCGGCGCAGCGGATGCCCCGCTCCCGGGCGAAGCGGACCACGTCCCAGACCAGCAGGAAGTAGTCCTCGTAGCCCAGGCGGGTGATGATGGCCAGCTCGTGCTCCAGCCGCCGGCGGATCCGCTCGGTGACGCGGCCGTAGCGGCGGGCCGCCCCGTCGTAGACCAGGCGGGTGAGGTAGGCGGCGGGATGCGAGCCGTCGGGCGTCTGGAACGCGGGGAAGAGCCGGGCTTCCAGGTCGAGCACCGGCCGGCACTGCTCGGCGATGGCAAGGGTGTTCTTCACCGCCCCCGGAAAGTCCCGGAAGCGCTCGATCATCACCTCCGGCGGCTTCAGGTAGCGCTGGTCGTTGAGCGGCCGCTCGGGGTGGGGCTGGTCGATCCGGGTGAGCGTGCGCACGCACGTGAGCAGGTCGTGCACGAAAAACTCCTCGCGGGTGCGGTGGTGCACGTTGCCGGTGACCACCAGCGGCAGGCCCAGCGCCTCGCCGAGGTCCCGGAGGGCGCGGTTCAGGGCCTGCTCGCCGGGCAGCCGCTCGTCGTGCAGCTCCAGGTAGAAGCGGCCGGGGAACCAGGCGGCGTAGCGCCGGGCCGCGGCCTCCGCCTCGGCCAGCCGCCCCCGGAGGATCAGGGAGGGGATCTCGCCCCGCCGGCAGCCCGACAGCGCGATCAGCCCGTCGGTGTCGTGGGTCAGGGCCGACATGGGGCACGCCGGGTGCAGCCGGTCGTGGTTCGGGGCCAGGGCGAACATCGCCCCCGGCGCGGAGCAGGGCTCCTGCCCCAGGTGGGCGGCGGTGATCAGCCGGTTCAGGTTGGCGTAGCCCTCCGGCCCGGTGGCCAGCAGCGTGAGGTGGTAGCCGCCCTCCAGGGTGAGCTCGGCGCCCTGGATCGGCTGGATGCCGGCCTCCAGGGCCTTGCGCTGGAAGCGCACGGCCCCCGACACGTTGTTGTGGTCGGTGAGCGCGAGAGCCGGCATCCCGTGCAGGGCCGCCTCCGCGATCAGGTCGTCCAGGCGGGAGGCGCCGTCGAGGAACGAAAACGGCGAGTGCACGTGCAGGTGGACGAAGCTCATGCCGGTGCGCTCCTCCGCAACCAAGTAGGCGACTGAAGCGTCTCCGGAAAGGAAACTCCGCAGGCCAACGCCCTCAGGGCGCCCGGGCAGCGGGGGTCGGCGCCTCACGCGGCCCGCGCCGCCCTACCCCCGTTCCGGGAGCGGTTCAGTCGTACGCTTTATAAAGCAGCCAGCGCTGCTCCCGCGGGATGAAGTTCAGCTCGAAAAGGCCGCCGCTCTCGGTCGCCACCCGGTAGGCGATGAGTGCGGGCTCCTGTTCCCACCAGCGGCCGGTCTCGATCCAGGTGTCCAGCACCGCGCGGACCCGCTCCCGCCCGCCGGCGAAGCGGAAGGCGACGGGCTGCCCGTCGGGACCGGCCGTCACGTCCACCGGCTGGTTGAGGATGCGCGACACGATCCATCACGCCTTTCGCGACCAGCGGTAGGGATCGGCGTACTGGAGCATCTGCTCCCGCCAGGAGGGCGGCGTGCGCATCCCCAGGCCGATCACCCGCGCCGGGAAGCGCTGGTGCAGCAGGGCCAGGGCCCCTTCGATCCGCTCCTGCCGCTCCCGGCGCAGCCGGTCGTCCCACAGCTCCATCTGCCGCCAGTCGACGGGGCCGATCAGCCCCACCTCGGCGGTGACCGCTGCGATCTCCGCCGGCTCGCCGAGGTCGTCCAGCATCCGGGCGAGCAGCGCATGCAGCCCCTGCTGGATCGAGTAGGCGGTGTGCCGCAGCCGGGGCAGAGTCCGCTCCGCGCGCAGCACCCGGCCGCCGGCCAGCTCCAGGATCAGCCCCACCTGCTGGCACCCCTCCCCCCGCCGTTCCAGCTGGGCAGCCAGCAGGGCGGCCGACCGGCTCAGCTCCCGCTCCAGCAGGTCCCGGTCCCGCACGCCGCCCAACTCCGCCCGCCGCGCCAGCCGCCGGGGCGGCCAGGCGGGCTTCACCGGCTCCGGGTCGATGCCCCGGCTCCAGCGGGCCACCAGACGCCCCTGCGGCCCCATCTGCCGCACCCACTCGTCCTCGCTCACCTGCGCCGCCTCGCCGATGCGCGCGATCCCCAGCTGCTGCAGGCGGTGCTGCACCTCGGGCGGGAAGGGCAGAAAGCCGATGGGCAGCGGGGCGAGGAAGCGGGCCTCCTGGCCGGGCGGAACGATCGCGATCCGGTGCCCGACCCGCTTGGCGCCCTCCAGCCGCTGCGGGGCCGTGCCGGGCCGCCGCTCCAGGAACTCCGCCCGCAGGGCCCGGGCCGCCACCCGCGCCACCAGGCGGGATGCGCCTGCGCCCGCAAAGGCGGCAAAGCCGAAGGACGCGCCTGCCTCCGCCAGCGCCTGCACCTCCTCCAGCAGCCGGCGGCTTATCCCGCCCTGCGCCCGGCCATCCGGGCCGTCGGGCAGCGGCAGGCCCAGCAGCACCTGGTGCGGCTCCACCGGCTCGACGTAGGGCGTATAGGCAAGGCAGCGGTCCCAGAAGGCGCGGGCTCGGGCGGCGATGTCCACATCCGCCCATTCCACCACGGCTGCCCCCGGGACGTCGCGCAGGACCTGGCGGGCAGGGCTGCCCAGCTGCAGCCCCGCCGCAAAGGCCTCACGGCAGCCGTCGAAGACCCGCCCCTCGCGCAGGATCACGCTCGGACGTTCGGCCCCCGCCAGCCCCGCCTCCCGGGCAGCAGCGGCGTAGAGG
>QGVE01000194.1 GCA_003242675.1 Bacillota bacterium | reverse complement strand
AATCCGCTCCCTGCGGGAGGCGGGCCAGGTGGTGGCCATGGTGGGCGACGGGATCAACGATGCCCCCGCCCTGGCTGCCGCCGACGTCTCCGTCGCCATGGGGGGCACCGGCACGGAGGCCGCTTTGGAGGTGGCCGACATCACGCTGATGGCCGACCGCCTTACCCAGGTGCCTACGGCCATCGCCCTTTCCCGCCGGATCATGGCCGTGGTGCGCCAGAACGTGGCCATTGCCGTGGTGACCGTCGTTCTGCTCCTGGCCGGTGTCATCGCCGGCCGGGTCCACCTGCCGGAGGGAATGCTGATCCACGAAGCCAGCGTCCTCGCGGTCATCCTCAACGGGATGCGGCTTCTGCGGTCGGACCAACCTGGACCGTGAGTGCTTGGATCGCCGGAATCTTCGATCCAGTTGGCCCGGACTAACCAGAGGCAGTGCCCGTGTACTGTGTAGGCGCCCGACGAAACCTTCTGGCCGCCGAGGTCGACGTCGATTCCAATCAGCCCCCGACCGTCAGGCACGGCCAACTTGCGGAGGATGCGTTCAAGGCGACGCCTGGGAATGGGCGGGAGTAAGTCGTCTTCTCGCTCACGCCAGGCAACTCTGATGGGACTGTCGTGGTTTGCGCTGGGATCGAGCAAGAAGCCAGTGAACAACCGGGGCACCCCGCCTCGGGGGTGCCCCGCAATAGACCGGTCGCGATCAAGCCGCCGGACCGGTAGAGGCGGCTTCCTCCTTCTGTTCCTCCTCCTGCTCCTCCTCGCCGACCGTGATGCAGGAGACCACGACGGTGTCGGGATCCTCCAGCACCTCCACGCCGGGCGGAACCGAGAGGTCGGCGACGGTCAACGCCCCAGGCTCCGTCACCCCGGAGATGTCCAGGGTGATGGCGTCCGGAATGTCCGTGGGCCGGCACTCGATCTCCACCTCGTCCAGCTCGTGGGTGACGACCAGGCCCCGGCGCTTCACCAGGTCCTCCCCCACGACGACGATCGGCACCGTGAGGGTGATGGTCCGGTGGATGTCGACCTGCAGGAAGTCGACGTGCATCACCTTACGGCTCAGGATGTCCCGCTGCAGATCCTTGATCACCACCTGCCGGGGATTGGCCTCCCCTTCCACCTGGACGTTGATCAGATGGCCGCGGCCGTGCCGGTCGAGCAGCCGCTCCAGATGGGTAGAGCGCACGCTGACTGCCAGCGGCTCCACACCGGGACCGTAGATGATGCCAGGCACGAACCCGGCCCGCCGCAGCCGCCGGCTCGCCCGGGTGCCCGTGTCCCGGGGTTTGGCCTCCAACTGCAACACTGCACTCATCGACGATCCCTCCTATCCCGATGGTCTGGCAGGCGCTCCGGCTCGCCCGGAACACCCCTACATAAAAAGTATATAATACCGCTTCCCGCGGCGGTCTTGGAAGCCCCCCTCCGGCCCTCCCTTCGCCCTGTGCCCCCGACCCTACCCCCCGGGCTCCATCGCCCAGGGGGGTCACTCTGTGCCGCCCCTTCACGTCCGGCCCCAAGTTCGGCCTGACGTTGGACTTATCTCTTTCGCACGGAAATGGTATAGTGTCCCCAGTACCACCTCGGGAGGTCGAGGCCGATGCCCCACTTGCCCGAAGAACAGCGGGCCCTGGAGCTGAACGACCAGGGCCTCCGGCTGATGCAGCAGAGGCGATTCGACGAAGCGATCCCTTACTTCCGGCAGGCCTGGGAAACGGCCGGCATCGTGGCCGCGCTCAACAACTGGGCCACCGCGCTCTACCACCAGGGCAAGCCGGCCGAGGCCCTGCAGGTGCTCGGCCAGGTGCTGGACACCTCGCTGCTCCATCCCTACTCCCGCGCCCTGGCCAGCCGATGCTGCGCCGCCCTGGGCGACGTGGAGGAGGCGCGCAGGCACCTCCGCCAGGCCATCCGCGACTTCGACGCCGGCCGGTTCAGCCTCCACACCCATCCGGACGGGGGCCGGGCATGGATCGAGTACACCATTCTCATTAAGGAGGCCGCCGCGGACCTGCGCGACTGGCGGCTGGTCCTGGACCTGCACAGCCGCTGGCCGGGGAGGGAGCTGGCGCGGGGCGCCTTCATCGCCGGCGTGGCCGCCTTCAACCTCGGCAAGTACGCCCAGGCCGTCCGCATCTGGGAGCGGGTCCGCGACCCCAACTGGACCGGCCCCCTGAGGGCGTACATCGACGTGACCCACTGGGTGGAGCGGGGCGTGGTCCCGCCGTTTCCCCTGGACACCCGGCTGCCCGAGACCGGGCGGCTCCGGAGCCTTACGCCCGAGGAGGCTGACCAGCTGCCGGTGGAGGGCTCGCTCCGGCTCCTCGTGCTCGCGGGGATCTTCGGCATGGCGGGGGAGAAACCGGATGAGGACGTCCCGCTGGTGGCCGAGCTCATCCGCCGCACGGGTGAGTGGGGCATCGAGTTTGGCCGGCGGATCCTGGACAGCGCGTCCCTGCCCCTGGGTTTGAAGTTCGGCGCCGCCCGCGCCCTGACGGAGGCGGGGGTGTTCCAACCGGGTGAGCCGATCCCGGTCGTGCACCAGGGCCGGCGGATCGAAATCTTCGTTCACGCCAAGCAGCTCGCCGACGGGCCGGACCCGGAGCTGGAGGAGATGCTGGCCCGGGCCCGGGAGCTGTGGCACCAGGGCAAGCGGGCCGAGGCGCGCAAGCTCCTTGACCGGATCGAGGAGGGGCCTGTCCTCTACCCCCCTGCCCTGCTGCTTGCGGCGGACTTCCTGCGGGACGAGGGAAAGCTGGATGAGGCGCTCATCCAACTCGATGCCCTGGACCGGCTGATGCCGAACCAGCCCGGCGTCCTGTTCCTGATGGCACTCTGTCACTTCGAAATGGGCGACCTCGAAGCGGCCTGGGAGCTGGCCCAGTCGATTGACGCCAGCCGCATGTCGCCCGCCTTCCAGCAGGAGGTGGAGCGGCTGAAGGCGGCCATCGCGGCGGAGCTCCACTCGTGGGACACGCACGAGGCCTACGTGGCGGCCTTCATGGACGCCCTGCGGGAAGAGGTCGACGAGCGGCCCATCCGCCTGGACCTGAAACTCGCTACAGCGCTCCGGCGCATCCCGGTCCCGTGGCTCAACGCCGCGGCCGGGCGGTTCGCCATCGAGCCGCACCGCCGCCGGGCCGAACGGGAGAAGGCGCTGGCGGCGGCGATGATGGACCCCGGCCGGCTAAAGGCGGTGCTGGCGGAGGAGCCGCCCGAGGTGCGGAAGGCGCTGGACTTCCTCCTGGCCGAAGGCGGCTGGGTCAAGCTGCACCGGCTCACCCGGCGCTTCGGCGACCAGACGGGCGACGGCTTCTACTGGGACGGGCGGCCGCCCACCTCCCCTCTCGGCCGGCTGCGCGCCCTGTGCCTGGTGCATGTGGGCCGCGCGCAGATTGAAGGACGTAATTACAAGGTCGCGGTGGTGCCGGTCGAGCTGCGGCCCCTGCTCACGCCCTGAACGCCCGGCGTTGAACGAAAATCGCCTCCTGTGGTTCGCCATCACCACAGGAGGCGCCTATTTTGCGCACCAGCCCCCACCCCTCACGGGTTCAGCCGCTCGGCCAGGCTCCGCAGGAACGAGTGCAGCACCAGCTTGTCCTCAGGCGACATGGTGGAGACGTCCATCCCG
>QGVE01000053.1 GCA_003242675.1 Bacillota bacterium | reverse complement strand
CCTCAAGAACCGCTCGCCGTGGCGGTCGACGGCCCGGGCGAGCCGCTCCACCGCCACGATGGCGCCGCCGGTGCCCAGGATCACACCGAAGGCCCCCTTTCGCCGCACGCCCTATACCCGTCGATCGAGCCCGGGCTCGTCCCCCGCCAGCCGGAGCACGACGGTGCCGTCCGCCGCGCGCTCCACCCGGAGGGCGACCCGCTCGCCCTCCCGGAGCGGCACCCGCGCCGCGACCTCAAGCCGCACGCCGCCCCCGAAGGCGAGGACGGCGCGGTCACGATACACGGAGACGACCTCGGCCACCAGCCGCCGGCCCGGGGAAAAGAGGCGGGACCGCATGGCCACCCCTCCTGCCGAGCACGAACTGCCGGTAGGTTTCTGCAGGGCGCAGCCGATCCCCTTCATCCCGGCGGGCGGTTCCTCAGCTGCGGACGGAGATGAGCTCGTCCAGGTCCAGGTACTCGTAGACGTCGACCCCCTGGGCGGCCAGGGCGCCGGCCAGCTCGGCAAAGGCCGTCCACCCGCCGGCCCGCAGGTGCGCCGCCAGGAGGTCGGAGGCCCTGCGTTCCATCCCGCCCATCCCCCCGGCCGCGGCCGCGGTCCGCGCCGCCAGGGCGAACGCGAGGGCCTCCACCAGCCGCCCGGTCGCGGCGGCCAGGTCGCTGAGAAAGAGCTGGGCCCGCACGGCCAGGGGGCTCAGGGTTTCCGTTTCCAGGAGCGCGCGAAAGGCCTCCTGGGCCGCCTGCTGGTGGCGGCCGGCGCCGCGGAGCATCGCGGCGCTGATCAGCCGCAGCCGGGCGCTGGAGATCCGCCCGACCCGTCCGGCGGCCCGCCGACAGCGCTCCACGAGCACCAGGACGCGCAGGCGCTGGGCCGGCGCGAGACCCCCGGCCCGGAGCAGCCGGCGCCCGCAGACCTCACAGCCCCGGTAGTCCCCTGTGCGGAAGAGGCGTTCCAGGCTCCTCGTCATCCGCTCACCGCCTCTCTTCCGGAGTCGCCGATAGTCTTCCCTGTGCGGTGCGCAAAGGAAACAGCCCCGGCCGCGGGGCTGGCGGACGGGTGCTACTGCAGGTCCCGCCGGATCGGCGGAACCGGCGGCATCTCATCGGGGAACCGGGCCGCCGCCTCGTAGGCGGCGTCGAGGTGGCGCAGGATCTGCAGGCCCTCCCGCTCCACCAGGTCGTCCAGGGCCCGGGCTGCCAGCTGTTCCAGCTCGGGCTGGCCGGCCGTGACGGCCTCGCTCATGGCCGCAAGCACGAAGCGGAGGGCCTGGGACGCGTCGCCCCGCTCGAGCGCGCACCGGGCGAGCGTCAGGTAGCAGTGGCAGGCGTGGGCCGGGTCGTCGCCGTAGACGTTCAGGGCCCGTGCGGCCGCCACCGCCCCGAGGCAGGGGTTGCCGCCGCTGACCAGCCAGGCTGCGAGGTCGAGCAGGTACGTCCCGGCGTAGAACGGATCGTGCGGATGCCGGGCGGCGATCGCCCGCTGCTCGACGAGCAGCCGCCGAGCCGGCCTGAGCTGGCTGCGGTCCTCCCGCGCCAGATAAAGGTATACGTTGATCAGGTCGTGGGTGCACGTGAAGGCGCCGCGCTCCATCTGGTGGGCGGCGAACCAGGTCCGCGCCGCCTCGAGGGCGTGCACGGCCCGCTCCGGCTGCAGGAGCCGCTGGTAGGTGATCCCCAGCGACTTCCACGCCGCTCCCTCCAGCCGGGCGGCTGCGCGGTAGTAGACACGATACGCGAAATACCGCTGGAAGCACTCCAGCGCCTTCTCGTGCTGGTGGAGCGCGGCATACGCGGCCCCCAGCGCCAGCAGCGCCCGGCCCAGCAGGTCGTACTCCTGCTCCTGCTCGGCCAGCTTCACGGCGGTGAGGCCGGAGAGCACCGCACCGGGCGCGTCCTGGAGAAGCAGCCGGCAGCGGCTCATGATCAGGTGGATGCCGGCCTGCTCCGAGGGCGGCAGGCCGCCCTCCCCCAGGATCTGCTCCGCAAAGAAGAGGCACCGGGCATACCTGCCCTCCTCCAGCAGGCGCGTTAACGCGTCGACCATCCCTCATCCCCTTCTTTCAAGGCTAGGGCCGCGGCACCGTCTGCGCGTTTTCGCCCTCAGATAAAAGACTGCCCTTCGTACTTGATTTCCTGAATCTTCCATTGCTTGACCCGACTACGACCCGCTTTTCACCCACTTATACGTACACCCTGCTAAAAAGGTTCACATCATAAGGGATGTTTTTGCTTTACCCACGCCAGGACCTGCTCTACGGGCAGCGCGTGGGCCACGTGGCCGTCGCGGCCCGTCACCGTCCGGGCCGTGAACAGGGCGTTGAGCACGGCCTCCTCGACCGCCTCCACGGCCGCGCGGAACAGGTCATCCATGATCGGGCTGTCGTCCCGGAGCAGGGTCACCGCCCTGAGCGGGTCGCCGGCCCCGTGCGCCACGCGGTTGGCGGTCGAGAACGCGAGGACGAAGTCGCCGCTGCCGTTGGCGGCGCTGCCCCCCACCCGGGCCAGGCCCAGGGCGCCGCGCCGGGCCAGGCGCGTGAGCTGCCGGGCGTCCAGCGGCGCGTCGGTTGCGAGCACGACCACCACCGACCCCTGCTCGGGCTCGCCGGGCGCCGCAGCATCCGGGTCCGGCGCCGCATCGGGCGCAGGCGCAGGCTCCGCCGCAGGCGCAGGCTCCTCACCGGGCGCAGGCTCGGGCCCGGGCGCCGGCCCGGCCGCCGGCGAGGCGTCCGCCGCCTCCGGCTCGTCCGGGTAGTGCTTGAGCCGCCGCCCCACGGGCACCCCGTGGATCAGCAGGTCCTCCCGGCGCCCGAAGTTCGCGACCACCAGCGCGCCCAGCATGTACCGGTCCACCCGGCGGGACGATGACCCGATGCCGCCCTTGAAGCCGAAGCAGACCATGCCGGTCCCCGCGCCCACCGCCCCTTGCGCGACCGGGCCCGTGGACGCGCCCTCCAGGGCCGCCCGCACCATCTCCTCCGACACGTGCCGCCCCTGGATGTCGTTCAGGTAGCCGTCGTTGCACTCGCCGACCACGGGGTTCACCGTGCCCGTGGTCACGCCGATCTCCGGGTTCCGCTCGATCATGTAGCTCACCAGCGCATCCGCCGCGCGGAAGGCGGAGAGGGTGTTGGTGAGCAGGATCGGCGTCTCGAGGGTGCCCAGCTCGGCCACCTGGGCGAGGCCGGTCGCCTTGCCGAAGCCGTT
This sequence comes from Bacillota bacterium, assembly GCA_003242675.1. Next base: position 12,587 of record QGVE01000053.1, on the reverse strand, counting down.
GAGCACGAAGACCCCCGCGGGCACCTTCTGCTGGAACAGGTTGCCGCCGTGGGGCAGGATCGCCGTCACACCGGTGCGGATCGGCCCCTTGCCGGGCACCAGCGGCCCCTCGCCTTCCACCCGGGTCGCGTGGCCGACCCGCACCCCCGGAACGTCGCAGATGTCGTTCTGCGGCCCCGGCGGCAGGTGGCCGGTCACGAGGCCCAGGTCCCGGGCCGTGGGCCGGGGCGGATACGGGCTGGGGAAGGACATGCGCGGCACCTCCTCCCTTTGCGTCTCCTCGGGCTCGTCCGGGACCAGCCGGACCACCGGCACCGGGCCGCGCCACTCGACCTCCACGTGGCGGCCCAGCAGGAGGGTGGAGAGGACGTTGTGGACGCTGTGGCCGATCGCCGGGGCCCACAGGTCGCCGGTCAGGGCGTACACGCCGCCGAAGATGGCCCCGGAGAGGGCCGCGACCGCGGCGTATGCCCGGTGCTCCCGCATCCAGCCGCCGTGGCTGAACCCGAACAGGAGGGCGGCGGGCACGAGGCCCAGCAGGGACTGCAGGCCGCCGCGGAACAGGAGCTCCTCGCCGATGGCCGACGTGGTCACCATCACCACCATCAGCGGGTAGCCAACGGTCCGCAGGACCTCCTCGCCCGCCCGCATGCCCGTGCGCCGCAGCGCTTCCTCCAGCCGGTCGCTCAGCTTGGAGAGCAGCCCGACCAGGGCCAGGGAGGCCCCGCCCGCCGCCAGACCGGCCAGGACGGCCTGCCCGGAGGGCAGCCGCAGGAGGTCGGGAAACTGCCCCGTCGCCAGCCGGGCGAGGAGCAGGCCGCCCGCGCCCATCACCGCCGGCGCCGCCACGCCGACCACCAGGAAGATGCGCCAGCGCGTGCGCGCGTCCACCCGACACCACCCCCGTCATGCGCGACCAGGCCAGGAGGCTTCCCCCTGGCCCGGTCTGCGGCTTACCCGGCGAGCGAGTTGGTGATCTGGGCCTTCTCCCGCAGCTCGCTGTACCAGGTGCCCAGCCGCTCGCTGACCTTCTCGTTCAGGTACTGCTCCCGGATGGCCTCCTTCTCCCGCTCGAAGTCGAGGTGGTAGGCCTGGATGATGTGCCAGCCGTACTGGCTCTGCACGGGGGCCGAGATCTCGCCGTCACCCAGGGCGAACGCCGCCGCCTCGAACTCGGCGACCGTGTCGCCCTTGCCGATCAGGCCCAGGTCGCCCCCCTGGGCTGCGGAGGCCGTGTCCTTCGACTCCGCCTTCGCCAGCTCCGCGAAGTCGGCGCCGGCGTTCAGCTGGGCCCGGATCTCGTTGGCCTTCTCCTCGGTCTCGACGAGGATGTGACGCACCTTGATCTTCCGGGTCTCGTCGGAGCTCTGCATCTCGTCGAAGTACGCCCGCAGCGTGGCATCGTCGGGCTGCAGCTGCTGCCGGAGCACCCGCGTGGCGACCATGTCCCGGCGCAGCATGTCGCGGAACTGCGCCTCGGTCAGGCCGTACTGGCTCAGGGCCCAGGCGAAGTTCAGGTCGCCCCCGTAAGCGGCCTTGGTCGCCGCGAACTTCTCCTCCACCTCGGCGTCGGTCACCGTCACGCCCGCCTTGGCGGCCTCCTGGTCCACCAGGCGGGTCAGGATCATGTCGTCAACGACGCCCGCGCCGTAGTAAGCCATCAGCTTGTCGTGCACTTCCGCCCGGGTGATCCGGTCGCCGTTGACCGTCGCGATGACCTCGGCGTCCGCGCCGGGTCGCTGCGTGCTGCTGCCCACGAAATAGCCGCCGAGGCCCGCCACCACCAGGGTCACCGCCACGGCCAGGGCCATCGTCGCTCGGTTGTTCTCGCTCGCCAACGTGCCACGCTCCTTCAGTGCAGGTTTGAAACAGGGCCATACCCGTATGGTAGCGCAGTTCGGAGCGAATGCCAATGGCGGGAATCCGGCTATGCCCCGGCCCGCTGCGGATCGGGCCTCGCCCGCACCTCCGGCCTACGGCCAGCCCAGCTGCCGCCGGGCCTCGGGCGACATGCGCTCCGGCGACCACGGCGGGTCGAACGTGACGTCCACCCGGACGTCGGCGAAGCCGAGGGCGCCCAGGATTTCGTAGACCTCGTTCACCAGGTGGCCGCCCACCGGGCAGCCCGCGGTGGTGAAGGTCATGAGCACGCGGCACCGGTCCTGCTCGTCCACGTGCAGTTCGTAGATGAGCCCCAGGTCGACGATGTTGAGCCCGATCTCCGGGTCGTACACGCTGCGCAGCAGGGTGCGCGCCAGAGCCTCCCGGTCCGTCGGCCGGGCGGACTCCTGGCGGGTGTCGTTCGCGTCGTTCATCGCGTGGGTCACTCCTTTCCGTCGATCGGCCTGGCCGTGAACACCTGAAGGAGGGTGCCGGCGAACAGCAGGCTGCCGATCAGATTGAGGATGATGCTCCCCCGCACCAGGTAGCGGGCGTCCCACCAGCCCAGGGCGCCGCCCAGCAGGAGCAGCCCGGTGAGAGCCACGCCCGCCGTCCAGCAGTGGTAGCCCGCCCGCGCCGCCCGCTGGGAGAACATCTGGTCCAGCGTGGGCAGCCGCTGGGTCTTGGTGCGCCGGTGCTTCATCAGGTAGTGCCAGAAGAGGAACGGGACGATCCGGTACAGCATGCCCAGGATCATCGTGGCGACGAAGCCGAACAGGAAGAGCCAGGCCCCGGGCACGGCCGCGGGCCGGTGCCAGGCGCTGAGCACGAGCAGGAGCGCGGCCGGCACCAGGAAGGCCAGCGCGGTCACGGCGAAGCGCATGGAGAGGTCCAGTTCGGCTCTGCGCCGCTGCCGCATCATGGCGGCGAAGTCGAGGGCGTAGCGGGCCGCGCCGGCCGCGACCGTCACCAGTCCGGCGGCGGTGACCGCGGCCGGCAGGTGCAGGAGCAGGGACGCGAACGCGCCCCAAAGCCCCGCAGCCAGCAGGACAAGCACGGTGGTGCCCGAGGCGGCGCCCGGCCGGTTGGTCAGCGCGAACATGGGGAAGAGCTGGTAGGAGACGCCGAAGATGGTGAGCATGAACCAGCCGCCCAGGCCCAGGAGCACGTGCGCCCCCAGCGGCGAGTAGTCGAGGGGGTTGGGCAGGAAGCCGAAGCGCAGGTTGAAGGCGAGGACCAGGCCCCAGACCACCGTGCCCAGCACGAACGAGAGGGCCACCGCCATGAAGCGGCCGGCGACCGTCCACTGGGTGGCGGAACGCATCGCCCGCACCACCAGCGCGGCGAAGGCGAGCAGGGAAAGCACCACCAGGGTGCCCCCTGCCGTGATCCACGGCCCGGCGGAGTGGTAGAACCCCCACACCAGGGCCCAGCTGCCGGCCAGGTACGCGGCGCACTGCAGCAGCGCCCACCGGCCCTCCACGGGGCGGCCCAGCAGCATCACCGGCGTGATCTGGTGGAAGGCCCCGATCATGACGGAGGTGGCGAAGCCCAGCGTGAACAGGTGCACGGCGGCGAGCGCGGCGGGGTTGAAGCGGAAGGGGCCAAAGATCATCGGCGCCTTGTAGAGGACGAGCGCCTGAAGCGCCAGCAGCCCCAGGATCCCCGCCAGGGCCATGCCGACGGGTACGTAGAGCGGCGGCGACTTGGCCGGGTCGATCACCTGAGGCCCCTTCTTCTCCGGTCCGCTCATGGCCTCGGCGCGTACGTGGCCAGCACGGTGGCCGGCTCGTCGGTGGCCCTCACGCCGAACGGCTCGCCCGGCGGGTAGAACCACATCGTCCCGGCCCTGGCCTCGACCCACTCCGCCCCGGCCACCAGCTCGCAGCGGCCGCTCACCACCTGCAGGCTGACGCTGGAGGAGGAGGTGGACACCGGCAGCGCGCCGCCCGGGCTCAGCTGGATCAGCACCACCTGCATGTCCTGGCAGTTGTGGATCATCTCGGCGGAGACCCCGTCCGCCGCCGGCTTCGGGGGCCGGATCAGCTGAACCTGCATGGCCGATCCCCTTTCTCGCGGGTTTCCTCTAGTCTACCCGGGTATCCGGCGGCCGGGCCGTGCCGCGGCGCGCCGGTTCCGTGTGAGATCCGTCACGGCCGCGGAAAACGGGCGGCACACAGGCGCCGCCCGCTCAGTTTTCCCCCATCCACTCCCGCAGCTTGCGCTCGTCCTGGATGACCACCTGCTCGCCCCGGACCGCGATGCAGCCGGTGCGCCGGAAGTCGCCCAGCACCCGGGTGACGGTCTCGCGGCTCGTGCCGATCATCCCCGCGATCTCCTGGTGGGTCATGCCCAGGGTGATGACGTTGCTCCCCTGCTCCTCCGCCATCCGCAGGAGCAGGTTGGCCAGCCGGCCGTGGGTGTTGTGCACGGCCAGGTCGTGGGCCAGGTCCCGGGCGAGCCTGAGCCGCTGGCCGACCAGGCAGAACGCGTTCGCCGCCAGCGTCCGGCTCTCGGGCAGGATCTGGAGCAGGTCGTCCACCCGGAAGACGAGGAGCACCGAGTCCTCGGTGACCTGCGCGCTAGCCGGGTACGGGGCCTTGTCCGCCAGGACCACCAGGCCGACCTCGTGGCCCGGCCCCCAGACCCGGAGCACCTGTTCCTGGCCGTTGGCCGCGGTGCGGAAGACCCGCACCCGGCCCTTCTTGACGAAGTAGATGGCCTCGCCGGGGTCGCCCTCGCTGAACAGGATCGTCCCCTTGCGGTAGTGGCGCTCGCGCGCGATGGCGGCCACGCGGGCCAGCTCCTCCTCAGACAGGCCCTGGAAGAGCGCGAGGCTCCGCAGGAAATCCAGGTCGGTCATGCCGGGCTCACCTCCAGGAAAAGGACAGATTTAAAATGTACGACAACCGGGAGCCGGTCCCCTGCCGGCCGCAATTGCGGGTGCGATCCTCATCCAGTATAATCGTTGAGGTGTCTACAAGAGGGGGGCTTTCCATGGGACTCTCCATCGGCATTGTGGGCCTGCCCAACGTCGGGAAATCCACGCTGTTCAACGCGATCACCCGCGCCGGCGCGGAGGCCGCGAACTACCCGTTCTGCACCATCGAGCCCAACGTCGGCGTCGTCGAGGTGCCGGACGAGCGCCTGCCCGTCCTCGCCAGGATGTTCAACTCCGCCCGCATCGTGCCCACCACCATCAAGTTCATCGACATCGCCGGCCTGGTGAAGGGCGCGTCGAAGGGCGAGGGGCTGGGCAACAAGTTCCTGCACCACATCCGCGAGGTCGACGCCATCGCCCACGTCGTGCGCTGCTTCGAGGATCCCAACGTCACGCACGTGAGCGGCCGGGTCGACCCGCTGTCGGATATTGAAGTCATCAACCTGGAGCTGATCCTCGCCGACCTGGAGACCGTGGAGCGGCGGTACGAGCGCGCCGCCAAGGCGGCCAAGGCGGGTGTGAAGGAGGCCCAGGTGGAGTACGGGCTGCTCACCCGCCTGAAGGAGGCGCTGGAGGCCGGCCGGCCGGCCCGCACCGTGCCCATCGAAGGGGAAGAGGAGGCCCGGGTGCTGCGGGGGCTGCACCTCATCACCGCCAAGCCGGTGATGTACGTCGCCAACGTGGCCGAGGAGCACGTGGCGGACCCCTTCGCCGTGCCGTACGTGGCCCAGGTCAGGGAGCTGGCCGAGCGGGAGGGCAGCGAGGTGGTGCCCATCTCCGCCAAGATCGAATCGGAGCTGGCGGAGATGGACGACGCGGAGCGGGCGGCCTTCCTGGCCGACCTGGGGCTCACCGAGTCCGGCCTCGACCGGGTCATCAAGCACGGCTACCGCCTGCTCAACCTGATCTCCTTCCTGACCGCGGGCGAGACCGAGGCGCGCGCCTGGACCATCCGCAAGGGCACCAAGGCGCCGCAGGCGGCCGGCCAGATCCACTCCGACATGGAGCGCGGGTTCATCCGGGCCGAGGTGGTCGCCTACGACGACCTGGTCGCCGCCGGCTCCCTGGCCGCAGCCCGGGAGGCGGGCAAGGTGCGGCTGGAGGGCAAGGACTACGTGATGCAGGACGGCGACGTGGTCACGTTCCGGTTTAACGTTTGAGACGGTGCCTTCCGGGCCGGAGGGACGGGCCTCCGGCCCCTTCTCTTTGCGCGGGCGGAGGAGTGAGGCGCGACCGGAGCGAATGGGTAGGGAAGTCCTGGCGCGCCCGGCGCCAGGCTTCCACCAAGTCAGGGAGGTTTTCGGTCATGTTCTGTCCTCAGTGCGGCGCCCCGGTTCCGGACGCGGCGCGCTACTGCAGCAGCTGCGGCACGCGGCTCCCGCAGGCGGAGCCGCCGTCCGTCGGTTCCCCCGGCGAGATGCCGGCGCACGAGCAGGCGGCTCAGCCCCAGGAGGCGGCCGGCGCGCTGGCGCAGGGGGCACCGGGTCCGGCCGGCAGGGGCCGCTTCGCGCGGAACGGACGGGCGGCCCTCGTCCTCTCGGCCCTGCTGGTCCTGCTGGTGGCCGGCGGCGCGGCGGCTTCCTACCTGCTCCTGCCCCGATCGCCCAAGCAGCTGTTCTTCGAGGTGCAGCGCAGCTACGTGGCCGGCCTGGCCGCCGAGATCCGCACCGCGCAGAAGGCGCGGCTCGACCTGGAGCGCCTGATGGCCGAACGGCCCTCGCGGACGCACATCGTCATCACCGGGGGCACCCGCGGGCTGGACGAGGCCGATGCGCTGTTCAAGGATTCCGCGCTGGAGATGGACGTGCAGCTGGACCCCCGCAGCCAGGCCACCGGCATCACGGCAGGGTTCCGCCTCCGGGGCGAGGACCTGATCTCGGCCGAGTTCTGGCAGACGCCCGACTACCTCGCCCTCCACGTGCCGGAGCTGGAGCGGGAGTACATCGTGCTGGAGAACCGGAATCTGCGGCAGTTCTTCCGCGACCGGGGCTTCTATGACTACACCGGGCCGGACCGGATCGAGACGGAGAACCGGCTGCGGGCCGTGCTGAGGGAGAACGAGGATGAGCTGGCCAGGCTGGCCGCCGGCTACGCCCGCCTCGTCTACGACTTCATCGCCGAGGAAGAGGTGACCCTGGAGAAGGGAGTGCAGTACAGCTCGCCGGACGGCCCGGTGGAGCTGGACCGGCTGGTCCTGCGGCTGTCCGAGGCCCGCCTGCGCGAGCTGCTCACCCACCTCGCCGCCTCGTTCCGGGACGACGACGAGGCCCTCGGCCTCCTGAGCGAGATCGCCGCCGCGGCGGCGGCCAACGGCGGGCCCGAACTGGCGGACTGGCAGGATCCGGCCCACGCCCGTTCGCGGCTGCGGGAGGGCGCGGACAAGGTCGCCGCGTCGCTGGCGGGCCTGAACTTCCCCGCCGGCCTCACCTGGACGGTGTACACCGACGGCAAGCGGCTCGTCGACCAGAAGCTGGAGTTCACCGTGGAAAACGCCCAGGGCCGCGCCTTCCCGGTGGCGGTGCAGGCCGCGGACTGGGGCTCCCCGGACGCGAAGCGCACCCGCAGCGGGAAGGTCAGCCTCCGGTCCGTCTACAGCCCCTCGTACGAGGACGAACTCGTCGTGGAGTGGCGCAGCACCACCACCGCCGCGGGCAAGGACCGGGCGGAGACGGAGGTCGCCCTCTCGTTCGAGGTGTATGAGGGCGGCGAGCGGGCAGGAGGCCTGCACCTGAGCGATACGGCGGTCACCGACCGGAACGTGCAGAAGGGCAAGGACCGCACCACCCACGACTTCACGCTGAAGCTCAGCGACTACGGCTCCGAGGCGGAGTTTTCCGGTACGCTGAGCACGCTGGCCAGCAACGCGGTGCAGAACAACCGCTTCGAGCAGGACGTGACGATGACCCTCGCGGTGGAGCCCATGAGCCCGTGGGACCCCGCCTTCGACCTCGAGCTGACGATCAGCACGGCGACCGAGGTGCTGGAGGGCCAGCTCGACCTGCCCGACCTCACCGGGGCGAAGCGGCTGAACGACATGTCCGACCAGGAGATCGAGGAGCTGCTGATGGGGATGGGGCGGTCCCTGGACCGGCTCATGCAGCGCAGCGTGCAGCTGCTGCTGGGCTTCTGATCAGCGAAACGTAGGAATGAGCGGCCCTGCGCGGACAGCGGCCTGACCGGCGGATCGGCGCCGCCGGCCAGGCCGCTCACGCTATGTGCCAGGGATCAGGCCTGCTTCGTGGCCTCGATGTGCAGCTCGATCTTGACCTCCTCCCCCACGAGGACGCCGCCGGTCTCCAGCACGGCGTTCCACGTGAGCCCGAAGTCCTTGCGGTTGATCTTGCCGCTGGCGGAGAAGCCCAGCCTCTCGTTGCCCCACGGGTCCCTGCCGGTGCCCGCGAACTCGACGTCGAAGGTCACCGGCTTCGTGACGCCGCGGATGGTCAGGTCGCCGGTCATCTTGTACCCGTCGCCGGCGCGCTCGATCTTCGTGCTCTTGAAGGTCAGGGTCGGGTAGTTCTGGGCATCGAAGAAGTCGGCGGAACGCAGGTGGTCATCGCGGGCGGAGTCGGCGGTGTTGATCGACGCGGTCTTCACAGAGCCCTCAATGGATGCGGTCGTGAAATCCGCGGGATCCACCTCGATGCGGCCCTCCACCTCCGTGAAGCGGCCCTTCACCGTCGCGATCATCATGTGCCGCACGGAAAACTCGGCCAGGCTGTGCGCATTGTCCACGACCCACACGCTCTTCGCCATACTTTTCCTCCTCCCCGATGTTCGGCCGGGATTCCCCCGTGCCTTCTATTACGTTAGTTGGTGACGAACGGTAAGTAGGTACGGGTAGGGAATTGATTCCGCGCAAAGGAGTTGCGGCCGCCGCGCAGAAGAACCCGGAGGGGATCCCGCACGACCCCGAGATCCGCTGCGAGAGGAGCGCGGAAGAGCATGCGCTACGTTCGCTTCGTGACGGAGGACGGCCCGCCCCGCTGGGGCCGGCAGGAGGGGGATGTGATCCACGAGCTGGATGGCGCCCCGTACGAAGGCGGCCGGCCCACCGGCCGGGCGGTGTCCCTGCGGGCGGTCCAGCTCCTGGCGCCGGTCACGCCGTCGAAGATCGTGTGCATCGGCCGCAATTACGCCGAGCACGCCGCCGAGCTGGGCAACACGGCCCCGGAGCGCCCGATGTTCTTCCTGAAGCCGCCCTCGGCCCTGATCGGGCCGGGGGAGGCGATCCAGCTGCCGGCCCGGGACGCCACCGTGCACTGGGAGGCCGAGCTCGCGGTCGTGATCGGCCGGCGGATGAAGAACGTCCCCGAGGAAGAGGCGCTCGCGTACGTGTTCGGCTACACCATCGCCAACGACGTCTCGTACCGGGACGCGCAGAAGGCGGACGGCGTCTTCGGGTTCGGCCGGGGCAAGTGCTACGACACCTTCTGCCCCTGCGGCCCGGCCGTGGTGACGGAGGGCATCGACCCGTCCGACGTGCACATCACCCTCACCTGCAACGAGGAGGTGCGCCAGTCCGACTCCACCCGGCGGATGATCCACCCGGTGCCGAAGCTGCTCAGCTACCTGTCGCAGATCATGACGCTCCTGCCCGGCGACCTGATCCTGACCGGCACGCCCAAGGGCGTCGGCGCGATGAAGCCCGGCGACCTCATCGAGATCCACGTCCCCGGCATCGGCACCCTGGCCAACCCGGTCGTCTGACCTGCGGCCGGTGCGCCCACACCCCTCCGGCGGGTCGCCCCATAGAATGGGGCAGACCCCCGAGGAAGGTGTGACGCCGATGTCCTACTTCTCCCCACTGCCGATGGGCCGCCCCCCGTGGCCGGCCGGACGCGGTCCGGCGGCTCCGGCCTGGTACCCGCCGCCTGCCATGCCGGGCGCGCCGGCGTGGTACCCGGCGGCCCGCCCGCCCTGGACCCCGGCGGGCCCGGGCGGACCCCCTGCGGCGCTCCGGGCGGCCTGGCATCCGGCCGCGGCGCCGCACGGCCTGTACCCAGCGCCGGGCGGAGGCATGGGCCCTGAACCGGCCCGGGTGGAGTGGATGGCGGTCCTGGAGCCCGCCTTAAGCAGCGTGCTCCCGGCCATCCAAGGCTTCCTGGAGCTCTCCGGCCTCCTGTTCGGCCATCTTCCCGACCTGGCCCTCCGGGCGGCGGAGGTACTGGGGGCGGCGCCGGGCGAGCCGCTCCCGGAGCGCTCCGGCCTGGGGCACATCGGGCTGTTCGGCCCGGCCGGGCCCGACGTGATCGACGTCCAGCCGGCCGGCGGCACGGGTGCGGCAGACGGAGAGCCCGCCGCGGAGGCATAGCGAAAGGGCCTGCCCCTCCGGGGGCGGGCCCTTGCGTTTGCCTTACAGAAAGTCCACGGTCGGGGAGGCGATCACGCAGTCGTAGTGCGTCGGGGCGGGATTCCGGCCGCCGAAGGCCAGGTTGCCGCCCAGGGCGACGTGGGCCGTGCCCAGGGCCTTCTCCGCCAGGGCGACCCGGCCGCACGGCTTCACGTGCGGGTTGGCGCCGAGCCCCAGCTCGCCCACGGTCCACGCCCACCGGTCGTCCCCCAGCCGGCGGCGCAGCTCGGCCGCCGCCTCGCCGCCGGACACCGCCACCACGCGGCCGTGCCGGAAGGTGAGCGCGACCGGCCGGTCCAGCGGGATGTCCCCCAGGGCCACGTCCACCACCAGCCGGCCTTCGGCGCCGGTCTCGAGCGGCGCCACGAACGCCTCGCCGGCCGGCAGGTTGCCGAACGCCCCCGGCTCCCGGACCCGGCCGGTGTCCGCCCACACCGGCCGGCCCGCGTAGGTCACCCGCAGGTCGGTGCCGCCGGGGGCCGTGAGCCTGACGCCGGTCGCGGCCCGGAGCCGCGCGGCCAGGGCCAGGGTGCGGGCCACGACCTCCCCCAGTCCGGGGGCCAGGACGATCTCCAGCGTCTCCATCTCCACCTGCGCCATCGAGACCCAGCGGCCGCGCCCCGCCCGGCGGAAGGCATCCAGGGCCGCCCGCATCAGGGCGTCCTCCACGCCGAGCCGCAGGGCCGCCCGCAGGGAGATGATCGCGTCGGCCGACCCCACCGCCGCCGTCAGCCACTTGGGGACGAGCCGCACCCGGCGGGGCTCCGGCAGGGTCCTGAGCTCCACGGCGCCGGCGTGAAGGGCGCGCGCCGCCTCCGCAAGCGCCTCCGCCGCCGGCTCCAGCGCCCGGTCGGCGAGGATCAGCACGCGCTCGCCCGGCTGGAGCCCGAGGCTGTCCCGCAGCACCGTGCCGGTCCACCCCGCGGCCATCTCAGGCCCAGCCCTCCGGCTTGAACTTCACCTCGGGCAGGTACACGGTCATGCCGCGGCGGATCTGGTCGATGGCCTCCGGCGTGGCGGGCCCGCCCAGCTTGTCGCCGATGGGGGCCGACGTGATGTAAACGTCGGTGGTGCCCAGCATGAAGTGGAGGATCGGGTCCCCCACTCCCTCCGGGATGGCCAGGCCGGCGCCGTGGCCGGTGGGCCAGGCGAAGAGCAGCACGTGCAGCCGCTCCCGGGGGTGGTACCCCCAGCGATAGGTGTACTGGCGGGGCTGCTCCGCCAGCACCTGCTTGATCATCAGGTCCAGGGCCGGCACGCTGAAGAAGACCAGCTTCCGGCCGTCGGGGGCGGTGGCGGTCCCCGCCTCCGCGGGCAGGTAGATGACGGGCTCCTGTCCGTCCCGGAACGGCTCCTGTTCTGCCACGCTTCAACCTTCTTTCCGGGCCCTGCGCCCTAGGGTTTCAGGAAGGTCTCGGGCTCGCCCGAGAACCCGGCCAGGTAGCCCACCAGCCACACCCCGACGAAGAAGGCGACCATGGCCACCGCCACGACCACGCCGGGGTTCATCCGTGCGCGCATTTCCCCCCGCGACCTCCCCTGAAATCAGCGATGCACGATCGCACCTTACATTATGACGCACGGGGAGGGCGGGGGGAATCGGGCGCGCCCCGGCCTGACACGCCGCCGGGGCCGGGTCCTCAGAGCGCGGACTTCGCCTGGGCCGGCAGCGCCCGCTCCAGCGCCGGCAGCAGGACCGTGAGCAGCACCGCGCTGAGCACGGCCTCAGGCAGGAGGTAGGCGCCGTTGTAGATCAGCGAGTAGACCAGCGGGTGCTGGCCCTCGGGCGCGTACTCGGCGAAGAAGACCACGCCGGAGATGACGTGCGCGACGAACCGGCCGGCGATGGCCAGGCTGCCCAGCCAGGCGGCCGCCCAGCGGCCGCGGCCGCGGGCCAATCCGGCCAGGCCCAGGAGGCCGAACGCGATCGGGTAGTCCAGCAGCACCTGCACCGGATGGAAGTAGAAGGGCTCCAGCCAGTACTGCAGCACGCCGTCCAGCACCCCGGCGGCGATCCCCCACGCGGGGCCGTGGCGCAGGCCGACCAGCAGGATCGGCACCATGGAGCCCAGCGTGACGGACCCGCCCTGCGGCATCTCCCACACCTTCACGAACGACAGCGCCACGGCGGCCGCGACCATCATCGCGGTCTCGACGAGGCGCCGCAGACGAAGCCGGGCATCAGACATGTCGGACACCTCCGTGCACCCAACCTACTCGCCCCCGCGTGGCACGAGAAAACCGCAGCCCAGCGAGCTGCGGTACACGAAGTGTCCGCGAGGCTCGCTTCCCTACGCCGGCATTACCCGGATCAGGTGACAGGGTCCCGGGGTTCACCCCGGTTCTCAGCCGTTGCAACGGCTCCCCTAGCGGCTCTCGGCCAGTTATGAGGCTACATTAAGTATACCGCTC